>CBFHHK010000094.1:0-15599 GCA_965655435.1 Planctomycetota bacterium | reverse complement strand
ACAGGGGCCCCTCGGCAGGGGGGAGACGAGCCGAGGGATAGAACGCTCAGGTCTTCGGGGTCAGCTTACGGGCCGGCATCCCGACCCAGGTCTCGCCTTCTCGCATCTCCGCCGAACGGGTGATCACAGCGCCCGCGCCGGTGGTGGCGCCCGCCGGCACCTCGTTGGGCGCAACGATGATCGAGCCGCTGCCCACGAAGGCCTGGTCCCCCACCACGGTCGGGTGCTTCGCCTTCCCGTCGTAGTTGGCGAAGATCGTCCCGGCGCCGATGTTGGTCTTCGCGCCGATGCGCGCGTCGCCGAGGTAGCTGAGGTGCTTCGCCTTGGACCCGCTCCCGAGGGTGGAGTTCTTCATCTCGGTGAAGTTCCCGACCTCCGCGGCGTCCTCGAGCACGGCCCCGGCGCGCAGGTGCGTGAAGGGCCCCACCTCACAGCCTTCGCCGACCCGGACGCCGGATCGAATGACCGTGCAGGGCAGGACCTCCGTGCCGCAGCCAATCTCAACACCGTGGTCAATGAATGTGGTGGCGGGGTCCATGATCCGAACGCCGGCCGCCATGTGCTGCTCGAGGATGCGCATCTGGATCTGCCAGCGGACCTCTGCGAGCTGGCCCAGGTCGTTGACGCCCTGCGCCTCGCCCGCGTCCTCGAGCACGAGCGGGAGCACAGGGCGCCCGCCGACCTCGGCCATCCCGACCAGGTCGGTGATGTAGTACTCGCCCTGGGCGTTGTCGTTGTCGAGCCTCGAGAGGTCGTCGTCCAGCGTCGCCCGGTCGAAGCAGTAGACGCCGAGGTTGGTCTCGTTGACCATGCGCTCCTCCTCCGAGGCGTCCTTGTGCTCGACGATCCGCTCGAACGAGCCGTCCTCGCGACGGAGGATCCGGCCATAGCCCGTCGGGTCCTCGATGATCGCCGTGAGGATGGAGACGGCGCCGGGGGCCCCGACCTCCACCTGGGCGTCCACGAGGCACTGCATGCTCTCGGTCGAGAGGAGCGGCATGTCGCCGTACGTCACGACGACCCGCTCCGTCTCACCGAGGGCGGGCGCCGCCACCTGGAGGGCGTGCCCGGTCCCGAGCTGCGGCTCCTGCAGCACGAACTGAAGGTCGACGTCGGGCAGCTCCCGCCGCGCGGCGGCCTCGACCTCCGCGGCGCCGTGGCCGACGACCACCACGATCCGATCCGGGGAGAGGCCCTCGGCTGCGCCCAGGACCCAACCCAGCATGGAGCGCCCGCAGAGTTCGTGCAGGCACTTGGGCGTCTCGCTCTTCATGCGCGTGCCCTTGCCTGCGGCAAGGATCACGACGGTGGTACCGGAAGTCATCTGGGGTCTCCTTGGAGGGGCGGTGGCAGGGTCTGTTAGCCGGGGACTGGAGAGTCTGTTGGCCGGGGACTGGATACGCGGCCGGGAGGGCCCAGGCTCTGGGTTCAGAGCGCAGGCGCGTGGCCGAGACTCGAGACTCGGGCGCAGGGCGCGAGCTCGGAGCGCGCGCCCGGTGGGGCAGTTCGGCACATGATGCTAGGCCCCGAGGCCTCGTCAAGGCGCACGGCGTTCAATCGGAGACTTCCCCCCGGGACGTCCCGGCGGATAGTGTCCGCGCATGGCTTCCCCCCTCCAGGTGAAACGTCGGCTCTCCCTCCTGATCGGCTGGGCGGCGGACCGGCGCGTCCCGAGCCCCCTCCGCGCACCGCTCTACAAGGCCTACGCCGCCTTCACCGGCGCGGACCTGAGCGAGATGCGCGGCCAGCCGCGGGACTACCCGAGCCTGGGGGCCTTCTTCGTGCGGAGGCTCGCTGACGGGGCTCGGACGGTCGACGCCGACCCGGCCAACCTCCCGTCGCCCGTGGACTGCATGGTGCAGGCCAGCTCCCCGGTGACCAACGGGATGGTGGTCGAAGCGAAGGAGCGGCTCTACCCCATCCGCGACCTCCTGGCCGGCGTCGGTGACGACGTGGACCTGAATGGCGGGCACCAGTACACCCTCTACCTCGGGCCGAAGGACTACCACCGGATCCACTGCCCCCTCGACGCCCAGCTCGCCGAGGTCGTCCACGTCCCCGGGGACCGCCACAGCGTCCAACCGAGCGTCCTTGAGCGCCGCCGAGTCCTCCCGATCAACGAGCGGGTCGTCTGCCGCCTCGAATCCGAGCACGGCCCCTTCTTCATGGTGCTCGTCGGAGCCGTGGTCGTGGGCCGGATCCGAGTCGTCGGGGTGGACCCGCTCCACCGCGGTGCGATTCAACCGCCGCGCCCGTTCGCGCGCGGCGAGGAGTTTGGTCGCTTCGAGATGGGCTCGACCGTGGTCCTCGTGACGCCGCCCGGCTTCCACGCCCCCACCGCGACCCTGGGCGCCAACATCCGCATGGGAGAGCCCATCGCCGAGCTCGCCACCCGCCAGCCCTGATGCCGTCTCCCCTGCCCCCTTCGCTCTACCGTCTCGCCGCCGCGGTCGTTCGGTTCCTCCCCGCAGCGCTGGACGAGTTCGCAGCCGAGGCGGGCCCGGAGCCGCTGACCGCCGAGGCCAAGGAGGTCCTGCTCCAGTGCCATCTGTTCTGCGGCTTCCCGAGGACGATCGCGGCGCTGGACCATCTCCGCGGCGCCGGCATTCCCCCTGGCGTCGGATCCGACCCAACGCCGGCTCCCGGATCCCCGGCAGCCGGGAGCGCGCTCTTCGAGCGGATCTACGGAGAGGGGGCTGAGGGGGTGCGGGACCACCTCCAGTCCCTGGACCCGGACCTGGCAGAGCTCGTGGCGAAGCACGCGTACGGCACGGTGCTGTCCAGGGGCGGGCTCGATGCGCCGGCGAGGGAGCTCCTCGCCGTGGTGATGCTCGCCGCCACCGGTCACGACCGCCAGCTCGCCAGCCATGTGCGAGGCGCCGTCCGATGCGGCGCGACCCCGGCCCAGGTCTCGGACGCCCTCGACGCCGTCGAGGACCTCGTCCCCTCCGAGCACATGAAGCGCGCGCGCGACGTCACCGCCCGCTTCACCCGGCCGCATTGACGGGGCCTGGACCGATGGGTCCAAGACTCACAGGGGCCCAGCGGAGTGGGCCCAATCGGCGGTACTCGCGCCGCGGGCCTGGAGGCTGAAACCCGAGCAGAGGGGCGGGCAAGCCACCGCAGCCGCTCTCCGCCCAAGCGCAGCTCAGAGGCCCGCGCGTCGCGAGCCGCGCAGCTCGGCATCGAGCAGCGTCATGGGCTTGGCGGAGCGAAGCCGGAGGACATCCTGCGCCTCCGCCGGCTTCTCCAGGAAGCGTGGAAAGTCGAGGACCTCGCCCCCGACGACCGCGCGCTCCAGAGAGGACGGTCCCAGCTTCAGGTCGATGAGCACATCCTCCCCGTCCACGACCCCCTTGAACGGGCGCTCCAGGAACGAGCTCGGCGCCTGGGGGGACCCGCCCTGCACGTGGCGAATGAGCGCCGCGAGGTCGCCGGACCCGAACCAGGCTCTGGGCTCGAAGGGATCACACACCAGCACGAGGTGATACCCGCGCAAGGACACGGCCAGGAGGTGTCCCTCCGGCCGGTGATCTCCGGGCCGGAGCCGCAGCCGGACAGCCACGGGCTTCTCGAGGTTGAGGGGGTCCACGAGCTCGAGGCTTGGCCCGGCGGACCTCCCCATGAAGTCGCCCCGCTCATCCAGGTCCGAGAGGAGGGACAGCCCCTCCGGAACGAGCGCCCACCGACCAGGGCTCCACGCCCCGAGGCGCCCGGCTCCCTCGGGGAGAGGCTGCGACAGGCCAAGGTCGCGGGCGGCGTCCGCGACCTCGACCAGGTCCCAGACGAGCCTGACCTGCCGACCAACGGTCGCCTGATTGGGGACGCCAAAGGCATCGGCCACGGAGACGACCGGAGCTGGCTTCAGCGAACCGAGAAGCGGCCCGGACACGGGGGACCGGGTCTCGCCTGGGCGCTCCTCCGCGCCCCTCCGGACGCGCCGCTCGAGATCCGAAGGGAGCAGCTCGTCGCTCGGGTAGTCCTGCAGGCGAATTCGCCGGCGCGCGGCCTCGGAGTCCCCCTCGGCCGCGAGGAACGCGGCGGCCGCGAGGCGGTCCACCGGGGAGAGTGCGCTGGAGTCGAGCAGGCCCGCCAACCGAAGGATGTCCGCACCCTCCACCACGCGCCCGGCGCCGCCGGCCCGCTGCGCAGGGGTCAGGCAGAGCGGGAGCCGCTGGTCGCGCCCGACGGTCAGCCCAAAGCCCAGGCGGCGCACGGTCGCGGGGCGGGCCCCGATGCGACCCCGCACGGGGATGCGCTCGAAGTGAAACTCGAAGGTCTCCCCTGACCGCGCCTCGATCGCCTGCGCCGCGCGGTCGAGCACCATATCGAGGAGCTCGGTCTCGCGGATCCTCGCGCGGATCGCCGCGTGCGTCGAGCGGCGCCAGGGCTCCGCGAGCGCCGCGGTGAGCGCGCGGCGTACTGCGCCGTAGTCCCGCCTCTTCCGCAGCGGACCGAGCTCCGCCTCGAGCTCTCCGAGGGCCAAGGTGGCCAGCTCCTCCCGGCGCACGGCCTCGGCCACCGAGAGCGCGACGCGCACCTCGTTGACGTGACTCAGGAAGGGGGTGCGGAACTCCTCGGTGAGCTGGCTCGCGTCGAGGCCGAGGGTCGCCGCCTTGGCAGCGAGGGCGTCGTTGAGCTGGTCCACCAGAGAGCGGGGCCCCGTCACCCGGCCGTCCTGCACCTCGTCCAGCGCGGCCTCGTACTCGGCGTCGACGAAGTCGGACACCTCCTCGACCGCCGCCGCCATGCGATAGCGGATGTTGGACCGGTCGCTCCGAACCAGCGCGTCGATCTCGGACGCCACCTCCAGCCGCTCCATGGCGTCGAGCCCACGCAGGTCAAGCTCCGCCCCTTCGAGGCCCAGCCACTCCTCGGGATCCGCCCGGCGGAGGAACGCGTCGGCGTCCGCCCAGCGGCGCTCCCGGAGCAACCTGGCGATGTGACTCCTCACCCGCTCAGGGTAGGCGAGCCGGAGGGCCGCGGCCGCCGTGTCCCGCGCACGACGGCGCTCCTCACGGACCCGGTCCGACCGGGACCGGCGCCACTCCTCCGCCTTCAGCAGGGCCGCGCCCGCGGGCAGCTGGCCAAGCGCGAGGAAGCCGGTGGCCCCCCGGAGCCTTCGATCCAGGTCTTGCCCGCAGGCCCGCGCGGCGAGCTCAAAGGAGCGCCCCTCGAGGGCCTGGTCCACGTCCACGTCGGCCGTGACGAGGCACCCGGAGACCGCCTCCACCAGAGCGCCCTTGAGGTCGACCATGAGCTGATCACGGAGGATGCGGCCGCTCCCGGTGAAGCCCTCGAGATTGAGGGCCTCGAGGTCGGCGAGGGCGGCGGCGATGGTCAGGCTGGAGGAGCGAAAGCCGTCCCGGATCGCGAGCAGCTCCGGCCAGTCCTCAAGCACGGCCCCGTACTGGGGCGCGACCGGCTCCACGGGGTCCTGCCAGGGCCGCGCCGTCATCACCCAGGTCAACGTGACGGCCGCCACTCCGGCGGCGCCCAGGAGAGCGCCGCGGAGCCACCGTGGCCGCCTCGAGGCGTAGGGATCCAAGCGGCTCCCTCGCAGGTCCAGCCGGCGCCGCTCGCGCAGCAGCTCGATGTCCGCGACCAGCTCCCAGGGCTCTTGATAGCGCTGGTCCGGGTCCCGGGTCAGGCACTTACGGAGCAACAGGGCAAAGTCGCGCGACAGCGACGGCGTGTGGGCCCGCGGGTCCTCGACCGGATCATGGAGGACGCGAGCCAAGATCTCGGCCACCCCGCCGCTGCCCTCTCCGTCACCCTGAAAGGGCGGGCGCCCGCAGACCGCGTGGTACATGGTGGCGCCGAGGCTCCAGAGGTCGCTCCGGATGTCGGCCTGGCCCGGGTCCCTGGCCTGCTCGGGGCTGATGTAGTGCGGCGTGCCGAGCGTCGCCCCGGTGCGCGTGATCGCGGGGTCGTTCTGCCCCACCGCCAGGCCGAGGTCGACGAGGCGGGCCCGCCCGCGACCGTCGATGAGGATGTTGGCGGGCTTGATGTCCCGGTGGACCACCCCCACCTCATGGGCATGCTGGAGGGCGTCGCACAGCGGGCTGAAGAGCCGCAGCACCTCGCGCTCCGTGAGCGACCCTCGCTCGGCGATGCGGCGGCCCAGCGAGACCCCCTCCACGAGCTCCATGGCATACCACCAGACCCCGTTCACCTCCCCCATGTCGATGGCTGAGATGATGCTCGGGTGCGCCAGCCGCGCGGCGAGGCGCGCCTCCCGCTTCAAGCGCTTGACCGCCCGTCCGTTCGTGACCAGCTCGGGATGGAGCGCCTTCAGGGCCACGTCTCGGTCCACGGCCTCCTGCCTGGCGCGGTAGACCACCCCCGTGGCGCCCCGCCCCACGACGCCGAGGATCTCGAAGCCCGGGACCGTCGGCGGCGCAGCCTCCTCGTCCTCTGTCGACCGCATGCGCGCGAGGAACGCCTCCGCCTGGGAGGGGTCCAACTCGACGAGTGACTCGTCCTCGGCTTCGCGATCAGGCTCAGGCATGGGGTTCGCTGTGTGCGCCAGGCTCAGGCGTCGTCGCCGTCCTTCTGCTCCTCTCCAACGGCGCCCTTGCTGCCGCTACGCCGACGTGTCTTCCCGATACCGTACTTGTCGAGCTTGCGTTGCAGGGCGAAGCGGCTGATGCCAAGGGCGGAAGCGGCCTTGCTCTTGTTGTCCCCGGCCTGAGCCAGGGCGGCCTCGATGGAGCGGCACTCGAGGTCCGCGACCGCGGAGCGGATGTCCCCCGACTCCAGGATGGCGCCCGCGGCAGCGGGGCTCGACTGGCGCCCGTACCCCTCAA
This sequence comes from Planctomycetota bacterium, assembly GCA_965655435.1. GTDB lineage: Bacteria > Planctomycetota > UBA1135 > UBA1135 > Saltatorellus. Next base: position 8,790 of record CBFHHK010000094.1, on the reverse strand, counting down.
CCACGGACTTCGACAGATGCTCCACCCGGATCTCGTCATCGGAGACCACGAGCAGCCGGCGCATCTCGTTCTCCAGCTCACGAACGTTCCCGGGCCAGTCGTGGCTGCACAGCACCGAGACGACGTCATGCGGGAGCGAGGGGACCTCGCGGCCCGCCTCACGCGCAGCCCGGAGCAGCAGGTGCTCCGCGAGCAGCGGAATGTCGTCGCGCCGATCACGGAGCGCCGGCAGGTCCACGCTGAGGACCGCGACCCGGTAGAAGAGGTCCTCCCGGAAGGTCCCCTCCCGGACCATCTCCTCCAGGTCCCGATGACTCGCCGTGAGGATGCGCACGTCGACCTTGACGGTCCGGTCCGATCCGAGCACGCGGAACTCTCCCTCCTGGAGGACGCGGAGGAGCTTCTTCTGCATCTCGGCGCTCATGTCACCGATCTCATCGAGGAAGAGCGTCCCCTTGTCGGCCTGCTCGAGGAGCCCCTTCTTGGCGCGGTATGCGCCCGTGAACGCGCCGCGCGCGTGCCCGAAGAGCTCCGACTCCAGCAGGGTGTCGGGCAGCGCCGCGCAGTTCTCGGTGACGAAGGGCTTGTCGCGCCGTGAACCGTTGCGGTGGATTGCGCGGGCGATGAGCTCCTTGCCGGTCCCGCTCTCTCCATGGATCAGGACCGGGAGGTCGGACTCCACGATCCGGTCGAGGGTCTGAAAGACGGCCGTGATGGCGTCCGAGGCGCCGACCATCTGCCCGTAGTCGTAACGGCTGCGCTCCCGGTCCAGCTCCTTCCGGACCACGGCCAGCTCGTTGCCCTGGTCCCGGACCTTGCGGCCCAGCTGCTCGTTCAGGCGCTCGATCTGCTGCCGCGAGGCCTCGATGCTGCGGTTCTGATCGCGGAGCGAGGCCACGAGCCGCGCGTTCTTCAGTGCGCAGGAGGCCTGACCGCTGAAGAGCTCCATGAGCTCGAGATCGTTCGCGCCGAAGGCCCCGCGCTGGAGCCGGTTGTCCACGTAGAGGACGCCGATCGTGGCGCCATCCAGGAAGATCGGGAGGCACATCACCGACCGCAGGCGGAGATGCTCCACGCTGGCCATCCCGTCGAAGCGGTCGTCCTCGCTCGCGTTGACCGAGAGCACCGGTCGCCCGGTGGAGATCGCGCGCCCGGCGATCCCCATGGACAGGCGCGACCGAGGGACCACGATGTCCGACTGATCGAAGTTCCGGGCGATGCTGACGCTCATGTGATTCACGTCGAGCGGCTCCGCTGGGACCGCCTTGGTCGGAGACGCCTCGCCGAGCAAGACGAAGCCGCGCTCGGCGCCGACGAGCGTCACCGCCGAGTCGACGATGAGCCGCAGGAGCCGGGGCAGCTCGACCTCACTGTTGAGCTCGCGGGTGATGCTCGCGAAGGCACGCAGGGTCTCCCGCTCGCGCCCTCCGCCTCCCGTCAGGGTCTCGGCCCCGCCACCTTCCCTGGACGGGACCCCGCTCTCCTCGCGTTCGAGGATCAAGTCCACCCCCCCCACGCAGATGCGGTCGCCCAGGCCCACCTGCTGTCGATCCACGCGCTTTCCGTTCACCAGCGTCCCGTTGGCGGAGCCGAGATCCACGATCCACGGGGCCCCTTCGATGAGCTCGATGCGGGTGTGGTGCCGGGAGACCCTGGAGCTCTTCAGCCGGATGTCGTTGTCGACAGAGCGCCCCACGGTCAGGGCCGGCTTGTCCAGCGCGAGCTCCGCGCGGACCCCGTCTTCGATGACAGTCAATCGCATGTTCATACCTGGTCAGGGGCGCTGGCATGGGGCAGGGCCTGGGGAGGGGAGCCGGCGCGGCACAGAGCGATACCGCACATAGCCGCCCAGGTCTCCAACTTCACGTTCGAAAATCGCACACCCCGGGCCAAACCGGGACCCTAAGGCCATTCAAGTGCACCACTTGCGCCCCCACAGGTTGCCGCCTAGAGTCCCTGCGATGAGCGAGCGCTGGTACGAAGAGGGCCTCCCGTTCTCCTGCACGGCCTGCGGGAACTGCTGCAAGAGCCGGGGCGAGTACAGCCACGTCTATCTGCGCGAGGAGGAGGTGACCGCCATGGCTCGCCACCTGGAGATGGACCCCGTCGAGTTCGTCCGCACTCAGGTGCGGGTGGAGGACGGCTGGATCACGCTGCTCCCAGGCCTCGATCGCTGCCAATTCCTCGACGACGCGGGCCGCTGCACGGTCTACGCCGTGCGGCCCGTCCAGTGCAGGACCTGGCCGTTCTGGGACATCAATCTGGACCGCAAGGTGTGGACCGAGGAGGTCAACGCGACCTGCCCTGGCTCCCGACAGGGAGGCGAGGTCCACCCCGCCGACCGGGTGGACGCCATCGCACGGGCCACCGAGGACTGGTACCAGGACCGAATGAAGGAGTGGACCGGGGACGAGCCCGGCTCCCCTCCTCCCGTTGACCCCGCCTGATCGGCCCGACCAGGGGCCGCGCGCTCCACCCCGGTCCCCCGGTTGAGTCGCGATCGGGTCGCCTCCACGGCGGGCGACTTCAGTTCCCGCAAGATGGAGCTCCTGATCGGACGGGCTCCACGTTGCAAGGCTCTGCGTTGCAGGGCTCTGCGCCACAGGCCTCTGCGCCTACCGGCTCGACGCCATGGTGCTGGGCGTGCTGGGCGTGCTCGGCGTGCTCGGCGTGCTCGGCGTGCTCGGGGTGCTCGGGGTGCTCGCCCGCGAGCGGGCCCCACCGCTGATGGTCCGCCCCTGAACAATCCCACGCGGCGACGCCCGCGCGCCCTGCCGGCCCTGCTCCTGCGCGGCGCGCTGGCCCGACTTCGCGGGAGCAAGACCAGGGGCCGCCCCGGAGCCCACCAAGAGGTCCAACCCAAGGTTGCCCCGAGGTCGACCCAGGGGACCGCTCGGCGCTCAGGACCCCTTGTACTGCGGCTTGCGCTTCTCCGCGAAGGCGGCGAGCGCCTCGAGGCGGTCGGTGGTCGGGAGGACCTTCTCGTAGCAGCGAGCCTCGATCTCCAGCCCTTCCCCGATCGGCGCCTCCGTCCCGACGTCGATGGCCTCCTTGGCCGCGCGGACCGCGACGGGGCCGTTCGCGGCGATGGTCGCGGCGAGCTCTCTGGCGGCCTCGTCCAGGGACTCGCGCGGCGCCACCCGGTTCACCAGGCCGATCTGCTCGGCCTCAGCGGCCCCGATCTTGCGGCCGGTGAGGATCAGGTCCTTCGCCCGACTGGCGCCGATGAGCCGCGGAAGGCGCTGGGTCCCGCCAGCGCCGGGGATGATGGCCAGCGTCGTCTCCGTCAGGCCGAACATGGCCTCCTCGGCGGCCACGCGCAGGTCGCAGGCCAGCATGAGCTCCGTCCCTCCCCCGAAGGCGAACCCCTGGACCACTGCCACGGTCGGCTGCGGCATGGACGCCACGTCGTCCATGAGCCCACGGATATTGCGGACGAAGTCAGGCACCCGCTCCGCCGGCATCGTCTTGCGCTCCTTCAGGTCGGCCCCGGCGCAGAAGGCCCGCTCCCCCGCTCCGGTGATCAGAATGCAGCGGATGGTGAGGTCCCCGCGGAGCTCTTCGAGGAGCGTCCGGAAGCGGCGAAGCGTCGGGAACGACAGGCAGTTCATGACCTCGGGGCGCTCGAGGCAGAGGCGGACGAGATCGCCCTCCCGGGTCATGGACACCAGCCCGGGCTCGACGGGAACGTCGCTGGGGAACTGATCGGCCACGGAGCCCGCGGAGGAGGGGGCTTGGGAGCTTGCCTGGGTCATGGGTGGTCGTGGGGCGTCGCTGGAGTCCTTGGATGCTGCGCCTTGCGGAAGCTGGCGCGTTGCAGAGGATAGGCCAGACCCATTCGCCCTGCGGTTCACTCCCCCAGGATTCACGACCCCTCAGCCCCCCTTCCCAATGCTGCACGGCTCCAAGGCCCTCACGGCTCTCCTCGCCTCGGCGACGACCTTCTTCGCCATCCAGGGCCAAGACGACATGCTTGGCTACCAGGACACCCCGGTCCTGCCCGGCACCCGGTGGCACGTCCACGATGGGCTCCGCCCGCAGCCGAAGGTCGTGACCCCGGGAGCCGCCGGGATCGCCTCGACGGCGCCGAGCGACGCGATCGTCCTCTTCGACGGGACCTCGACGGACGGCTGGACCGGCGGCCCCTGGAAGCTCGAGGACGGCGCCATGGTGGTCAACGGCAAGGGCGCCGTCCGCTCCAAGGAGGAGTTCGGGGACTGCCAGCTTCACCTGGAGTGGAAGGCGCCGACCTACGGCGACGCCGAGGGCCCCGGGGGTCAGGGCCGCGGCAACTCCGGGGTCTTCTTCTTCGGGCGCTACGAGATCCAGGTCCTCGATTGCTTCGAGAACCAGACCTACCCCGACGGGATGACCGCCGCCCTCTACGGCCAGGAGCCCCCCATGGTCAACGCCTGCCGGCCAGCGGGCGAGTGGCAGACCTATGACATCTGCTTCCGGGCGCCCCGCTTCGCAGACTCCGGCGAGCTGCAGGCACCCGCCATGGCCACCGTGTTCCACAACGGCCTCTGCGTCCACCACGGCAGGGTCATGGACGGCGCCACCGGTCACCGGGCGCTCGCCAAGTACGCGGCCCACGGCCCGACCGGGCCGATCCAGCTCCAGGACCACGGGAACCCGATCGCCTTCCGGAACATCTGGGTCCGCCCCCTCGAGCCCGCCCAGTGAGCCCCGCCTGAGCCTCCCGCGAAGGAGGGCGGCTTGAGGCTGCGGGTGAGGGCCGCCATCAGGGGCCGCCCAGAGGGTCCGGCCAAGGAGGCGCCTCGGGGCCGACACATGATCGACACACGGCCGACACGGAGGTCGACCGGTGAGCCACAGGGGCCGCCGCCCGAGGCCTGAAGTGGCGGGCCCGATTCGCGCGAAGCGGCCAGCGCGGCCTAGCGGGTCGGGCCGCCCCCCCGGGGATCGGCCGCCCCCTCCCGGGTCCCAGGATCCACATGGCGGGGCGTTCGAGCCCAGACCCGCGCGGAGCGGCGCCGGATCGCCTGCTCCCAGCCCGCGAGGTCCGCCACCGGCAGCCCCCGTCGCCGGAAGTACTCGGGCAAGAGCACCCCCAGCAGCGCCTCGCGATACTCCTCCCCGCCTGAAAGGTAGAGCGCCGAGAGGTCCTTCTGGAACCAGCGCGCCCTCGGGCGCCGTTCGCAGCGAGCCCTCCCGAGGTCGAGCAGGACGAGCGAGCCGTCCCCCCCATGTTCGACCACGTGCTGTAGGTAGAGGTCGCGGTGGTACCACCCGGCGCCGTGCAAGCGCGCGGCGAGCTCGGCCAGCTGCAGCGCCTCCGCCTTGGCCTTGGCGACCGGGTCCGGTGCGGCGGCGATCGCCTGGCGCAGGGAACGACGGTGGGGCACCTCCGCCATGAGCACCATCGAGCGGCCGAGCTCGGGGCTCCACGCGTGGAGGATCGGCTCGGGGACGGGGATCCCGAGCCCCTGGAGGCCCTCGAGGGCGCGAAACTCACAGCCGGCGGGATCCGCGGCGAGGCGCGAGAGCCAGCCGCTGCCACGGTCGAAGCGCTTGACCACCACTCCCAGGGCATCGGGTGAGGTGGGCGCGCCCTGGGGCCAGGGGAACGTGACTCGGCCCGGGACCGACCGCCAGGTCTCCGCCGGCGCCGCCCGCATGATGGCGACGAGCTCCGCCCGGGACCAACCCGCGGCGGTGGCCGCGGCGCCGGGGTCCAGGTCACCGCCCGCATCGACGACCCGGAGGCCGCTGGCGAGGTGCATGGGATCGAGTCGGGAGGCCATGGGAGCATCGAAGCCGGGGAGGGCTCGGCGCGTCAACCGGAACTCCCATATCGAGGGTCATTCAATTTCTTCGGTATAGGGTTCCACGGCTGGAGCCTGATCGCTCGAATGGCAGCGAGCCCTTGACGCCTCCACCATCTTCGGTGGTCGCGCCGCTGGCTGATCCCCTCCCGATCAGAACCTCTCCCCATCAAAGGGTCGTGAGCCGCCAAGCGTCCTCCGATCCGCCTGCGTCCATGTCTTCCGGTTCCGCCGTCGCGACGCACGCGCACAACGACGAGTTCAACCCGTTTCTGTCCATGCAGAAGGGGTTCGATACTGCCGCCGATCACCTCGGTCTCGAACAGGGCGTCCGCAAGGTCCTATCGATGCCCGACCGTGAACTCACGGTCAACGTGCCCGTCCTCATGGACGACGGCACGGTCCAGGTCTTCACAGGGCACCGCGTCCAGCACAACACCCTCCGCGGCCCCAGCAAGGGCGGCATCCGCTTCAGCCCCGACGTCGACATCGACGAGGTCCGTGCGCTCGCAGCGTGGATGACCTGGAAGTGTTCCGTCGTCAACGTGCCCTTCGGCGGTGGCAAGGGCGGCGTGATCTGCGACCCCCGGAGCATGTCCATCGGTGAACAGGAGCGGCTTACCCGCCGCTACACCACGGCCATCCTCGACATCATCGGTCCCGATCGTGACGTGCCCGCCCCGGACATGAACACGAACGAGCAGACGATGGCGTGGATCATGGACACCTACTCCATGCACGAGCGCAAGACGTCCACCGCCGTGGTGACGGGCAAGCCGCTGTCCATCGGCGGCTCGCGCGGCCGGCGTGAGGCCACCGGGCGCGGCGTGATGATCTCGGCCAACGAGGCCCTGAAGATGATCGGCCTGCGCCCCGAGGACACCCGCGTGGTCGTCCAGGGCGCTGGCAACGTCGGCGGCCTGGGCGCGATGCTCCTCCACCGGGAGGGCTACCGAATCACGTCGATCAGCGACATGTACGGCTACATCGTGAACGAGCGAGGGCTCGACATGCCGGCCGTCCTCAACCACCTGCGAGAGAAGCGGACCCTCGAGGGCTTCGACGGCGCGGACTACTCCACCGACGGCAAGGCTCAGCTCGAGCTCGACTGCGAGCTGCTCGTCCCTGCCGCCACCGAGAACCAGATCACCACCGAGAACATGGACCGGATCAAGGCGCGGCTGATCGTGGAGGGCGCCAACGGCCCCACCACCGCAGCGGCCTCCGCGGCGCTGTCGAAGCGCGGCGTGACCATCGTCCCTGACATCCTCGCCAACGCCGGCGGCGTGACCGTCAGCTACTTCGAGTGGGTCCAGGACCGCATGGGCTACTTCTGGACCGAGGAGATCGTCAACTCCCGCCTCGAGCAGATCATGGTGCAAGCCTTCGCCGAGGTCCGGCAGACGTCGGAGAAGTTCGGGGTCGACCTGCGCACCGGCGCCTACATCCTCTCGATCGATCGAGTCGCCTCCGTCTATCGGATGCGCGGGCTCTTCTCCTGATCGCGCCATGGCACCTGAGCACGACGCCGAGCTCCATGAGGGAGGGTTCCCGAGCACGCCCCAGCTCGACGAGGAGACCCCCTTCCGGACGATGATGGCCAACTTCGACGAGGCCGCCCGCCGGATTGGCCTCGACGAGCAGGAGTACAAGATCCTCCGCAAGTCCGACCGCGAGATCGCGGTGTCGGTGCCCGTGCAGATGGACGACGGGTCGATCCAGCTCTTCGACGGCTATCGGATCCAACACAACGCGGGGCTGGGCCCCTTCCACGGCCCCCTGCGCGTCGACGGCGCGATGAAGATCACCGAGCTGCGTGCGCTCGCCGCCTGGATGACCTGGAAGTGCGCGCTGCTCGGCATCCCCTTCGGCGGCGCCGCCGGCGGCATCGCCGCGGATCGCGCCAAGCTCAGCCACTCCGAGCTCGAGCGCGCCGTCCGCCGCTGGACCGCCAACCTGATCGGCACCATCGGCCCGGACCGGGACGTGCTCACCCCGGAGTTCGCCGACGACGCGGACCTCATGGCCTGGGCGCTCGACACCCTGGCGGGCCACACCGATGGCGCCGCCAACTCTGCGGTGAGCGGCAAGCCCCCCGAGATGGGCGGCAGCGCCAACCAGGAAGACGCGGTGGCGCGTGGACTCCACGTGATCCTGCGGCTCGCGTCCGCCCACTTCGGGCTCGGTCCCGTCGGCGGCCTCTCGGTCGTCATCCAGGGCGCGGGCGTCGTGGGTGGTAACCTGGCCCGGATCCTCCACGAGGAGGGCCACAAGGTGGTCGGGCTCTCCGACGTCCACATCGCGCTGCATGACCCGAACGGGCTCAACGTCCCGGAGCTCCTGAAGCACCGATTTGCCCACGGGCGGCTCCCGGACGAAGCCCCGGACGGCGCCACGGTGGTCACCGATGAGGAGTTCCTTCGCCTGCCCTGCGATGTCCTCGCTCCGTGCGCCATCTCCATGGCGGTGCACTCTCGCAACGCGGAGTTCATCCAGGCCCGGATGATCCTCGAGGGGGCCCACGGCCCCGTCAGCCCCCGCGCGGACAAGATCCTGATCCGACGGGAGATCCCCGTGGTGCCCGACATCCTCGCCAACGGCGGCGGCGCGGTCCTCGCCTACTTCGAGTGGATCCAGAACCGGACAGGCTACGCCTGGATGGAGGAGGTCGTCGCGGCCCGCCTGCGCCGCTACATGCGCGAGGCGTGGGACGGTGTCCGAGAGATCCAAGACGAGTTCGACTGCACCCTCCGCGCAGCGACCCACATCATGGCCGTGCGCCGCGTGTCCGAGGCCGAGTCCGCCCGGGGCGTGTACGCCTGAGCCCACGCGCTCGCCGCGCTGCTCACTCCGGCGGCGGGCCCTCCAGCGGCCCTGCCCCACGCGCCGTACGGGCTCTCCCAGCGGCGGGGGCTCTCCCGGCTGCAGGGGCTCTCCTGGCAGCAGGGGCTCTCCCGGCTGCAGGGGCTCTCCCGGCTGCAGGGGCTCGCTGGTACCACGA
>CBFHHK010000093.1:13262-15814 GCA_965655435.1 Planctomycetota bacterium | reverse complement strand
CCGCTACGTCGAGCTGCAGCTCGCTCCCTCGGGGAACATGAAGGTCCGCCACCGGTTCCCCCTCCCCGGGCACTGGACGCCGGACAACCCGCCCAAGGGCTTCAGCATGTTCTCGAGCTTCGGATGCCCGGAGCCATGCACCTTCTGCTGCTCGCCCAAGCTCACGGGCCGCCGCTGGAAGGCGATCTCCGGCAAGGCGCTCGCCGAAGAGGTCGCCGAGCTCCAGCAACGCTTCGGCTTCGACGTGCTCCGCTTCCAGGACGCCAACTTCGGCGTCGCGGAGAAGCGCACCAAGGAGTTCTGCCAGGAGCTGGTCAACCTCGAGGTGCCGATCCACTGGAACGGCACGATCGAGATCGAGACCATCATGCGCTACAAGGAGACGACGCTCGATCTCCTGGAAGAGTCCAAGTGTCACCTGCTCTGGCTGGGCGCCGAGACCGGCACCGCCGACATGCAGGAGCGCATCAAGAAGCACATCGGGATCGACCATATCCCGATCGCCGTGGGCGAGCTGGTGAAGCGCAACATCGTGCCCGGCACCTTCTGGATCATCGGCTACCCCGGTGAGACCGAGGAGTCGATGGCCGCGACCCTCAAGGCCGCCGCCCACCTCAAGTACCTCTATCCAGCGGCGGGCTCGGACGTGTACCCGTTCCGGCCGATCCCTGGCACCGAGGACTTCGACCACGCGGTCAAGCTCGGCTACGAGGCCCCCACCAACTTCGATGAGTGGGGCAACTGCTTCGAGTACAAGTACAACTCGCAGAACACGCCGCTGCCGGAGTCCATCCGCAACACGTGGGCGCGCTACAACAACACGGCCGCGATCTACGACATGCACGTGCAGGAGGGGCCCATGTGGATGCGCAAGCTCCTCTCGCGCATCGCCGGCCGCCGCCTTGAACACGGCGCCTACGGGTTCCCGGTCGAGCAGAAGCTCTTCGACCTCTACGTCCGCGCCACGGGCCAGACGCAGGAGGACCTCTCCGAGGAGTACGCCCAGCTGCAGCCGGAGACCGCCGAGCAGCATAAGGTCGCGCCCAACCCCTGAGGTCGAGGCTGCGGCGAGCCCCGGCGACTTCTGGAGCCATACGCAGCGTCGAGCCGCGCCATGTACCTGTCCCGGACCAGGTCGTCGTCGAGACCACGTCGTTACCGGAGACCACACGGGGGCGGCCGTGGGCATTGCGTTGCCCGGCGCGACTGGGTTGCCCGGCGCGACTGGGTTGCCCTGGGTCAAAGGACCGCCCCGCCGACGAAGGGGGCTGCCGCTCCCTCTGTGTGGGGCCTCCCCAAAGATCGAGGGGGCCGGTCGGCACGGACCCGAGAAGCCAGCGGGAAGGAGAGCGTCCCGTGCTTGGCCGAGGCGAGCCCCTAGCTCGCCACAATTGCCCCATATTGAGACACGGCCAACTCTGCGGCGCCTGAGAGGCCATCGGTACGCGTTGCCTTACGGACGCACAGCAGACGGGGAGACCCCTGTCGCCCCCTTTTGAGCCGATCCAGCTGGCCCGACGGCAAACGACTGAGACTCTGCCCCCGCAGCGGGATAGGCTCCTCAGAAGACCTCTCGGGCTCCCTGACCCGCCAGCGCAGCCCCCCCGCCCCATGCTAAGACGCCTCGCCCAACTCACCACCACCTGGCTCCTCGTGGCCCTGGTGCTGACGTCTGCAGGGCTCGCAACGCCTCAGCGCACCGGCGGACGCTCACTCCCCGGAGTCGGGCTCCGGACGCTCCTCGGCCGGCCGGGCGGGAATCCCTCGGCCATGACTCCGCAGCAGCTGCGAATCGGCCAGGCCACCACCTCCTGGCTGACGAGCATCGCCGTCCCCGCGCTGTCGGCCCCCAAGCTGATCCCGGGCATCGGTGGGACGGCCTACGTCCTCCGCCTGTTCGTGCCCGCCACGGGGACCGACGAGCTGTTCAGCCTCTACGTGCCCAGCTCGCCCTCTGGCCAGGCCCGTCCGCTGATCGTGGGCTTCCACGGCTTCGGCGTCTCCCATCTGGACTTCTCGTACTACAACACGGAGTTCCTCGCGGAGGCCGCGGCCCGCGACTGGTTCGTCCTCGCGCCGATCCAGATCAACCCGGCCCTGAACACCGGCGACATCAGCTTCGGCGCGGCTGAGAGCCAGCTCAACGTCGAGCACGTGCTGAATTACGTCCTCGACGAGTGGCCGGTCGACCTGGACCGGATCTATGGCATCGGGTTCTCCATGGGTGGGGGCAACGCCGTGAGCTACGCCGCGCGCCACCGTGACCGGGCGACCGGCGCCTTCGCAGCCGTGGTCAACCACACCGGCGCCGTGAGCCCGTCCGACGTCTGGAGTCATGAGCCTGCGATCCGGGTGCCGCTCGAGGCCACCTTCGGGGGGCCGCCGCCGCGCTTCGAGTATCAGCGAGCAGGGGCAGTTGACCTCTCCCTTGCCGATGGCAGCCTCCTCCCTGGCGGCCGCCACATGGCCATCAACCTCACCGGGGTCCCGGTCCGCACGTACTACTACATCAACGACCCGAAGTTCTATCTGAGGAGCCAGTCCGACCGACT
>CBFHHK010000093.1:11409-13163 GCA_965655435.1 Planctomycetota bacterium | reverse complement strand
CGACCAGTTCATGTCGAGCGAGCCGAGCCTCTCGCACGAGCTCCTCGTCGAGATGACGTCACAGCCCTGCAGCGTCACGGGTCTCCCTGGCCACTGCTGGGATCTCCTGATCGAGTCAGAGGTCTGCGACTGGCTCGAACTCCAGAGCCTCTCGGCCCCCCCCCACGCGGGGAAGGTCCTGGCCGACCGTGACGCGCGTTGGAACGGCTTCGATGTGCGGGCCCACCAAGGCGGGGCCTTCGCCGCCTTCGAGTATCGCGTGCAGCCCGGCACCAGCGCGGCCAGCACGATCGAGCTCTTCGGCCGTGAGAACGTCCAGCGCGTCACGCTCGACGCCGACGAGTTCCAGCTGGACGCGGGGCTCGGCTTCGAGATCCAGACCTTCGCCATCGATGGGAACCCCGCCGAGATCCAGGTGTCAGGGCTGACCGCCGCGCCGTCGAGCGTCCGGCGCAACAACCTGTCGATCACGAGCGGTTGCTCGGTCGCGCCGGTGGCCGCGGAGTGGTGCTACGACGCGACGAGGGGCACCGTTCGACTGTTCGAGGCCACGGGCTCCTTTGCTCGCTGGTCGATCATCCCCTGAGCCCCCTCGGCGGGCTCCTCCGCTGCTGACTCCTCCCGCCCGAGACCTTCCCCGGCTGTGTCTCCGCTGGCTGTGTCTCCGCCGGCTGTGTCTCCGCCGGCTGTGTCCCTCACACCTCGGCCAGCCCCCCTCCTGATGAGCCTTCCCTTCCCGGACCGCCCCTTTCGAGTCCTCGGCGTGCAGCAGATCGCCATCGGAGGCGACGACAAGGGGGCCCTGCGCGCCTTCTGGAGCGACCTCCTCGGGATCCCACAGACCGGCTCCTATCGCAGCGAGGGTCACAACGTGGACGAGGACATCCTCGCCCTTGGCGCCGGGCCCCACGCGGTCGAGATCGACCTGATGGAGCCCATCGACGCGGACAAGAGCCCGCGCGTGAATGCCCCCGCGCTCAATCACCTCGGCCTGTGGGTCGACGACCTCCCCGCCGCCGTCGGCTGGTTGAAGGGGGAGGGCGTCCGTATCCTCGGCGAGATCAGCCCTGGGGCCGCCGGACACGACGTCTGCTTCGTTCACCCGAAGGGCAACGAGGCCTCCCCCATCGGCGCCACAGGCGTCCTCCTCGAGCTTGTGCAAGCCCCCGCCGAGGTCGTCGCGGCCCTCGGTGGGCCGCCAGGCTGAGCAGGGCGACCACCACCGCCTCCCCCGGTGGGCGAGTCGCAGGCTCCGCTCGGCCATCCGGTCCACCGGCCGGTCCACCAGCGGGGCCACCAGCGGGGCCACCAGCGGGATGACCGGCGCCGCTGGTCACGCCCGATGCTCGCCGACTCGAGCCGCGCCTCGACGCTTCGGTGAGAACGCCGCCGTCGAGCACGGCGGCTGGCGCCCATCTCGGGGCGCGAGCGAGGCCCCATGGCCTGGGCGGCCTCACCCGCCGACGCCCCACTCAAGGCCGTGCGCCCCGCCGGGGGCCACGTGGCCCTTGCGGCTTCGTCGCTCTGTGCTGCTCGACGAGTCCCCATCGAGCTTCCCCATCGAGCCCGATCAGGTCATGCCCAATCGAAGGGAGCCGATCGAATAGAGCCAGCCGTATAGATCCAGCCGAATAGAGCCCCTCGAACGGGACCCGTCGACCGGCTCAGTCCTCGGACCGTACCCACCGCCCGGATGGGCCCGCGGCCTCGAGGCCCACGCTTGAGAGCACGAGGTCGTCCGGCAGCGGCTGCTG
>CBFHHK010000093.1:0-11310 GCA_965655435.1 Planctomycetota bacterium | reverse complement strand
CCGTACCCACCGCCCGGATGGGCCCGCGGCCTCGAGGCCCACGCTTGAGAGCACGAGGTCGTCCGGCAGCGGCTGCTGCGCGGCGTTGCGCACGATCGAGCCGTTCGTGGTGTCGTGACTCACCTGAAACTGCAGGGTCTCGTTCGGACGCAGCGTGGACCGGCCGAGCGGGGCGCTGCCCGCGAAGAATCCCCCCGACACACTCAGCGCCGCGAGCTCGCAGCGATACTCATCATTGAGAATCACCTGCAGGTCGCTCACCCCGGCCGAGGTGGTGTTGGTGATCGAGAGCTCGAAGGCCGCCCGACCGCCGAGCTCCTCCCAAGAGCTGCAGGTCACCTCGAGGCCGCCGAGCTCCGACTGGCCGTCATGGATGAAGGTGACCGAGGGTCGGTACTCCCCGCAGCCCGCGAGGGAGAGCATCCCCACCGGGCCAGCTGCGAGGAGACCACGGCCCAGGAGACCAACGCTGCGAACGGTAGCGGAGAGGTGCTCGAGATACGTCATGTCGCGAAGCGCCGGGAATTGAAGAGCGGCCACAGGGCCACCGGGGTCCAGCCAGCGAAACCCGACCGTCTACTGCACTGTAGTCCAACGGGGCCGGTCCCGTGGCGGAAGGACCTCGTCCGCCTGGCCGGCCCGGCGCAGGCCTCGCCGATGGTCCTCCGTTGCGTCCCGCCGAGCACGACAGCCCCGTCAGCGCCAAGGAGAGGCCCACGTGATCCAGCCGGGCCGTCTCCCCACCGTCCACCAAGGCCGGGTCGGCGTCAACGAGGGCGGGGGCCGCGAGATCTCCGAGGCCGCGAGGACGAGCCAACCCGAGGACGAGGCCCCAGGTGGAGACGTCGCGGAGCGAGGCGCTGCGGCGTGGGCAGATGGGCGAGGCGGCGCCTTGAGCGCCCCTGATGCGGGCGCCCGAGACGACTCGCCAGCGCCTGGCTCATCTTGCCCCCTATCGGCTCGCCTCGCTCCTTGGCGTGCCCGCGCCCGATCGCGGGCTGAGTCGGCTCGAGCCACCCGCGAGGAACCAGCCCAGCGGCCCTCTCAGCTCCCCCACCTCCAGGATCGAGCCGTCAGGACCCGTCGGCCTCCACGGCCTCGCCGCACGGCGCCGCCGTCCGGCCCGCTCCGAGCGCCAAGGGCGCCGCCTCGCGCCCTCCTTGCGCTCGCTCGCCGCCCGCCGCAGCGCCCCCCCCGCAGGGCGCCGTGGACACCAAATGGACGTCGGGCACCTCACCGCGCCACCGATGGGCTCCATCCGCCCAGGCGACCGGGAGAAACCCTACCTGGCCTTCAGGTCTATGCCGGCCCTCTCGATATCGCTGGTAGATGAACGCCCCCGACAAGCCAACCAGCCGACTCTTCGACGTCGGGCCCGTCTCCTTGGTCCGGTGGAAGGAGTCCGAGGGGAGAGAGATCCTGGAGTCCTCAGGTGACCTGGCGAGGCAGCTCCAGAACCTCGGAGTCGAGCGCCTCGACGACGTCCTCGGACCGGAGGATCGCGAGAGGCTTGAAGCCGCCATCTGCGACCTCCTGAGCGACTGCGGCGGCTCCGACATCGGACCCGTTGAGATGCGCCTCGGAGAGGGGGCGCCGGCCTGGTTCCACCTCACCGCGCTCGCCAGCGAGGCGGATGGCGAGCAGGATCAGGTGGTCGCCACCTTCGTGGACATCAACGGTCTCATGGGCTCCCAGCATGCGCTGAGGGAGAAGTCCGACCGGCTCGAGCTCGTGATCGACGGCACGCGCCTTGGAACCTGGGACTGGAACCCCCAGACAGGTGACGTCTGCTTCAATCAGCATTGGGCACAGATGCTGGGGCACTCCCTCGACGAGATCGACTTCCGCCTCGACGAGTGGGAGAGCCGGGTCCACCCCGAAGACCTCGCGCCCTGCTACGAGGCGATCCAGGCCCACCTCAGCGGCGAGACGCCCTTCTATGAGAACGTCCACCGGATGCGACACCGGGACGGACACTGGGTCCACATTCTCGACCGGGGTCGCGTCGTGGAGCGTGACGCGGACGGGCAGCCCGTTCGCTTCACCGGCACGCACACGGACATCTCCGCTCAGCGCGAGGCCGAGCTCGCGGCGCAGGCCGCAAGCAGGATCAAGTCGGAGTTCCTCGCCACCATGAGTCATGAGATCCGCACCCCCCTGTGCGGGATCATGGGTCTCATCGAGGTCCTCGAGTCCACCGGTATCTCCGAGGCCCAGAGAGAGCACACGGCGCTCATCAAGCGCTGCGGTGATCACCTGCGCGTCGTGCTGGACGAGGTCCTCGAGCTCACCCGTCTCGAATCAAGGAGCCTCGAGCTCCAGATGGAGGCCTTCGACCTCAACATGCTCGCCAAGGACCTCCACGGTCTCTTCCTCGGCGAGGCCCTGTCGAAGGGCATCGAGCTTCGACCGGCCCCCCGGATCAGCCCTCCCGCGCAGCTCATCGGGGACCGCCACCGGCTCCAGCAGGTCTTCAGCAACCTGCTCAGCAACGCCGTCAAGTTCACCGACGAGGGCCACGTGGAGCTCGACCTCTGGCTCGAGGAGTCTCCCCTCCGCCTGCACGCCTCGGTCAAGGACACCGGAAGGGGCATCACCAACCCCGAGCGTATCTGGGAGGTGTTCCAGCAGGAGGACGCGACGATCGCGGCCAACTACGGCGGGAGCGGACTGGGGCTCACGATCACCCAGGAGCTCATCCAGCTGATGGGCGGCACGATCAAGGTCCAGAGCACCCGAGAGCAGGGCAGCTGCTTCGAGATCTCGGTTCCCATGGACCGCGCGGCGCCTGCCGCCGGGGAGGGGCTCCGGCCCGGACGACAAGGTCCGGAAGGGCCCGGCCTCGATGCTCGGCTCGACCCAGGAGCTGATCGAGAGGCGGATCCAGAGGCGAACCCCACGGGGCCTCCCAGCCGGCCAGGGGGGGCCGAGAACGCCGACCTCGAGACGCCCTCCGAGACGAGCCATCAAGGACCCCCAAGCCCGAGGGTTCTCGCCGCGGACGACAACCCCGTCAACCGCCAGATCCTCGGCCACTTCCTGGGGGAGCTCGGCTTGGAGTACGAGGTGGTGGAGGACGGACAGGCCGCGATCGACGCCGCTAGC
The DNA here is from genome assembly GCA_965655435.1 of Planctomycetota bacterium. Taxonomy (GTDB): domain Bacteria; phylum Planctomycetota; class UBA1135; order UBA1135; genus Saltatorellus. The sequence goes on along the minus strand of CBFHHK010000093.1, from coordinate 8,205 downwards.
GCGAGCCCCTTTGACCTGGTCCTGCTCGACCTCCAGATGCCAAGATGCTGCGGGGTCACCGCGGCACGGGCCATCAAGTCGCAAGCCGGCACCCACATGCCACGGATCGTTGCGGTCACCGCCGATGTCTTCAACGCCTTGCAGTTGGAGGAGAGTGACGCCCTCTTCGATGCCGTGGTGACCAAGCCGTTCTGCCTGGGGGACATCCGAGCGCAGGTGTTCGAAACCGCCGCAGGACTCCCCCGAATTCGCTGAGCCCAAATCCGCCGAGCCCAAATCCGCCGAGCCCAATAGAAATGCCCTCCCCTCCCCGCTCCGCCATCCTCCTGATTGGCTTCCAGAACGACTACTTCTCTCCCGACGGGGCCATGCACTCCGTCATCGAGGAGAACGCCCGCCAGAACGACGTGCTCGCGAACACGCAGCGCCTGCTCGGCGCGTTCAGGGACACGGTGACTCCGTTCATCAACCTGCCGATCCACTTCAGCCCGGGATACGAGGAGCTCGCACGCCCGACCGGCCTCCTGGCAGCGATCCGCGACGCGGGCGCCTTCCGCCGGGACACCGAGGGCGGCAAGACCATCCCGGCGCTCCTCGAGTACGGGGACCGGATCCAGCACCTCACGGGCAAGACCAGCTTCAACGCGTTCTTGGGCACCAACCTGGAGGAACACCTCCACGACGCCGGAATCGAACACGTCATCATCACGGGCGTCGTGACCTCGATCTGCATCGACTCCACCGCGCGCGCTGCCGCCGAACGGGGGTTCGCCGTCACCATCGTGCGCGACGCGTCCGCGGGTAGGAACGAAACCGAGCATGCGTTCTACTGCGAGAGCATCTTCCCGCTCTACGCCGAGGTCGTGGGCACCGAGGACCTGCTGGAGCATGCAGCCGATACCCAGATCGCCCGCTGAGGAGCGCGAACAGCTCCTGCTGGAGATTCGATCCCTCCAGACGCGCCTCGGCGCCACCGAGTCGATCCTCGCGGAGGAGATCGCGGCCAAGGCCTCGCTCTTCCGGACGATCACCGAGCACCAGGGCCGCTACGTCGACCTCGTCGAGTCGGCCCCCTGGGTCGTGGCTCGGGTGGACGATCACGGCAGGTACATCGACGCCAACTCGACCTTTGCCTCGAGCCTGGGGTTGAGCGTCGACCAGGTCCTCGATCAACCCGTCGGCTCACTGGACGAGGGGCCCGACTGGGTCGATGCCGTCTCGGCCTTCGCCGCGTCCAGTCAGTACCGCTCGGACCCCTGCTCGATCCCCGCCTGCGTCCGCGGCCAGAAGCGCTCCTTCCTGCTGTTGATGCACAGGCCCAAGGCCGGCCCCAGCTTCACCATCCTCGCGCTCGACCAGACCGAGCGGGACCAGGCGCTCGCCCGGGCCGAGGCCTCGGCCGAAGACAAGGCCATGTTCCTCGCCGTCATGAGTCATGAGCTCCGGACGCCCATGAACGGGGTCCTCGGGCTGGCGGCGCTGCTCAAGGACACGCCGCTGGACGAGGAGCAAACCGACCTCGTCTCGACGATCGAGAAGACCGGGACGACTCTCGTCAGGATCATCAATGACGTCCTGGACCTCAGCAAGGCCGAGAACGGCGCGGTGGAGTTCGAGAGCGTCGCCTTCTCCGTCGAGCAGAGCGTGCGCGCCGTGGTGGCGACCCTCGGGGCTGCTGCCAGGCAATCCTCTTCACGCCTCGAGGCGGAGCTTGCCGACGGGCTCCCCGAGCTCGTGCTCGGAGATCATCATCGTCTCCAGCAGGTGCTCACCAACCTCGCGGGCAACGCCCTCAAGTTCACTCCAGGCGGGCTCGTGCGGGTTCAGGTCAGCCGCCGAGAGGATGACGGGGACCACGCGGTCCTCGACTTCCGGGTGATCGACAACGGGATCGGCATCGAGGCCTCCGAGCTCGAGCGCCTCTTCGAGGCCTTCACCCAGGCCGACTCCAGCGTCAGCCGCCGCTACGGGGGTACGGGGCTCGGCCTGACGATCTCGAAGCTGCTCGTGGAGGGCATGGGCGGAGAGATCTCGGCATCGAGTACGCCCGGCGAGGGCTCCATCTTCGCGTTCACCCTACGCCTCGAGCTGACCAGCCGAGCGACCCCCCCCCCGGCCTCCCATGCACCACCCCTCCCAAGCGTCAGCCCGCCCCTGAGGGTCCTGGTGGCGGAGGACAACATCGTCAACCAGCGGGTGGCGCGTGGATTGCTGGAGAAGCTCGGCCATGACGTCACGGTGGTGGCGAACGGGCTGGAGGCCATCGAGGCCGTGCAACGGGGGGAGGTCGACCTCGTCCTCATGGATGTGAACATGCCCGTTCTCGACGGCCTCGAGGCGACCCGCCGCATTCGATCGACCCCCGGTCCGACCAGCGGGCTCCCCATCGTCGCGCTCACGGCGAACGCGATCGAGGGGGACCAGCAGGTGTGCCTGGAGGCAGGAATGGACTTCTACCTCTCGAAGCCCTTCTCCAGAAAGGAGCTCGAGCACTCGATTCGCGCGGTCACCGCCTGACCCACTGCCCCCAGAGCCGCCGGGCAGGACGCCAGCAGACCACCCGGATCGACATGGAGCTGTCCCGAGTTGACCCTCGGCGACTCCGACCCAGGATGAGGCACACCGACGGGTCGGGCACAGCCGGAGGGAACCCCGTCCGGCTGGACACAGACTGGACGAACCCCTGCGCCCGGGTCCGAGTCCGACGCTCTGCCTGACCTCCCGAGCACCGGCCGGTCGATGCCCTCGACCCCACGCCAGATGGCCAAGATGGGGCTGAACGCATGCGTGAGGGGCCGAGGGGCCGGAGGCTGAGAGACGCCCAACCCCTCGAGGAAGGCCACCTGCTGCCTGGACCGGGGGCGAGAGGCGGCTTGGCCCTGATCGTGGTCAGTGGACGGGTCCAGGGACCCGAATCCCCACCCCGACCCCGGCGCCAGGGCACTCAGTTGCTCCCGCTCCAGGATGTCTCGACCCTGGACTGCCTTCGAAATGCGGCCCCTTACCCCGTGGGCCCCTGTTGCTGCGGTACACTTTGCGAGTTGTCGTGGCGCCGGCCAGCGGCGTAGGTCTTCCGCTAGGGAAGACCCGCTGTTAGTCACGCGGATTTACCCGCTCGGACTGCCCCTCACTGCCCTTTTTTTTCCCCAGCCACTGAGAGCAACATGCTCAAGACTGCATCCCTCCTGATCGGAGCGGTCGCCCTCGCCCAGGGTGCCACCGGTCAATCCACTGCCCAGCTCCAACGGATCCCTGCCAGGGCTCCGATCCACGCCGGAACCTTCCATGCCGCATCGGGACAGTTCATCCCGGCGGACCCGACACAGCAGTCGATCATGGGCCCGGGTGGCAACGTCTACACGAACAACCACTACGGCAACGTCTTCCTGGACATCAACGGCTCGAGCCTGGTCGTCGACGAGGGCCGGATTCCCAGCACCACGTCGCCGGCAACCACCAGCCCGGTGGTGAGCGTCACGGGGACCCAGGACGCCTACCGGATCGATAACATCCAGCTCGGGTATGCCACCGATTCGATCGGTGACGGCAGCGCCCGACTCACGATCCTCTCCCAGTACGACTCGTGCACCAACCCGCTTGGTAACGGGACGCCGATCCTCGACCTGATCATCTCCGGTCTCCCCGGGACGATCCTGGCGGGCGCGATCACCCCCTACACCTTCGACGTCGACATGACCGGCTTCGAGTTCTGCATGGCTGCAGACGGTGACGGGAAGTACGACGACGGCGTCGTGGACCGATTCGGCTTTGGCCTCCTCATGTCCGCCGATTCGGGCTCGCAGATCGGCCCGCTGATCGGCGCCCGCCCCGGCCCGTTCGCTCCGACCGGCGACGGCACCGCCTTCCAGAACCCGAGCCAGGTTGGATCCGGCCTCGGCACCGTGGACCAGTGGTTCGAGCTCGAACTGGGGACCGGCGCGACCAACTGCTACAACGAAGGCGGTTACGACCCCATCACCAACAACCCGGCCTTCGGCTCGTTCTGGCTCGTGCTCGGCGCTGATCTCGGCTTCGACTGCTCCGGCTGCGCCACCCGCCTGGACGACGTGTTCGAGGACAACGACGACTGCAACTCCGCGGCGCCGCTGACCGCACCGAGCGTGAACTCGGGGCTGGTCGTCACCAAGGCCGATCCGGACTACTACTCGATCGATATTCCCGCAGGAATGTCTCTCACCGCGAACGCGCTGTTCTCCCAGGCCCAAGCCGACGTGGACACGATTCTCTTCAACGAGGACTGCTCCGTCGCCCTGGACTTCGGCTTCTCCATCACGGACAACGAGACCGTTTCCTACACGAACTGCACCTCCAGCCCCATCACCGTGAAGCTGGCGGTCACGGTCTTCTCGGGGAGCACTGGAGACTGCAGCGACTACGACCTTCAGCTGCTCACTGGGGCGGTGTGCGCGGACGATCCGCTGGCGGGGAACGACTCCTGCGCCACGGCGTTCCCGCTCTCGACAGGTCAGACGGTCAACCTGGTCGTCAACTGCCTCGCGCCGTCGGACTACTTCCGACTGAGCCTGATTCCCGGAGAGACGATCAACGTCTCGATGACTCTCGATCCCACCCAGGCCGACCTCGACCTGTACCTGTTCGAAGACAACGCGGACTGCGACGACTTCGCCGGGTTCATCATCGGTTCCTTCAACCTTGGCGCGACGGAGTCCATCGTCTACACGAACAAGTCCGGCCAGCCCCAGACCTACGTGCTCAAGGTGGACACCTTCAGTTTCCAGACGGGTGAGAACTGCGCCAACTACGTGCTGGACTACAGCATCGGGGCGTCGACGGAGCTCGGGTCGAACTTCTGCTCGGCCGTCCTGAACTCATCCGGGTTCGGGGCTCACATGTTCGCCACTGGCAGCGACCTCGTCGCGGACAACGCATTCATGCTCAACGCGGAGTGCCTGCCGACCAACTCGAGCGGTTACTTCTTTGTCTCCCAAGGGTCGATCTTCGTCCCCAACGTGGGCACTTCCACCGGCAACCTCTGCATCGGCGGCGGCCCCATCGGCCGCTTCATCGCCAACGTGGTCAACACGGGCGCGGGCACCACGGTGTCCATCCCGACGGACCTCACCATGTGGCCGCAGCCGACGGGACCCGTCACCGTCTTCCCCGGCGACTCCTACAACTTCCAGTACTGGTTCCGGGATATCGGCAGCACCAGCAACTTCTCCGACGCCCTGTCGGTGACGTTCCAGTGAGCTGAGCATCGGCCGGCCCGATCGCGGGCCTGAGCCACGGAAGAGCGCGTCTCCGGTCCGTCCGGAGGCGCGCTCTCTCTTATCAGTCTTCCTTCGATCGACGTCCCCCAGCACAGGAGTGCGACTGCGCTCTTCGCCTCGCCGCGCGGGGAGGGATAGAATTCGGCCGGAAGCACCTGAGGGCCCTCGCGACGCCCCCTCCCACAGGTCGCCTCGCCGGATGCTATCAGGGCCCCGACCTGCCAATCCGGGATCCAGCCCCCACCCTCGCAGCGCATCCGCCCGCCGCTGCTTCCCCCACTGCCCGATGACACCGCGCCCCAACCAAGCCCCCACCCAGCACCAGCTCGAGGGGGCCGCCCCGGCCCCGAGGATCGACCAGGTCATCGAGGCGCTGATCCTCGGGCTCCTGCTCTACCTGCCGTTCGCCTTCGGCGGCGTGATGCCGATGAGCCGCGTGGTGATCACCGGCGTGGGCGCGCTCATCGCCGCCTGCTTCGCGGTCCGCTGCCTCTCGGAGAGCGCCAGCCCCGTCTCCACGCCCCGCACCATGATCCCCTTCGCCGGGCTGATCGCGCTGGCGGGCGTCCAGCTCCTCGCGCTCCCGGCCTCGACGGTCGAGACCCTCTCCCCCACGGCCGGGGAGCTCTGGAGCCGCGCCGCTGGGGCAGCCGGGGCCGAGTGGACCTCCGCGACGCTGAGCGTGTACCCCCAAGCGACAGCGGTGCAGTTTGATCTCCTGGTCATGGCCGGCCTCCTCATGCTGACGGCCGCCACGGTCTATCGCGACCGCGCTGCCTTCAAGCGCCTGCTGCTCGGTGTGTCGGTCATCGGCCTCCTCGTCGCCCTGACCGGCCTCGGCCATCTCGCGCTGGGCGAGACGCTCATCTACGGGTACTTCGAAGGGCAGGATGCGACGAAGGGGGCCCCCTTCGCCCATTACGGTCACTTCAGCGAGTTCCTCAACCTCGCGCTCGGATCGGCCCTCGGCTTACTCCTGATCGGCAGTAGCGCACGGGTCAGCGGTCGCACCCTGGACATCCGGGACCTGCTCGGCGGGACCGGCCGGCCGCCCTCTCGGCTCGAGAAGCTCCTCATCGGATTCCTCGTCTTGGGCACCGTCGCCGTGGTCCTCTCGACCTCCAGGAACGGGCTGATCAGCATGATCTTCGCCGCGGCGATCACCTCAGCGGCCATGCAATTCTCGCGTCGAGTTGACGGCGTCGGCTGGTCGATCGTGGGGATGGGGCTCCTCGCCACCGTGATCCTGCTGGCCCTCGGAATCGACCCGGTGATCGAGCGCTTCGAGGCCACCGCCGCCAACCCGACCGAAGCCGTGGGCACGCGGTTGGACCTGATCCGCGACAGCGCCTCCATGGGCGCGGCGTTCGTGGCCACTGGAGCAGGCCTCGGCACCTACGCCCTGAGCTTCCCCGGGTTCGACACCGCTGTGCGCGGCGGGACGGCGGAGCACGCGGAGAACCAGTACCTGGAGCTCTTTGCCGAGATGGGAGCCGGGGGTGCGCTCCTCGGGCTCGCCTTCCTGGCCATGCTCTTCCTGCGCCTCTTTCGGCGCCCGAGGGAGAGCCGCAAGCCCGCGGACCTCGGGCTCTTCGGCGTCCTCTTCGGGCTCTCCGCCCTCGCCTTCCACTCCCTCACGGACTTCGGGGTCGTGATCCCCGCGGTCGGCCTCCTGGCGGCGACCCTGGCCGGCGCAGCCCTCGGCCGCTGCAGCGCGGACTGCTCCGCGGGCATGGGGCGACGCGTCGTCGCCATGGGCGCGGGCCTCCTGGTCCTCGCGGCGCTCGGGACGCGTGTCCCGGCCGCGATCCGCGGGGGTGAGAGCTGGGATCAGTTCAGCTACGCAGAGCTGGTTCGGGAGGATGTGGCGGGGGCCGGCGGTGTTGGTACGCCGGAGCAGCACGCCGCCATGGTTGAACACGCCGGGCTCGCCCAGGAGGCGGAGCCTGAGAACGCCGAGGTCGCGTTCCGTGCGGTCCTGGCGCGGTGGAGCCTCGCCGTCGCGACGGCCCGCGGGTTTGACCGGGAGTCTCCGCCGGTCACGCCCATCAGCCACCCCGACCTCGCGGACTCCGCCGCGTCGGCGGTGGCCGGCCTCCAGGAGGTCCTCCTCCTCGCCCCCACCCACGGCCCCTCGTGGTCCGTCGCGGGCCAGCTCCGGCGCGTCTGGCTCGACGACGAGACGGATGAGGCGGGCCAGTGGATCCTGCGGGGCCGCGCGCTGGCGCCCCACCACCCGGCGGCGTGCCTGGCCTCCGCCTTCGAGCTGATGCGGCAGGACCGCGAGGCCGAGGGCGTCGCGGAGCTTGAACGGGCCGTCGGCGTCGGCGCGTCGCGCCGGGACATCGTCGATCTCCTGGCAGCTTCCCTGCAGCGCCCCGTCCTGGCCCTCCCCTTCGTGGAAGGCGACCTCCACCTCACGAATCGGCTGCTCTCCATTGTGAACGCCGAGGGTGACGCCGAGGGCGATCCGGCGCCCCTCCAGGAGAAACTCAAAGAGCGCTACGAGAACCTCCTCATCGCTGCCTGCGCCCGCCCTGGCGCGAGCGAGGGCGACCTCTCCCGGCTGGCGACGATGGAGCGAGAGCGGGGCAACCTCGACAAGGCCGCGGACCTCCTGGCCCGGGTGCTCAGCGCGAACCCCGCCTCCAGATCCCGCTACACCTACGCCGAACTCCTGGCGGAGACCGGAGACGTCCGCGGGGCGCGCCGCGAGCTCCGGGACGTGCTCAACTTCCACCCCAGCATGGGCCAGGCGACCCGCCTCTTGGAGCAGCTGGAAGGCGACCGCTCGAATTGAGCTCCGATTCGAGCCGATAAGCCCGGAGCGGCTCGTGAGGGCCAAGGCCCCCCGACGATAGAGTTTGAACCATGAGGACCCTGCCCACCTCCCCGTCCCTTCGCGCCGCGGCGCTCACCCTCGCCCTGGGGGCCGCCTCCCTGGTTGTCGGCT
>CBFHHK010000092.1:9815-15882 GCA_965655435.1 Planctomycetota bacterium | reverse complement strand
GCATCCCCGAGGGTGTACGGCAGCTGAATACCGCGGGCGCCGAAGGGGCGCTCGCCCGGACGCTCGTCGGGCGCCGTCCCGAGCGCCTCGACGCCGTCGGGGAGCCGTGATGCCCACTCCCAGCCGCCGGCCCGCTCCAGCCAGGTTGCGTTCCATTCATTGACCCACTCCGGGAGCGCGTCCGCGTACCAGGTCGAGGTGACGAAGCCTGCCCCGAGCTTGTCCCACCACAGCACCGCGCCGTTTGAGCGGCCGCCCATGCCGATCGCCGCGCGGTCCTTTGCGGAGACCGACGCCACCTTGGCGCCAGGGATCTGAGCCTGGAGGTACTCACCGAGGGTCGGGCGCGCGAGGTTCAGCGGAGACCGCTGCCCCTGGCCAACGCCTGGCCCGACGGTGGGCGCCTCGACTCGACCGGCCGAGGTCATCGAGGCCACCTCGAGGTCCTCCACGCAGTAGCGGAACCTCCCCGCCTCCCTGTCGAAGAAGCCGTTCCCGACGATGCCGTGGCTCCTGGGGAGGCAGCCGGTCGAGAGCGTGGTGTGCCCTGCGCCGGTCTCCGTCCTGGCGTAGTCGAGGGTCGCCGCGTCGAAGACGGCTCCCTCCCGAAGGAGGCGCGCGAAGCCGCCCGAGAAGGCAGGGCGCAGCCGGGTGAGCTGCTCCGGGATCATCTGGTCCACGGACAGCATGACCACGAGCCGGGGCCGCTCCGCCCCGCCAGGGACGGCGCCCTGGCCCGGCTCAGGCTCCGCGCCGAGCGCGGCCTCCTGCCCTGACGCGGACGACGGCGCTTCGGCGGAGGGCGACGCCCCGGGAGCGGCGGGGACCAGCGAGGAAGCCAGCGGAAGAGCCCGCGAGCCGGGCAAGGCAAGGGGGCCCGCCGAGGCGGTCGCCGCGAGGCACAGGCTGAGAAGGGAGATCACGTGGAAGGAGGTGGTCTGGGAGGGGGGGCGCGGCCCGAGGTGGAGAAGGGCGCCAGATTGTGCTGCGCGAGCATAGGGCCCCAATCCCCGCGCCGGGGTGCGGGGCCACTAGCTCTCTAAGCCCATGCTAGCCGGGCACATGGGCGCGCCCAGAAAACGTTTCCGCCCCCAAACGCGCGCCTCCATTTGCCCATTGCGATTTCCTGGCTATCCTGTGGCGCTCCAACGGCGACACGACAAAGGCAAACCGGACGCAAGTCCGGGACGCAAAGCCACGGGCCCCTCGCGGGCAGCCGAGTTTCCGAATGTCGACCGCCCGACCCAATGGGTTCGTCGTCCGAGGAGCGCCGCGGGACCCTCAACGGTCTCGCCTCGGACTGAGGACCGTGGGTCGGAGTAGGAACAACCGTTCCTCATCTGCCCTCCGGCCCGGGGTCGGCTTCGGCCGGCTCCGGGACGGCTTCCTCTCTCGCCGGGGTGAGGCTCGCGATGGATCCGCCCGATCCACCAGCACCCATGCCCAGCTCCGCAACCACGACGATCCAACCGCGCCACGCCTCAGGGCTGGCCGGCGGACCTCCGTTGGGACCCGGCTGCGACGGCGCTGGAGGACTCGCTGAACTCGCGTCGCCCCACGGCTTCGGCCAGGGGAGATGTGGTGTGGGAGTCGGACGTGTGGGGACACGGACGTCTCTCGAGAGGAGGAGCGGATCCCGGGTCGTCGTGGGGACGGCGTGCGCGGGTGTCGAGGTTAAGGAATCGTGCGACGTCGGGAGGTTAGGGACCCTTCCGCCGCCTTCGCACCTCGGTCCGGCGGTTTCCGCCGTTCGGGACGCAAGGGGGTCGGACGTGATCTGATCGCGCCCGATTTGCGTTCCCGGAGAGCCTTCATGGCTCGAGATCGGGAGTCCTGGGGGGGCTCGGTACCGAGAGGTGCCGGGCCCTCTCTCTTTCGATCAGTCATCGCCCCCGGGCCGTCCGCCTGCCCCCGCGATCCATCGAGCCGTGTGACCGGTCGAGGCGGTCCATCCACGACGCCGCGCAACTTGCCGGGCCGGGTCATCCGCCGGGTCATCCGCGAGACCGGGGGCCGGGCTAGACGAGCGTGTCGGCCTCGTGCGCGCGGAAGCGATCCTGCAGACGCTCGATGAGGCGCGTGTGGATCTTGCAGACCCGTGACTCCGAGAGCCCCGTGAGGTCACCGATCTCGCGCATCGGCAGCTCCTCCCAGTACTTCAGATAGATGATGCGCCGTTCCTGGTCCGACATCCGCTGGGAGACCAGCTTCATCAACTCGTCCCTGGAGAGCCGCTCGCCGGGCGCGTCGACGCCGTGATCCTGGATGATGTCGAGGGGGCTGGCGCCGCCGCCGTCCTCGCCGCCGTCGTCGGCCGGCATGGAGCCGCTCGGCGTCCCGGGGAGCCCAACGCCGAAGGTCTGCTGGTACACATCCAGATCGAACCCCATGGCCGAGGCGACCTCGTTGTCGTTGGGGTTCCTCCCCCACTCGCGCCGGAGCTGCTCGACCGTGCGCTTCTGCTGCTCGATCTTCTGGCGCCAGGGCCGCGGGAGCCAGTCCTGGGACCGGAGCTCATCAAGGAGCGCGCCCTTGACGCGCAGCTCGCAGTACGACTCGAAGCGGACTCCCCGCTCGGGATCAAAACCGCGCACCGCGCTGATGAGGCCCACGTTGCCCGCGGTGAGCAGGTCCCCGCGATCCACGGTCCGCGGGAGGCGCGCACCGAACCGCCGGACGATCTGCTTGATGAGCGGCTGGTAATGCTCGACGAGCGCGTTGCGCGTCTCGTCGCCCGGCTCGGATCGGAAGGCCGCCCAGAGGGCGTCCACCAGCTCGACGACCGGGTCCGCCACGGCGTCCGCGGAAGGAGCGCCGCTGCTCGGCGTCCCCGTGGTCGTCTCGGGGAGCAGCTCGGGCTTGGAGGTGGGGTCGGATTGGGGCGTCAAGTCGAGTGAGGTGCAGGTTCAAGGAGGTCACCAGGCGGTCCGCCGGGGCGCCGAGCTGTGGCTCGAAGTGTCCTCTGTGACTAGTAGGTACCGATACGAGACCAGCTCGTTCAACAGTTCCTCACTCGGCCCCCCGCCGTGCGTCACTCAAGCGCATCTTGCGCCCACCGAGAAGAGCCCCCAATTGCCCCCTGGCGCCCTGCTAAGGCAGTTATTCGCGGACGCACGGCCGGCACAAAGGCCGACGCTTTTTTGGATCGAAAACCCTCGCGAGGGCGCCCCGCGTCCCCCCGATCCCCCGCAAGAGGGGCTCAGACTTCATGCTCACCGAGGTCCTCGGCGTAGCCGAGAGCCCCCATGACCGCCGCCTCTGCTTCGCGCATCGAGGCTCGGTCCTCCGGGTCATGGTCGTCGAAGCCGACGAGGTGCAGCGCACCATGGACCACGTAGAGGGCCTGCTCCCGTGCGACACCGACGCCCCGGCCCACGGCAACCTCACGAGCGCGCTCGACGCTCACGTAGATCTCACCGTCCGGCCCATGCTCATCCGGCGCGCCGTCCTCGCGCAGGTCGAAGGTGATCACGTCCGTCCGGGTCGGGTCCCCAAGGAACTGGCCGTGCAGCTGGGCGAGCGCCGCATCGTCGACGAAGATCACGTCGACGCGGAGCTCGGGCGCCCCGCCGTGCACGAGCGCCGCCGCGAGCGCCGCAGACGCCTCCACCTCTCCGAGGTCCCCAGGCTCCTCCGGGACCGTCCAAGCGAAGGATCCTCCGGTCACCCCTCGTCCCCTTCGGTCGAGGGCTCGGCGGGCGCGCCGTTCCGGTCCCGACCGTCGCGATCGTAGGCGCGGACGATCTGCGCCACCAACGGGTGACGCACCACGTCAGCGGCCTCGAACTCGATGAAGCCGACCCCCTCAAAGCCCCGGAGCCGCCGGGCTCCGTCGACCAGCCCGCTGCGCTGGTTGCGCGGCAGGTCGTTTTGCGACGGGTCGCCAGTGACCACCATGCTCGAGCCCTCACCCAGCCGGGTCAGGAACATCTTCATCTGCGACGCGGTCGTATTCTGCCCCTCGTCGAGGATGACGAAGGCGTTCGAGAGGGTTCGACCCCGCATGTACGCGAGGGGCGCGATCTCGATGATGCCCGCCTCCTCCATCCGTGCCAGGTCGTCGGGCTCGATCATGTCCCGCAGCGCGTCGTAGATCGGCCGCAGGTACGGGTTGAGCTTCTGCTGCAGATCGCCGGGCAGGAACCCAAGGTGCTCCCCAGCCTCGACGACGGGGCGCGTGATGATCAGCCGCCGGACCTTGCCCCGACGGAGGCGCTGGACCGCCGCGGCGACGGCGAGGTAGGTCTTCCCCGTTCCAGCGGGCCCCAGGCCGAACACCAGGTCGTTCTTCTCGATAGCCTCGAAGTAGCGCCGCTGGTTCTCGCTGCGGGGCTCCACAGGGCGCGGGCGGAAGCGGACCACCGCGGGTCGCTTCGAACCGCCCCACCGGGACCCGGAGCCCGCGGAGCCGGCGCCGCTGGCGTCCTTCGTGCCCCGACGCTCGCCCCCGACGGTCGCGGTCTCCGTGGTCACGGGCGTCCGGTCGAGCAGGATGCCCTCGATCTCCCGCACGCTCATGTCTCGCCCCTTCCTGGCCTTGCCGAGCAGGTGCTCGATCCGCTCGGAGGCGGCGCGAATGTTGCCGTCCGCGCCCTTGAGGCGCAGGTTCCCTGCGCGGGCATAGATCTCGATATCGAGGTCCTGCCGGAGCAGCCGCGCGTAGCGGTCGTAAGGGCCGAGGACAAGGATCGCCTCCTCGTGGGAGCGCAGCGGAATCGTGAGTTCGGGCAAGGTGCGAGAGGAGATCAGGAGGGCAGCTCGAACAGGAGCGGCCAGAGGAAGGCGGCGAGCGGCGCCGAGAGCAGGAGGCTGTCGACGAGGTCCAGCATGCCGCCGGAGGGGCCGAAGGTGGTGCCGGAGTCCTTGACCTGGGCCCGGCGCTTGAAGCCGCTCTCCAGGAGGTCTCCAGCCTGGGCGGTGACGTTCACCACCAACCCGAGCAGGACCCCGGACATGACCCCGAAGCGCGCGCCCTCCAGCGCGCCGGAGAGGACGAACCCCGCCCCGGCGCCGATGCCCACCAGCAGGGAGGCCACGCAGCCCGCCACGGTCTTGCCGGGGCTCAGCTTCGGGAAGGGGTGACGCTTCCCGATGGTGCTGCCCACGTAGTAGCCGGCGATGTCGCCGATCTTGGCGAGCACGAGATAGATCGCGAGGCCGCCAGCGCCACCGGCGATGCGGATCGGCACCAGGGCCAGCAGGGGCAGGGCCACGAGGAACACGAGCGCGGCGAATTGAGGTTGCTCGCCGAGGCGCCAGTGGAGCGTCCCGCGGCTCACCCCCACGAGGCTTCGGCCTATCACCGCGGCCACGCCGCTGAAGACGAAGATGAGCGCGAGCTGGCTCGCCGGGGTCTGGCCCAGCGCAGCGGATGCCCACGCATCACCATCGCGGGCGATGAAGGTCGCGTGGATATTCCAGGCCCCGAAGGCGACCGCCACCACCGCGCCGAGCGCGGCGGGGGTGCCCCCGAAGATCTTCATCCGCGCCGCCTCGTAGATGGACCACAGGGAGAGCACGGTGGCGAACCCGAGGGTGATCGAGACCCCCGCCGGCAGCGAGGCCGCCCAGAGGAGGCCCGCGACGGAGAGCGCCAGCGTGGACCCGACCTTGGTCCGCAGGATCACCTTGGCCCGCTTCACGGCGGCGGCGTCGTCGCTCTGAACGCTCAAGAGCCCCCCTCGCTGTGCTCGGGGGTCCCCTCGAGTTCGAGCACGTCCTCGAGGCCCTCAACGCCCGTCGGCTCCTCGGCGTCTGCGGGGAGCGCGCCGAACTTGCGCTTCCGCGCGGCGAAGGCGCGCAGCGCCGCCTCGAACTGGGGGCGGCGGAAGTCAGGCCAGCAGTCCTCGGTGACGTAGAACTCGGCGTAGGACGCCTGCCAGAGCAGGAAGTTCGAGAGCCGCATCTCGCCGGCCGTCCGGATGATCAGGTCCGGGTCCCCTGTCCCTGGGTCGTAGAGGTACTCGCGGAGGGTCTCCTCATCGACCTCCTCGGGACGCCGCCGCCCGGCGGCCACGTCCTCGCTGAATGTTCGTAGCGCATCGGCGACCTCGGTCCGCCCGCCGTA
>CBFHHK010000092.1:0-9715 GCA_965655435.1 Planctomycetota bacterium | reverse complement strand
GAGAGCGCGAGCCGGAGCACCATGCCGGTGTTGCCCGCCGTCCGCTCCATCGTCTCTCGCAGCGCACGCTGGGCGTACGCAGGGAGGTCCTCGAGGCGACCGATGGCGACGAGGCGGATGCCGTTGTCCATCAGGGTGCGAAGCTCCCGCCGGAGGTAGAGGCGCAGCAGGCGCATGAGCGTCGAGACCTCGAAGTCCGGGCGCTTCCAGTTCTCCCTGGAGAAGGCGTAGAGCGTCAGGCTCTTGCACCCCAGCTCCGCGGCGATGGTCGTGATCGCACGAACGGACTCGGTGCCCTCCTTGTGGCCCCGCACGCGGACCCACCCGCGCTCCTGGGCCCAGCGCCCGTTGCCGTCCATGATGATGGCGACATGGTCAGGGAAGACCCCGCCCAGCGACTCGCGGAACGCGAGGGCTTCAGGAGTCGGCGCCGGCGGCCCGGTGGCCCCGTCCTGCCCTGCGCTCCACGGGCTCACGACAGCGCACCCTCCGGGGCGGGGTCCGGCGCGGACCAGTCCGCACCGAAGATCGGCTCACGGTCGATCACAGCCTCACGCTCCGCCCCCACCGAGACCATGACGATCGGCGTCGCGACCAGCTCCTCGACCCGCTCCACGTACCGGCGAGCGGCCGCGGGGAGGTCCTCGAAGCGACGCGCCGAGGCGGCGTCCTCGGTCCAGCCGGGGAGGGTCTCGGTCACGAGCTCGACTCCGTCCAGCGTGGGCAGGTGCGCGGGGTACTCCGTGAAGACCTCGCCGCCGAAGCGGTAGGCCGTGACGACCTCGAGGTCGCCGAGACCGGAGAGCACGTCGAGCTTGGTCATGATCCAGCCGGCGGCGCCGGCGAGATCCAGGCAGTAGCGCACCGCCACGGCGTCGAAGTGACCCGCCCGGCGAGGCCGGCCGGTGGTGGTGCCGTACTCGTGCCCCGCGGCCCGCAGGCGGTCGGCGTCGTCGCCGAACATCTCGCTCGGGAAGGGGCCCTCCCCGACGCGGGTGCAGTACGCCTTCGCGATCCCGATGGAGCGGCCCACCGCCTGCGGCGGGACGCCCGCGCCCGAGGGGATGCCGCCGGGGCCGGTGTTGGAGGAGGTGACGAACGGGTAGGTGCCGTGGTCGATGTCGAGCATCACGCCCTGGGCCCCCTCGAAGAGGATCCTGCGCCCCTCACGATGGGCGCGCCGCAGCTCGGCGCCGGTGTCCGCAACGAACGGAGCGAGGCGAGCCCCGACCTCCACGTAGCGCTTCACGATGGCCTCGACGTCGAGCAGCTCCTCGCCGTGGACCTTGCCGATCACAGCGTTCTTCTCCGCGAGGTTCGCGCGCAGCCGCTCCGCGCAGCGCTCGGCGTCGAGCAGGTCGCAGATCCGGAGGCCGGTCCTCGAGGCCTTGTCCGAGTAGGCCGGGCCGATCCCGCGCCCCGTGGTGCCGATCCGGCCGTCGCCCTTCCAGCGCTCCGACAGCCCGTCGATGCGCTTGTGCTGTTCGAAGATGACGTGCGCGTTGGCGGCGATCCGGAGCCGCTCAGGGCCGACGCTGACGCCGCGCTCCTCCAGCCCGTCGATCTCCTCCAGGAGCTTGATGGGGTCAATCGCGACGCCCGTGGCGATGACGTTGACCTTGCCCTCGTGGAGGATGCCGGAGGGGATCAGGTGCAGGACCCACTTGACCCCGTCCACGACCACGGTGTGGCCCGCGTTCGCGCCGCCCTGGTAGCGGACCACGACGTCGACGCGATCACTGAGGAGATCGATGATCTTCCCCTTACCCTCATCGCCCCACTGGGCTCCAAAGACACTGAGAGAAGGCATGAGTCGTCGGGTCAGAGACCGGGCAAGGGGAATGAAGGGGGTGCCGACTGGCCGGCGGCCTGATGCCAGGCGGAGTCGGCGCAGATGATAGCGAGCCCGCCCCCCCCTGCTCCCCCTCGAACCGCTGAACCGGCCGCAGGCTGATGGGTCCCCCTCCGGAAGGCCGGCGGGAGGCTATGGACGGGCCTCGCCGTGCCCACCGCCCCCCGGGGTGCGGATCTCCACCTCGGCACCCGCCGGCAGGTCCAGCGCGGCCTTGGGGGTCAAGCGCTCATCCGACCCGGTCCCGGGGCGCCGTACCCAGGCCTCGCCGGGAGCGCCGTCGGCGCCACCACCCACCCCGAAGGGACCTCGACGCTGGCGTTCGGCCAACCAGGACAGCCGAACATCCGTCAGGAAACCCAGGCGGCGCACCAAGCCGTCGCCCCCCTGTCGAGCCCCTGCGCCTCCGGTCCCGCGGCGGACGGTCTGCCGCAACACGCGCACGGGCAATTCGTTCTCGAGCGCCTCCACTGGAGTGTTGCGGGTGTTCGTCATGTGGGTCTGAACCGCGTGTGCCCCGCCAAGCCTCGGCCCCGCGCCTGCCCCTCCGCCGTGGGTCTCGTAGTGCGTGAAAGAGCCGCCCTCTCCGCCGAGCCGCGCGCCCCCGAAGGAGAGGTTGTTCATGGTCCCAGCGCTCGCCGCGGGGACCTCCCCCGGCAGCATCCCACCGAAGGCCCCGAGGATGACGTCGACCAGCCGCTGGCTCGTCTCCACGTTCCCCGCGGCCACCGGAGCCGGATACGTCGCGTCCACCACGGTGCCTGGCCGGGTGAGCACCTCGACGCCCTCAAGCAGCCCGGCGTTGGTGGGAGTGCCGTCGGGCATGAGCAGGCGAATGCCATAGACCACCGCGGAGACGGCTACCGCCCGTGTGGTGTTCACCGGAGAGCCGTCGAGGGCCTGGGGCGCGCTGTCTCGAAAGTCGAAGGTCAGCCTCGACCGACGACATGTGACCGTGAGTCGGACCGGGAGGAGCGCCCCCGTGCCGTCCGCGCCGCCCTCCAAGACGTCCTCGAACGACCAGCTCCCCTCCGGGAGCTCCGCGATCCGCCGCGCGGTGAGATCGGCGGTCCAACGGATCAGGTCCCGGCCCCGCGCCGCGAGCTCCTCGGCGCCGTGCTCCGCCATCAACGCCAGCAACCGCGCCTGGCCCGCGTGGCTCGCCGCGATCTGCGCGAAGAGGTCCGCGCGCCGCTCACCTGGGACCCGCATGTTCGCCAGGAACACCCGGAGCAGGTCCTCGTCCATCTCCCCGCCGCGGACCATGCGCACAGGCGGCAGCCGCAGGCCTTCGCCATGCACGTCCCGGGCGGGCGCCATGGAGCCCGGGAACGCTCCCCCGACGTCCGCGTGGTGGGCGCGCGAGACGCAGTAGAAGGCCGGCCGATCCTCCGCGCCGCTCGCGCCAGGAGCGAAGACCGGCGCCACCGAGGTGATGTCCGGCAAGTGCGTCCCCCCTCCAAACGGGTCGTTCTGGAACGCGATATCCCCAGGTCGGAGGTCGTGGGTTGCGATCACCGCCTCCACGGAGAGCGGCGTCGCCCCGAGGTGCACGGGCAGGTGCGCGGCCTGGGCGACCGCCCGCCCATCACTCGCAAAGATCGCGCAGGAGAAGTCGAGCCGCTCCTTGATGTTGACCGAGAACGCAGAGCGCTGGAGGGCCACCCCCATCTCCTCCGCCGCCGCCGCGAACAGGTGGTGAAAGACCTCGACCCGCAGCGGGTCGATCGGCTCCGTCCTCGCCGCCATCCCGGAGCTCAATCCTCGTCCGGGAAGTCGAGGACCTGGAGGGGGGCGTTGTCGAGGACCTCCCAGCGCACGAGGGGCACGATCAACACGTCGTCGTCCACCGGGCGCCGCCAGACAACGGACCGCACCACCCGTACGAGGTGCTCACCCGATCGGAAGTACTCCTCTTGCTCGCGCCGCGACTCGAACTCGAGGCGCTGATTCACATCGGAGGAGGTGGAGATGCGGGCGGCGATCACGATCTCGAAGACGTCACTCGTGACCTCGAGGGCCTCGGTGATCGTTGACTTCTCCGCCTCGTTGAGCGCCTCGTAGTCGTAGATCTCGTCCAGCTCATCGAGGCTGTCGAAGATCTGCTTGGGAAAGATCTCCTCCCCGAACTCGTCCAGCATGGGCTCCGGCTCGACATCCTCGACGCCTTCCTCTCCCTCCTCCTCGAGTGGATCCTCGGCCTCGTTCCTGTAGTCACGGATCCCCTCCCAGATCACGACCGGGAACTCCCGTCCGGAGAAGAGCCCCGAGAGCACCGCGAACGGCGCGGTGTTGACGTTCACGGCCCACCCGCCGTTGCCCACGGGGAGACCGCTCGACTCCTCCTCCGCTCCGACCACCGGCGACGTGTAGACCGTCAGGTAGGACGTGATGGCGTGAATACGCTCGTCGTCCTCACCGAAGTAGTCCTCGAACATCCCATCCTCGAACCCAGGCAGCATCCGAAACTCACTGAACGTGAACGGGACCGACTGCTGCTCGTTCTCGAGGTCCGTCGTCAAGAGCCGCGGCTGCGGAATCTGCTCCGACCCCAAGCGCTCTGCCATGTAGGCCTGCATGGCGAGGGCCATCTCCTCCGCGTCGCCGCTAGAGATATCCTCGGAGGTGCCGCCGCGCGCGTAGTCGAGGATCCTCGCCACGCGCTGGACGGCCTGCTCAGCCATCAGCTCGTCCGGCTGGAGCAGGTTGAGGACGTTGTACTTGCTGTTCTCGTCGCGGACGAAGATGCGCAGTTGGATATCACCGAAGCTCGTGGACTGCGGGGTGTACCAGCGGTCCATGCGAGAGTCGACCGTGTCCGGGTTCCGCGGCGGCTCTCCTGGCTCCGAGGCGGCCCCCGGGTCCCCGGCACCTCCCGCGGGGTCCTCTCCCTCGGAGGCCTGCGCCGCGCGCGCGTCCTCGGCGAGGTCCTCGTAGGTCTGGAGGAGGACGGACTCGATCGCCAGGTCCATCTGCGCCCTGGTGATCTCGTTGTACGTGATCCGCTCATCCGTGAGCGTGACCGTGTTGATCTGGTAGACGATCGCGATGATCACGATCAGGACCAGGAACGCCATCAGGAGCGCCGCGCCGCGGCACGCGTCCCGTGCCCCGGAGAGGCTCTTGCTGAAGATCTTCATCGGTCTCGCGGCGCGGGGGGCCGCGCCGTGCAGATCATACGCGTCCAGCGGCGCCTTCTTCCCGACACTTCGCCTCCGGCGCACGTTCCGAGCCCGTAACTCCGAGCCAACAGGGGGCCAGGTTGGGGACCCGGCTGGCGCCCCAGCAAGATTCCCTGCAGGAGCTCCTGCTGGGGCTCCAGCCGCGCTGCGCAGAACAACGGGTCAGAACGGGCTGTTCAGGTCGGAGCCCTCGAGGATCCGGGGGCGGATGAAGAACAGGACGTTCGTCTGCTCCTTGCTGGTCAGCTTGCTCCTGAAGAGCGCCCCCAGAATGGGGATGTCACCGACCAGGGGCACCTTGCTCTCACGCTCGACGGTTCGCTCGGAGATGAGCCCCCCGAGGATCACGGCCTGGCCAGGCTCGAGGCGGACCACGGTCCGGGCGTTGCGACGAGAGATCTCCGGCACGGCGATCACCGAGTCGCCCACGGTGAAGCTCACGGCGGTGCCGGTCGACTGGGACGCCTCGATATCGATGTTCAGGATCACCGTGTCCCGACCGATCACGCGGGGGACCACGTACATCTGCACCCCGACGTCCTGGAACTGGAGGGAGGTGGTCGGGATACCGGACGCACTGATCGCCGTGACGTTGTAGAAGGGAATCCGCTTCACATTCACGATGTCAGCTCGCCCCCCCTCGCGGACCGCGACCTTGGGCCGAGAGATGATCGAGACGTTCTCGAACGAGGCGACCGCCTCCAACACCGCGTTGAAGGTCACGCCGTCAAAGACCGCGCCCAACTGGAAGAGCGCCTTGCTCGCGTCGGTGCTGTTCGCGAACGAGAAGTCGATCTGATTGACGAAGGTCCCCGGGTTAGGGAACCCGAAGATCGGCGTGGAGGAATTGACTGGCTTGACCCCCAGGTCAAGCGCCTCTCGGGTCGTGACCTCGACGATCTTCGCCTCGATCTCGATCTGCCGGACCTCGGCGGCGAACAGGTCGATGAAATGCTCGACCTCTGAGAGCTGATCCGCGGCAGCCGTGACGAACAGCACGTCGCTGAGCGCGATGGCCTGGGGCGCGCGGAGCCCCTGCCCGCGCGGGTCCGAATAGGCCTCCACGGAGAAGCCTTCCCGGAGGTCAAGCAGCACCGAGTCGGCTGGCTGAGGACCGAGCCCATCCGGGATCGCCCCATCCTTCACGGCGGCGAAGAGCGAGAAGGCGCCGTAGCTCTGGAGGAGGCTGAAGATCTTCGAGCCGGTGCCCCCCGGGAAGGTGTACGGCTTCATGATCAGCCGCTCGGTATCCCCCTCTCGGAGGTCGTACCAGATGATGTTCTGCCCGAACTCGAGGTAGGGGTTGAGCGGCGGATCGCCCAGCTCATCCCCCGCCACCAGTCCGCTCAGGAACTCGAGTTCATCGCCCTCCGCGGCCGCCGAGGGCGCGAGTTCGTCGGCGCCCCCTGCGCCGGCCAGGCCACCCGCCGCATCCGCGGGAGCGGGGATCTCCACCGGCGGAAGCACCGCCACGCCAGCAGCCCCGGGGCGCTCGTCCGCTCCCGACGCCGAGGGGCCGGCGCCCCTTGGGACCGGATCTTCGGCATAGGTGGCCTCGAGGCCCTCGAACGCGGCGTCCTCCTCGAAGGACTCGACTCCTGCCGGGGCGTTCTGGCCGCGGGTCAGGAGGTCCTCGAACATGGACTGCGCCTTGCGGTCGCGCTCCAGCGAGTCACCGCCACCGCCGAGGCAGGACGAGACCAGCGCGAGGAGCAGCAGCGCCATCAACGGGCGCCCAGCGCCGCCAAGGAGCGGCAGGCTTGAGCCGGGCCCCGGAGCGACGGGACGTGCTCCAGCTGGCGCCGATGAAGTCGCGGCTCGACCGCCGCCGTGCTCGGGACGCTCTGAACGCTCTGGGCGCTCGGGGCCTTCCCCGGGGCGTTTCATGCGCGGTACGGCTCCGTCAAAGGAGGCGCTTCACCGCGTCCGTAACGTCGGGGATCGCCCTCTTGTCCCTGCGCCGGATGGTCTTCCAAACGCTGCAATGCCCCCCGGATTGCCGGACGGACTCGCATGCGCTCAGGACCCGGGAGCGGGCCTTTGCCGTGAGGGTGATTCCCTCTGAGGAGGTCGGATCGATCTTATTCTTTGCGATCTTCTTCACCTCGGGGGTCGCGGCGAGGAGCGCCGAGTAGTTCACCACCGCGGGGTTGGTCAGTTGCCGGGGCTCATCCAGGCCGCAGATGTTGTCCGTCTTGTTGACGTGGTAAGGCGTCCCGCGGCCATCGTCGCGTCCACCGGTTGCAAACTCGGCGCCGCGCTCATGTCCGCTGACAAGAGACTCGGCGCTCGCGGGGATGCCCGCGAGGATCACGATGAGGAGTGTGAGGAGCTTCAAGGGGAGCATCGACCGAGGGCTTGGATCGCTTGGCAGCGTGCGAACATTTTAGGACGTCCAGTGCAGGACGTCACGCGAACCCGGCATTAAGGATCCGTCATGTGCATCTTCGACCGCACGCGGCCTGGCTTGCCAAAAACCCGCGGATTCCGGTCCGCGGCCAGGTAAGGCCTGCCAAAACACTTCGCCCCCGCCTGATCTGCGAGGCGGAAGTGACCTGAGCTCGGGAGCCCGAGAAGCTTCTGGAGGGCCAAGAAGCCGCTCCGCCCCTCAACTGGAAGCGCCCTCACCTCCGCTGCTGGGAGATGAGGGCGCCGCTTGGCTTGGTCAGCCCCACACGTCGTGGGACCCCGGTGCTCACCCGGCCAGCCGTCGCGACTCATTCGAGCCGCGGGCTACCCGGGGGAGCGAGGAGGCGGTCACCGGCTCGGGGCACGGCGGCGACGACGACGGCTGCCGCCGCCACGCTCACCGTCCTCACGGTCGTCCCGTCGCGGGCGGTCCCCGCTCTCACCCTCGCTGTCGCCGCCCTCTTCCTTGGGCTGCGTGAGGGCCTTGTGGGAGACCTTGATCTTCCCGCGGTCGTCAACGTTGATGATCACGACCTCGATCTCGTCGCCGACGTTGACCACGTCAGAGACCTGCTCGATGAAGCCTTCGCCGAGCTCGGAGATGTGGCAGAGCGCCTCGACACCCGGGAGGATCTCGATGAACGCGCCGAAGTCGCGCACGCTCTTGACCGTGCCCTTGTACTTCGAGCCGATCTCCGGGGTCTCCATGGTCGCCGAGATCGCGTCGCGGCAGGCCAGGGTCTTGTCGGCGTCGGTGCCGTAGATCTGGACGTGCCCCTCGTCGTCGACGATGGAGATCCGGACACCGTAGTCAGCCTGAAGCTGACGGATGTTCTTGCCGCCGGGGCCGATCAGGAAGCCGATGCGATCGCTCGGGATCTTGATCGTCTCCATGCGCGGGGCGAAGCGGCTGACCTCGGAGGACGGGGCCGGGACGGCCTCGAGCATCTTGCGGAGGATGTGGATCCGGCCCTTCTTGGCCTGCTCCAGCGCAGCCTCAAGCAGATCGCGGGAGACGCCCTTGATCTTGATGTCCATCTGCAGCGCGGTGATCCCGACGCCGGAACCAGCCACCTTGAAGTCCATGTCACCGCTGTGGTCCTCGGAGCCGAGGATGTCCGACAGGATGGCGTTCTTGTCGCCCTCCTGCACGAGGCCCATCGCGATGCCCGCGACCGGCTGAGTGAGCGGGACGCCGGCGAGCATCATGGAGAGGCAACCGCCGCAGACGCTGGCCATCGACGACGAGCCGTTCGACTCGGTGATGTCCGAGACGACCCGGATCGTGTACGGGAACGACTCCTTCGCCGGGAGGACCGGGTTCAGCGACCGCTCCGCGAGCATGCCGTGGCCGATCTCGCGGCGGCCCGGGCCCATGATCCGGCGGGTCTCACCCACCGAGTACGCGGGGAAGTTGTAGTGCAGGTAGAAGTGCTTTTTGAACTCCTCCTCCACGCCGTCGATGATCTGCTCGTCGTCCGGGGTGCCGAGGGTGGCGCTCACGAGCGCCTGGGTCTCGCCCCGGGTGAAGAGCACGGAACCGTGCTGACGCTCGTTGAAGTTCGGCACCACCGTGATCTGGCGGATCTCGTCCCAGCTACGACCGTCCACGCGGCGACCGGAGATGATCGCGGAGCGCTCGCAGTGCTTCTTCAGGTCACCGAAGAACTCCTTGACGGTCTTCGTGTAGCCCTTGAGGTCGTCGCCGTCATAGCCAGACGTGAGGGCGGCGACAGCCGCCTTCTTCACGTCGTTCATCGCGGCGCCGCGCTCGTGCTTGCCGTCGGTCTTCATGGCCGCGGCGAGGTCTCCCTCGTAGTCGAAGACGCGGGCCTTGAGGTCCTCGTCCACGCCCGGCGCGGTGAACTCCATGGCCGGCTTGGCGCAGCGGTCGACGAGCTCGTTGGCGAGGTCGATGATCTCCTGGACGACCCGCTCGGCCTCGGCCAGGGCGTCGATCATCTCTTCCTCGGTCAGCTCCTTGGCGGAGGACTCCACCATGCAGAGGCCGTTCTCGTGGCCGGAGACCACGAGGTCAAGGCGGCTGTTCTCGCGGCGATCCGAGTCGGAGGGGAAGGCGACGAGCTTGCCGTCGATGTGGGCGATCCGGACGGCCCCGAGGGTCGTCTCGAAGGGCATGCCGGCGATGCGGATGGCCGTGAAGGCGGCGATCATGGCGACGACATCGGGGTTGTTCTCCCCGTCGTACTGCATGACGCTGGTCATGACCTGGACTTCAGCCTTGAAGCCCTCGGCGAACATGGGCCGGATC
>CBFHHK010000091.1:0-16099 GCA_965655435.1 Planctomycetota bacterium | reverse complement strand
CGCCGCCGAGACGCTCAAGACCCTGAAGGCTGAGGCCGCGAAGAGGAAGTGATGATCGAACTCGTGACGCTCATGGTGATGGGGGGGCTCTCGGCCCCCGGCCCCGACCTCTGGGTCAGCTACCCCGGCAGGGGGGAGGACGCACCCCACGTGGTGCTCATCGCTGGTGACGAGGAGTACCGCAGCGAGGAGGCCCTCCCGCAGCTCGGCAAGATCCTCTCGGTGCACCACGGGGTCCGCTGCACGGTCCTGTTCCCCGTCGACCCCGCGAGCGGCGAGATTGTCCCCACCTGCCTCGACAATATCCCGGGGCTCGAGGCGCTCGAGACGGCCGACCTGATGGTCATCGCCACGCGCTTCCGGGACCTGCCTGACGAGCAGATGCAGCACATCGATGCCTACCTCAAGGCGGGTAAGCCGGTGCTCGGCATGCGGACAGCCACGCACGGTTTTCGCAACGCGAACGATGGGCCCTGGGCCCATTACGCCAACGGATACAACGGTCCCAAAGAGGAGTGGAAGGGCGGCTTCGGCCGGCTGGTCCTCGGGGAGAAGTGGGTGGCTCACCACGGTGCCCACGGCAGCCAAAGCACGCGCGGCATCCTCGCTCCCGGGCAGGCGAAGCACCCTGCGCTGCGCGGCCTCGGGGACGGCGACGTGTGGGGCCCCAGCGACGTGTACCGGGTCCGGGTGCCCATGCTCGAGGGGACCGAGGTGGTGATGCTAGGCCAGTGCCTCGACCGCGCCGGCCCCGGCGAGGACGGGGACCCGCTCATGGGCATGCGCCCGGGCGACTCGGTGGTAGAGGGGGCTCGAAACGACCCCCTGATGCCCCTCGCATGGTTCCGGACCTACGAGCTCCCGGGCGGCAAGCCCGGTCGGGCCTTCACCACCACGCTCGGGGCTGCGACGGATCTCGTCGCGCCTGGGTCGAGGCGGATGATCGTCAACGCTGCGCTCCACCTCGTCGGACGTGAGGTCCCCGAGGGCGGGGCCGAGGTGGCGCTCGTGGGGACCTTCGAGCCCTTGAGGTTTGGCTTCGGTCAATTCCGCCGCGGCCTCCGGCCCGCGGCGCATGCGCTCGAGGGTCGCTGATCTGAGGCGCGGGCGGCGCCGTGAGGGAATGGCGTTCTCGCGCGCCCAAGGCGCGTCCGCGAGCCCACAATGCTCGGGCACCGATGACCCGCTCACGATCCATGCTCACGAGAACCGCCCTCACCCTGTTGCTCCTCGCGGCGCCGCTCCACGCCGCCACTCCCGCGCCCCAGCAGAAGTCGAGCTGGCCGCCGCCCCGCGCGAGCGTCTCGGACGCCCTCCGGGACTGCGAGGTGGAGAAGCCCACGAAGCTCTTCACGGTCGAGCGGGTGGTGGATGGGGACACGATCTACATCCAGCGCAACGGCGAGCGCGAGAAGCTCCGGCTGCTCTCGGTGGACACGGAGGAGAAGTACATGGGGGGGAAGGACATCTCAGCCTCCAAGCCCTCCACTCGCTTCGCCGAGCAGTCCACAGGCTGGGCCACAGGCTTCTTCCTGCCGCGGAGTCCGGACGAAGGCCCCGCGAAGGTCGGCCTGAGGTTCCCTGGCGGCGAGGAGGCCCGCGATATCTACGGTCGGCTCCTGTGCCACGTGGTGACGAAGGAGGGGATCGACTTCAATCTGCTCCTCGTCCGCATGGGGCACAGCCCGTACTTCAACAAGTACGGCAACAGCCGCCTGGACCACGAACGATTCCTGGCAGCTCAGCGGAAGGCCATGGCCGAGAAGCTCGGCATCTGGGATTCCAAGACGAACGAGGGCGGGAAGCGCCGCGACTATCCCCGGCTGATGGCCTGGTGGACGGCGCGGGCCACAGCCATCGACAGCTTCCGGGCCAGGGCGAGCACCAGCCCGAATCGCTTTGTGGCCTGCGACGATCCGGACCGGCTGGATGCGGCGCTGGAGGCCGGTGGAGGTGAGGTGACGCTCCTGGCATCGGTCGATCGTTTCTTTGACGAGGACGACGGCTCCTGGACGATCCTCTTGCGCTCAGGAGACCGCAAGCGGGCGGTCCGCGTGAGCGTCCCCGCATCAGGGCGCGCGGCGCTCGAGGCCCTGGATCTGCCTGGGACCAAGGACGAATTCAGACAGAACTACCTGCTGGTCACCGGCCAGCTGACCCGCGGTTCGCGGGGGTTCCGACTCGAAGGGGTGGGGGCCTCCGACTGGCGGCGCGCGGGTCCGGAGCCCGCGACCGGGGGCTAGAGCCGCGGAGTCGAGGTCGTCCGACACTCCTCGGACGGTCCCCTCTTGGGGGCCTCGGGGGGGCTTCGGGGCAGGGGGCGCGTAAGTCCTTGGACTGTCGCTAGCGGGTGGAGTGAATTGTGGGCGCCGCTCCGTAAACTTCGGTTGGCCGCAACAAACCCCGTTCTGCGGCGTAATGCACAACATGCGAGCATCCCTCCGAATCGTCTTCTTCGCCCTCTTCGTCCTGGTCGCTGTCCCGTCGACCGGGCTCGCCCAGAAGGTCGCTCGGAAGCCTGTGGCATGCCCCGAGCACGGCTTCCAGTTCAGGCCGCTCGACAAGTTCGACGCTGTCCCGATCGACAGCGGCGGCGGCAACACCGCGGCCCTCAAGTTCGCTCAGGATGGTCGGGAGATCGTCGCCCACGCGTTCGAGTCAGGGGGGCCCTCGGAGGAGGTCGAGAAGGGGAGCACGGTCGCCAAGAAGCGGCGCCGCAGCATCATCGGCTTCCTGAAGCAGAACCGGGGCTTGACGGACAAGGTCGGGAAGAACCCGCAGATCGACGAGGAGCTCGTGATCGACGGGGTCGATGCCAAGCACCTGCGCTTTGAGCTCGACGGGTTCATGCTGGACGTCTGGTCGTTCCCGCTGAAGCACGCCGACATCCACCTGGTGTACCTGATCCAGGGGGAACTCAACCGGAAGTGGGAGAAGGCCATCCGCCAGTCTGCCGAGTCCTTCGAGGTCATCGAGCGGGTCGAGGCCGATGAGATCGACACGAGCTCGCGGAGCTTCGAAGATCAGCTCGCCTGGGCCGAGGCCGAGGCCGCCAAGGTCGAGGGCTGGCGCGCCATCGGCACCCCCTCCAAGCGCTTCGTGGTCCTCACCAACGCGACCAAGAAGGCCTTCATCAAGGAGGTCCTCAAGCGGCTCGAGGTGTCCCGTGACGTCTACGAACAGGACTTCCCGCCGCCCGCCGACTTCGGCGCCGTGTCCGTCATTCGCATCTGCAAGAGCCGCGAGGAGTTCCAGCGCTTCAGCGGTGCCGGCGGGGGCGTGGCGGGATACTTCAGCCCGATGTCGGTGGAGCTGGTGCTCTACGACAACGTGGAGACGGACCGGAACTCCACCTACGCGGTGGTGAGCCACGAGGCGTTCCACCAGTACTGCCACTTCCTCTTCGGCCAGTCCGAGGCGCACCGCTGGTTCGACGAGGGGCACGGAGACTACTACGGCGGGATGAAGATCGCGGGCAGCCGGGGAAAGATCACCCCCAAGATGCCCTCGGGCCTCGACCGCCTCTCGGTCATCCGGGACATGGTGCGGATGGAGACCTACAAGCCGCTCTCCGAGCACCTCTACTACAACCACAGACAGTGGCAGTCGCAGGGGCCCTCGAACGTGAGCTGCTACGCCCAGTCGTGGTCGGTCATCTACATGCTCCGCCAGGGCGCCCTGCGCAAGGTGAGCCGCAAGGTGTGGAAGGACGAGTACGCGGACATCATCCCTAACTACGTCTCCACCCTGAACCAGGGCTTCCAGGACGCCTACGAGGAGATCCGCGAGAAGCGGCTCGAGCAGGCGAAGAAGAGGGACCTGGAGCTCGATCCGAGCGACCTGAAGATCAACCGCTTCGACCTCGACCCGCGTCAGAAGCAGAAGATCTGGGACGCCGCCATGGAGGCCTCATGGGGGCAGGTCGACCTCGACGAGTTTGAGAAGGACTGGGTGCTCTACATTCAGAAGTACCTCAAGTGATGCCCTGTCGCGGTGCCGCCCACGCGGTGCCGCGCCTTCGGTGCTGCGTTCGAGGTGCTCTCGGCGCAGTGCTCTCGGCGCAGTGCTCGCCGCGCAGTGCTCGCCGCGCAGTGCTTACCGCGCAGAGCCTTCCGCGCAGAGCCTTCCGCGTAGAGCCTGCCGCGCAGAGCCTGCCGCGCAGAGCCTGCCGCGCAGAGCCTTCCGCATCGACGAGGCGGCGGCGGAGGACCCTGTCCAAGTCCCTGGCGGGAGCTGAATCGGGCCGCCGCGTAGGGTCGAACAGCCCAGCATGGAATTCGGACGCCTACCCGATATCCGCGGGGTGGACTTCACCCTGCCCGTCGACCCCGCCCGGAACCGCCCGCTCCTTGAGGGGGCGCGCGCGGCGTCTCCGTTGGGCGACGGCGACCTCCGCGTGGGGCTCCCCAGCTGGTCGGACCCGGGGCTCGTGGGTCGGCTCGGCGGGAAGAGCCCGGCCGGGGTGCTGCGGGCCCACGGCGCTGCGGTCCCATCGAACGAGCTGAACTCCACGTTCTACGGCTACACCGCGGAGCGCTTCACCCGCTGGGCGGCGGCGGTGCCTGAGGGGTTCCTGTTCTGCCCCAAGCTCCCACGCGCGATCACCCACGATGGGATGCTCGAGGGCGTGGAGGAGGAGATGGGGACCTTCGTCCGTGCGACCGAGTCCCTGGGCGCCCACCGCGGGCTCACGTGGTTCGCGCTCCCCCCCTTCTTCGGCGCGGAGCGCCTGGGAACCCTGGCCGCGTTCCTGGAGGAGTGGGCCGGCGAGCTGCCCCTCGCGCTGGAGGTGCGCGACCCCAGCTGGTTCAGGGACCCTGGGGCCACGGAGGCGCTCTTCGGGCTGCTGGAGGCCCTGTTCGTGACGGCGATCATCACCGACACCGCCGGCCGGAGGGACTGCGCTCACATGGCGCTCTCGACCCCTAAGACGCTCATCCGCTTCGTCGGGAACGGGCTCCACCCCTCGGACTTCGAGCGACTCGACCGTTGGGCCGAGCGGCTCCTGCGCTGGTCGGAGAGGGGGCTTGAGCAGGCGTTCATCTTCTTTCATCAGCAGGACGAGGCGCAGACCCTCGACCTCGCCGAGCACCTCGAGCGCCGGCTGACGGCCGCCGGGCACCCGGTGCTGGGGCCTTGGCGACGCGCCTCCGGGTTCATCCCCCCGGGCGCGCAGCTCGGGCTCTTCTGATGTGGGACTCCGCTCGCCCTTTCCCAACCGATACAACGCCGTTCGCGGGATCTCGCCGGGCCGGCGTGACCTCAAGCGGCCCGACCGGTTCACATCACCACTCCGCATGGGACCCTCCCCTGTTGCGGATCCGCTCCACTCGACCGTAGACCCATGCTCCGATCCCTCTCCCTGCTCGTCGTCTCCTCGGCCGCCGCTCTCCTCCCTGCCAGCGTGGCCGACATCCGGTGGTCGCCCTCCTTCGAAGACGCGCTGGAGACCGCGGCGAGCGAGGAGAAGGTGATCTTCATCGCGGTCAACATGGACGGTGAGCGAGCCAACGATCAGATGGTTGAGAAGGTCTACAAGGACCGCGACATCAAGGGCCTCGCGGCCGAGACCGTCAACCTGATCGCCTCGGCGGACCGTCACCGCAAGAGCGGCAAGTGCCCGCGCTTCGGATGCGAGTCGTGCGAGCAGCACCGGTTCGTGGACATCGCCGTCCGCGAAGAGGTCCTCAAGCCGTCTGCGACAGGCGCCGTCATCGCGCCGCAGCACGTGTTCTGCGCGCCGGACGGGAGCGTGATTCTCTCCGTGCCTTATGGCATCTCGGTCTCAGAGCTGGAGTGGTGCTTCCACGAGGTCGCGGCCATCCAGGGGGGCATTGAACCCTCCGACAGGTCACACCCGGGGCGCCGTCCCCGGCGCCTGATCGTGGGGGACGTCTCCCAGATCGGCGGCGGAACCGGACCGCTCACCCGAGACGACGCGCTTGAGCTCATCGCCACACTGAAGAAGGGGGGGAACGGCGGCGAGCAGCGGGAGATGATCCGGCGGCTCGCGACGTCCGACGAGGTGGAGGCGAGGGAATACGTCCTCAGCGTACTTCGCGCAGGTGGCGGCGGCGGGGGGCGCGGCGGCGGCCGCGGGGGGCGCGGTGGCGGAGGTAGCGGTCGCGGGGGTAACTCAGATCGGGAGCGGGGCCAACTGCTGCGCTGGATCGGGGAACAGTCGCCGGCCAGCTACTGGGAGGTGTGCATCGAGTTCGCGGACAGCGGCGCGGACGAGGTCAAGCAGGAGGCGATCGTGGCCCTCGAGCAGCTGGGCGCGGAGGACTCGCTCTCGGTGCTCATGAAGGCCCTGCGGCGGAGCGGATCTGAGCCCGATCGTCAGAAGAACGTGCTCCGTGCCATCGGCTCGGTGGCCCGTGATGATCGCAAGGCGCGTACGGCGCTGCTCAAGGCCTCGGTGGACCGGAAGCAGCCGCTCATCCGGGCCAACGCGCTGGTAGCCCTGGGCTGGCTGGACGCGGATGAGGACGTTACTGAGCGCCTGATGGCGGCCGCCTTGCCCTCGGTTCATGGTGGGCTCGCCAAGGTCGAGGCGGAGGAGGTGACCGAGGAGGAGCGCCTCGGCGCGATCGTCGCCATGGGGATCTCGAGGCAGCCGGAGTGGAAGCCGCTCCTGGAGAAGCTGGCCGCTGCCGAGGACGAGGAGCCGGGGCTGAAGGAGGCTGCCGAGGCGAGCCTCGGCGTCCTGGCGGGCGAGCCCTACGCCAGGCTCCGCTCCTATCTGGAGACCGCCGGGTCCGACGAGATCCCCCGGGAACGGCTCTTCGGAGAGGGGCGACGCGGCGGGCGGAACCGCGATCGCGAGGGCGGTCGCCCAGGCCCCGCTGAGGGTGAAGGAGAGGAGAGCGAGGACGGCGGGCGGAAGGATGGTTGAAGCTGCGCCTCCCCGGCGGGCCCAGTGGCGAACACCTCTGGACGGGTGAGCGTCCCAGGTGAGGTCTCGAGTCTGGTCCTGAGCCCGGTCCTGAGGTCGTTCTCAGTGCTGGGTTGGCGACAGCCAGCCGCAGGGGGCCCCGGCGCGTGAGCGCAGGCCGTGTTCTCCCGCTTGAGGGCCTCGTGCGGTGCAGCGTTGCCTGCGCCGCTCGATGGGCTCTTGCGCCCGCCCATACGACCCCCGAACCGGCCCACAGCCTTCCCGAACCGGCCAACAGCGTCCCCGAACCGGCCCACAGCCTTCCCGAACCGGCCCACAGGGTCCCCGTGCCCGCCGACCGCGCGCCTCTCCCACTGCATCAGCGCCCCGACATCATGACTCCCTTCACGCTCCCCAAGGCCCTCCTTGAGCGGCCGATCAACGCATCCCGAGGTCTCTCGGGGGCCCCGGATCTTCGGACAGCCCTCGGCGACGAGCCCACCATCGTGGTGTTCGTCCGGCATCTGGGGTGAACGTTCTGCCGGCGTGACATCGAGAACCTGCGCGCCCGCGCCGCGGACCCGGCCTTCCCGCCGGCGCTCGTCGTGCACATGGGCACCCCCGATGAGGGGGAGCGGTTCTTCGAGAAACGCTGGCCGGAGGCGCGTGCCGTCTCTGACCCAGACCGGGTTCTCTTCGATGCTTTTGGGCTGGAGCGCGGCTCGCTCATGCAGGTGATGGGCCCCGCTACCTGGGCGGCGGGCTTTCGAGCTCGTGCCCAGGGTGTGGGCCTCCCCAAGGGGGACCTGCGAGTGTTGGCCGGGTCCTTCCTGGTGGACGGCGCAGAGGTCCTCGAGTCCGACCTCGCGACGACATCGGCCTCGACCCCGGACCTGAGCCGCCTCGCGCGCGCGGCGGAGGCTCGCTCCGCTGTCGCGGCTCCAGGCTGCGTGCGTGAGACCTGATCTGGCCTCACGCAAGCAGCCTCACCTGGACGCTCGAGCCCCGGACGCTCGAGCCCCGGACGCTCGAGCCCCGGTCAGGGGAGTCGGTAGTAGCGGACGACCTTGTCGGACGAGTCGCCGTCGCCGTTGAGGTCGCCCCCCGCCATGAACTCGTCGGTGAGGAAGCCTCCGAATCTGGCCTGCCCGACCTGGAAGTAGCTGGCGGGAGTCGGGGCATTGTCCGCCGTGGCGAAGTACGTGCTCGCAAAGGCGCCGGTGAGACTGAAGCGCTGGAGGATGAAGTCGGTGGCGTCCCCGTCGCCGTTGAGGTCCGTGTTGCCCTGGGCGGCCTCTGAGATCCGGTGGATGCCGATGTTCTGCTTGACGCGGAGTCCAGGGCTCGTCGCGGCGACCGCGAAGGCGACGCCCGGGAAGGTGAGCCGGTTGCCTGAAACGACGGTGGGGATGGTGGAGATCGAGTCGACGAAGTCGCCGTCGTTGTTTCCGGTGTAGCCCGGGCCGAGCCCCTCGAGGAGGCTGTCCTCGGTGATCGCCGCGAAGAAGCGGCTGGGGTCTTCGAGGTCCGGCTGGATCCAGGTCGTGCCAACGGGCGTCGTGAAGCTGGAGCCGTGATCGAAGTTCCAGGCCTCGCCGCTGGCTGAGGGCTGGTGGGCGGCCACGAGGTTCCGGTCGGTGCCCGGGTCACCATCATGGTCCCGTCCGTCGGCCGCCTCATCCACGACGATAGCCCAGGTGTCGTCAAGCGCGATGACGCCGCCGGTTCCGCCGGCGATGTTGCCTCGCACGGCGAGCAAGCGCCCGGGGCTGGTCACGGGCAGGGGGGGGGCGAGGGGGTCTGCGGCGGCCACCCACCGGAAGATCCCGTCGATGGAGTCCCCGTCGCCGTTGAGGTCGCAGCCGGGACCGCTGCCCTCCTCGACCTCTGGCGAGACCGTGCCGACGAACTGGTCGATCATCGCATAGGCCTGGGTGTCCCCGACGAGCCCGGTGTTGACGGCGGGGGTCCCGGAGATCAGGTCACCGAGCTGGAACCAGTGCAGGACAGCGTCGGTCTCGTCGGCATCCGGGACGGCCGCGCAGTTGGCGGGCTGCCAGGCGCCGGTGAAGTCCGCCGGGTCGTTGAGGTTGTCATCCTGGCTGGCTTCATCCACGAGGAAGGCCGCGAGCCACTCGCCTCCGCCGATCACGGGCACCGCGTCAGCGCTGCTGCCGGTATCGAAGGCGAGCCCAACGTTCACGATCTGCGGAGTCAGCGCGCCAGCGTCGACCACGGCGAGGATGTTGTTGTCGACCGCGTCCCCGTCGCCGTTCAGCTCGCCCTCAACGGTCTCGTCTGCCACGAGGAACACGAAGCCCGAGCTCTCGCTCTGTATCGAGTACGAGACCCCGTCGTTGTTGGGGTCGGTGCCCGTGAGGACCATCGAAGGCGCCGCCGGAGCAGCCCCCGTGGCGTCGACCGCCGCCAGGTAGAGGTTGGACTCCATCGAGGCGGTGGGGCCCGTGGTGGAGGGGTAGAGGAGCCGACCCGCGGCGCTGACGAGGCCGCCGCTGAGGCTCGTGGGAACCTCGTCGTAGAAGATCGGGTCCGGGGTGCCGACGGCGTGGAAGAGGAGGACCCTGTCGGTGAGGTCCGTGTCGAGGTTCCAGTCTCGACCGTCCTGGGCCTCGTCCACGAGGATGAACAGCGTCTCGTTCACGAAGGTGACCTCGATCGCCGCGACGTCGAGGACCTCGGAGGTCCGGGTCTTCGTGTTGTGCCGCACCGCGATGGAGTCGAGCGTGTCGCCATCCCCGTTGAAGTCCGTGCCGGCCCCGGCGCCTTGGCCCGCCTCTGAGAGGCGATAGGCAAGCCAGTCGTTCTCCGCGCGCAGCGGCTCCGTGTTGCTGGCGGCCGCGTGCTCCGTGTTGCGGAGAACGAAGGCCTCGGAGGGCTCCTCTTCACTGGAGCAACTCACCGCGAGGGTGCACGCAAGTGCGGCCCCAAGGCCCAAGGAGCGGGACGGGGTGGGACGGGAAGGCAGGGGGCAATTCACGATGCTCATGGGATGGCTGCGGATCAACAGGTGAAGCGGCGGCGACCTGGGCCGGTGCTCTGCGACGCATTGTGCATCAAGAGGACTACCCGCGCAGGTCTTCCAGTTCCTCCCAACGGGCGAAGACTTCTTCGAGCCGCTTCTGAGCGGCCTCTCGCTCTGCGGTAAGGGCCTTGGGTCGCCCCGGGTCGGCGCCAGGGGCATAGAGGTCGGGGCTCCCGAGGGACCGGTCCAGGTCGGCGACCTGCTCCTCCAGCTTGCCCACCTCGGCCTCGACCTCGACGAGCTCCTTCTCCTGCCAGGGAGTGAGCCGCTTGCGGGCGGGGGAGTCAGAGCTCGGCTCCTGGGCCGCCTCAGCGGCTGACTTCTGGCCCGCCCCCTTGCGGGCTCGCTGCTCCGCGAGCCGATCGGCCTCACGCTCCGCCGTGATCTGAGGGAGGAGCTCCGCGAGGCCGCCGTGGTGGAGGCGCACGCCGCCCTTGCCGTCGAGGTACAGCAGGTGGGTCGCCACGCGGTCCAGGAACCAGCGATCGTGGCTCACCACCACTGCCGCGCCAGGGAAGAGGGCGAGGGACTCCTCGAGGGCGCGGAGGGTCGTGAGGTCGAGGTCGTTCGTGGGCTCGTCGAGGACCAGGACGTTGCCGCCTTGCAGGAGGAGCTTGGCCAGCAGGACGCGCGCCCGCTCTCCGCCGGAGAGCGTCTTCACGAGCGAGTCGCGGCGGCGCGCGTCGAAGCCGAACTTGTCCAGGAAGCTCTCCACGCGCACCGTGCGGTCGCCAACGGCGACCACGCCCTGCCGTCCGGCGACGTTCTCGGCCACGGAGGCCTGGGGGTCCAGCTCGGTGCGCTCCTGGTCGACGCCCATGAACGACACGGTCTCGCCGACCTCCCGGCGCCCGTCGTCGGGGGCCTCTTGCCCGAGGAGCAGGCGCAGGAAGGTGGACTTACCGGCGCCGTTGGGGCCGATCACGCCGAGACGCATGCCCGGACCGAGCTCCAGGTCGAAGGGGGAGAGGATGGTTCGCTCGCCGTAGCTCTTGGTGACGCCCTCGAGGTGCACGACCCTCGCTCCCAGGCGCGGCCCGGGGGGCAGACTGAACTCCAGGTCCTCGGGGCGCAGCTCGGGAGCGGCGTCGACGAGGTCGTCGTAGCGCTGGATGCGCGCCTTGGACTTGGTGGTCCGGGCGGGGGGGCCGCGGCGGATCCATGCGGTCTCTCGCCGGAGCACCGCGAGCCGGCCGGCCTCGGCGCGCTGCTCTGCGATGAGGCGCGCCGCGCGTTGCTCGAGGTAGTCGCTGTAGCCGCCCTGGTAGGACCAGAGCTTGGAGGCGTCGAGCTCGACGATCCGATCGCAGACACGCTCGAGCAGGTAGCGGTCGTGGGTGACGAGCACCAGCGGGATGCGGGTCTCGAGGAACCAGTCCTCGAGCCAGTCGGTGACGAAGGCGTCCAGGTGGTTGGTGGGCTCGTCGAGGAGGAGCACGTCGGGTCGCGAAACCAGGAGGCGGGCGAGCGCCACCCGGCGCTTCTCGCCGCCCGAGAACGGGCCGCACTTGGCGTCGGGGTCCGGGATGTCGAGGGAGGTCAAGGCCTCCTCGATGCGATGCTCCACGTCGTGCCCGCCGGTGTCCTCGAGGCGCTGCTCCAGCCGCTCGAGGCGAGTCAGCAGCTTCTCCATGGCCTCGCCCTCTGCGCTCCCGAGCTGCTCGTGGACGGCGGCGAGCTCGGTCAGGATCTTCTCGCGCCCGGCGAGCCCCTGCCGCACGACCTCACGGGCTGAGAGCGTCCCGTCGAGCTCCGGCTCCTGCTCGAGGAAGCCGACGCGGCGGCCGGAGCGCAGGGTCACCACGCCCTCGTCGGGGAGGTCGACGCCCGCGAGGATTCGCAGCAGCGAGGACTTGCCCGACCCGTTGCGCCCCACGAGGCCTACCCGCTCGCCCTCGTCGAGCTCGAAGCTGATGCCCTCGAAGAGGGTCCGGTCGTTGAACCCCTTGGTCCCGTTCTCGAGAGCGATGAGCGTCATGGGGGGCACGGTCCTCGCTCTGCCTCCCCAGGTCAAGGCCGAGAAGGCGGCTCTCGTGAGGTTCTCCAGGGGGAGACGAGGGGGCTGGAGGGCGCCTCCCTGGGCCGTCCTGACGGGAGACTCCACAACGCGGTGCTCAGCGCACCCACCGGGGGGCCGGCCGCGAAGAGCAAGGGCCGGGCGGGAAGGCCGGGCGCCCCCATGCAGAGCTCCGTCCGCCCCTCGATTCACATGACCTGGCGAGACCTGTGCTTCATGCACTGGCGGGTGGACGCGGCGGCGCTGCGCCCGTGGATCCCCGAGTCGCTCGAGGTGGATGAGCATGAGGGGAGCGCGTGGGTGGGGGTGGTCCCCTTTGAGATGCGAGACACTCGCCTCTGGCCGCTCCCGTCGGTGCCGGGCCTGCGGCACTTCCCCGAGCTGAACCTGCGGACCTATGTCCGCCAGGGGGACCGGCGCGGGGTCTGGTTCTTCAGCCTCGATGCTTGTTCGAGGATCGCGGTCCGCGTGGCGCGGCAGACGTTCGCCCTGCCTTACCTCGACGCTCGGATGTCGATCCGTCGCGCGGGAGGGGAGGCGGCAGGGGGCTGGGTCGACTTCCACAGCCAGCGGCGCGGAGCCTTCGGCGCCCCGCCGGCGGTCTTCAAGGGACGCTATCGTCCGTGCGGCCCGCCGGCGTCGAGCGAGGCGGGGTCCGTCGAGCACTTCTTGACAGAGCGCTACTCCCTCTTCGCGAGGCGCGGCTTCGGCGTCCCACGGAGTTTGCGCGGCGGCCTCGTGCGGGGTGACATCGAGCACGACCCCTGGCCCCTGCAGCCGGCGGAGGTCGAGCTTGAGGAGCTGGACATGTTCAAGGTCATCGGGCTCCCGGCCCCGGAGGCGCCGCCGCTGGTCCACTTCGCCAAGCGGCTGACCGTCCGGGCCTTCCCACCCAGCAGGGTTGGCCCCTAGACCCTGGACCTGAAGCCTGGCCCGGGACCCGGCCCCGGACCGACGCGCGAGTTGAGCGAGCCGGAGGGATGCCCTCGGGCGCGCACCGACGCGGTAGCCCTGCGAGGCCTCCGTGCCGCGGCGGCCCCTCGCTGGCCGGCCGAGACCTCGCCCGTCAGCGCTTGAGCTTCACGTTCTGGGAGTCGCCCTCGACCCTGAGGGCGGTGGTCTCGCCCGCCTTGACCTCGACCCCGGCCACGTCGACGCCCTCGATCCAGAGCCGGTACTCGCCGGCCGGGGTGGGGCCGAAGTGGAAGCGGCCGCGGGAGTCGACGACGCAGAGCGGGGTCGCGCGGGTGCCAGCGGCGCCGCGCCCCTTCATCTCCTCGCCCGCGGGCGCGAGCATGAGGACCCGACCTGCGGCCCCGCGATCTCCCCACGTTCCCTGGATGCTCCCGGTCGACCCGCTGAGCACCAGGGTCGAGCGGGCCTCGCCGTCGGCGCCAGGAGACAGCGTGATCCGATCCGCCAGGTTCTCGAGCGCCATCACCTCGACCGAGGGCCCGAGGGCCCCGCGGATGGTGAGGAGACCATTCTGGTCCGTGAGCGCCCGGAAGGCCGGGAGCCGCGTGCTCGACACGAGGACCTCGCGATGTCCAGCCGGCTCACCGTCTGGGGTGACGACCGACAGCTCGCAGGGCGCCTCGGGGGGCCCGGGGGGCCGGGGGGCGCCGGCGTAGACACGGTCGAGCTGCGCGACCCCCGGCTCGCTGCGGAGCGGAGCGGCGCCGGGGCCGACCGAGAAGGGCTGGGAGGTAAGGAATTGGTTCCCCTGCTGGGCGAGACGGATCCAACCCTGCTCCACCTCCGGGAAGCGGAGCTGGCCGCCGAGGTCCACCGGGAAGACCACGAGCACCGGGGCGCGCTCGACGCCGGGGCGGGTCCCAGCAGGCGGCTGCTGGCCCGAGCCCTGGGCTGGACGACCGGGCGCCTGGGGCCCGAGGGAGGACAGGGACGCGGGGGCGTCGACCGCGCGCATCAGGTGCTTGGGGAGGCGCGGGCGGGCGCCGGGGCGCCCGTCTCCATCGCCGCCAACGCTGACCGGAATGACGGAGGGCATCCGGAGCGGGGACGACTCGAAGTCGACGTCAGCCACCACCAGCTCTCCGTCGGGGCCCAGCGCCTGCAAGCGCTGGAACTGGATCGTGTCGAAGGGGGCGAGGAACATCGTCTCGGGTCCATCCTCGAGGCGGACCCGCGCCGTGGACACTTCGCCCGCGGTGATGCTCACGAGGAGCGGTGCGCCGTTCCGCAGCGTGGCGGCGCCCAGCGCACCCTCCCGCGTGATGTAGAGGGTGCCCCTCCCGGCGGGGGCCCGCAGGCGCCCCCGCGGTCCGGCGAAGGTGACTGACCCCTGAGCCTTGCGGTGGCTGGCGGGCTCGGGGCGCGCGTCCGTCCAGGTGGCGTGGAAGCGGTCGCCAGGCTGCGCGCCCACGACCTCGATCTCCAGGGTCCCGGTTCGCTCCAGCACGCACACGGCGGGGCGGCGGAAGTCGATGGTGGCGAGGCGCTCCACGTCCTCCTGGCCAGGCTCGAGGGTGCGCTCTGCGTGGACGTAGGCCACGGCCCAGTCGGGGTCGGCGGAGCGGACATCGAGGATCTCCGGGACTTCGTCGAGCGCCCAGCGGATCCACCCGTCATCGCCGCTGCGCTCCCCGCCCGTGAGCCTCGCGGTGAGGGAGGTCCCCGGGAGCCGATCCACGAAGGTGAGCTGGATGCGGGGGACAGGAGCGCCGGAGGCGTCGACCACGAGCAGCCCGGCCGAGGGCGCCTGGGGGGCTGTGGCGGCGGGGCTCGCCGCCAGCGGCGCGGCGAGCTGGAAACCGCTCAGCGCCGCCAGGGCTCCAATCGTCAGTGACCGCAAGATGGCGGCCCGGCCCGGGCGCCCGTCGCGGCGGCGGCGTGCCCTGGGTGCGGCGGTGGGCGTGGTGCAGCGTGAGCTCATGATCGTCTGAGATTATCCGAGTGACGGGGCGGTGTTTCGGGTCTGTCCGTGGCTTCTGGTGGGTTCCACAGGCACCCTCATCGCCCGCGGACCGCCATGACGGCCCCGCGCCCCATGGAGAGTCACTGGAAGCGAACCTACTGGGTGGTCTGGACCGCCAACCTGATCACCTCGATCGGGATGATGAGCTTCCTGCCGTTCTTCCCGAGCCTGCTCGAGGAGATGGGGGTCGAGGGCGAGGCCTCCGTGAGCCGCTGGGCGGGCCTCTGCTTCGCCGCGGCGCCGCTCTCGGCCACGGTCTCCGCGCCTCTCTGGGGGGCCATCGGCGACCGCTTCGGTCGCAAGGTCATGGTGTGCCGAGCGATGCTCGCGATCGCCGTCTTCGTCGGCGGGATGGGCTTCGTCAACACCCCTGGGCAGCTGCTCGCCATGCGCTTCGGACAGGGGCTGTTCTCCGGGTTCATTCCGCCGAGCATCACCCTTGTGAGCGTGGTCGCACCGGAGGACCGGCAGGGGCGGGTCGCGGGGAACCTCTCCACCGCGCTGGCGGTGGGCGGCCTCTTCGGGCCGCTGCTGGGCGGGTTCCTCGTGGCCCTGCTCGGCTCTTATCAGTCCGTGTTCTTCGTGGTCGGCTCCATGGCCTTCATCGGAGCGGTCATCGTCTGGTTGGGCGCGGTTGAGGACACCTCGAAGCGGCAGGCCAGGGACGAGGGTGGAGGGGCCCGGCCCGGCGCGCGTGGGGTCCTGCGCTCGACGGCGGGTGACATCGGCGACGTGCTCAAGATCCGTGCATTGCGGTCGGCGGTCTTCGTGGTGTTCGCGCTCCAGTTCGGCCTCGGCGCGGTGAACCCGACCCTGGAGATCTACGTCGAGGAGCTCTTCGCCGGTCGCGTCCTCGAGGGGACGTACTGGGAGGTCCTGACCTCGGCGGCCGGGACCGAGGGCCTCGGACTCCACGACCGCGCCGTCGCCCTCGCCACCAGCGTCTCCTTCGCGGTGATGGCCGTCGCCAACCTGCTCAGCCTCTCCATGTGGGGCCGGTACGGCGACTCGATCGGGCACCGGCGCGCCCTGATCCACTGCGCGGTCCTCTCGGTCCTCGCGATCTCCATTCAGGCCGCCGCGCCGGTCTTCTCGCTGCTGCTCATCGGCCGCTTCGTGATGGGGATCGGCATGGCCGGGATCGGACCGCTGGCCTTCGGGTTGGCCGCAGGGGAGGCCAGCGTCGGACGCCGGGGGGGCGCCTTCGGGGTGGTCTTCTCCGCCAGG
>CBFHHK010000090.1:3412-16130 GCA_965655435.1 Planctomycetota bacterium | reverse complement strand
CGGGCTGGGGCCAGGCGCAGGTGTCGGCTCCGGCGGCGGCTTGACCCAGGGCAGCGGTGTCGCCCCAGGCGGCGGCGAAACCCCGGGCGGCGGTGTCGCCCCAGGTCTCGGTGGCGGATCAGTGATGGGCGAGAGTCTTGGCGCGGCGGGCTCCCCCCCGGTCTCCTCGATGGCCTCTGCGCCCGCGGCGATGACCGTGGCCCGTAGGCCGGAGCCCGAGGCCTCCCTGGCAGGGACAGACTGGGATCCAAGCCGGGGTGAGGACCCCAACGACGAGTTCCCGCTGTCCCGCGCCGTCGCCAGCATCCTCAACTTCCGGGGCGCCCTGGATACGAGCATCGGGAGCCATCCCGCCGGCGCCCTGGTGCTGCCAGTGGTCCAGTTCACTCTCCCCGATCTGGCCTTTGAGCGGGGCCGCCCCGGTGCCCAGGACGCGGTGTTCATCGTGGACGGAAACCTCGGCGCCCTCGGGTATCCGTTGACCATCCACCGTGCCCACTACCCCGCCTTCTCGCGGGTGATCCACGGCTTCGATTCGGAGCCGGAGTCGCAGCTGGCCACGGCCCTGGCCTCCAGCGTCGAGCCCCAGGGTGGCTTCGCCCTGGCCAGCGCCTGCTACGTCGCGTTCGAGGGGCCCGTCCTGACGCCCACGAGTCCGGGCAGCGGTGGGGGGACCACCGGCCTCATCAGCGACCCGCGCTACCTCGGCCGCATGGTCAAGTTCCCGAGCGGTGAGATGCCGCGTTCGGCCCGCACGGTGACCATCGGCGCGGGGGCCGGCGGCCTCGCGGACTTCGGTGTCGCCTCCGCGACGGTGGACGAGGTCACCTTTGGCAGCCCCGTCGCCAACGCCGGGTGGGGCGGCTCGCAGCCGGCGGTCCATGCCGCGGGGGGCGCCTTGCTGCTCTCCGCGAGGCTGGGCGAGACCGGCCAGTCGATTCAGATCCAGGAGAACGTCGTCCGCACCTCCAGCGGCCTCGTCGGGCAGCAGGGCTCTCCCCTGGGCGCGTTCCCCGACAGCGGGGGGCTGCTCGCCGTGGGCGAGGAGATCATCGCCTTCACCTCCTCGGCCGCAGGGAGCGGCTCGATCACGGTGGCGCCGGGGGGGCGCGGCATGCTGGGGACTCGACCCCAGACCCACGAGGTCACCGAGGGGGTGCACTGGCTCGAGGGGTGGCGCTGCTCGGCGCTCGCCGGCTCCATCACGCCCGGGG
This sequence comes from Planctomycetota bacterium, assembly GCA_965655435.1. GTDB lineage: Bacteria > Planctomycetota > UBA1135 > UBA1135 > Saltatorellus. The sequence continues at coordinate 14,916 of CBFHHK010000090.1, read as the reverse complement.
ACGCGGTGATTCCGCTGTCGTCCACAGAGGGCTTCCCCTCCGAGGGGACAGCGCTCATCGGGTCCGAGCTCATCCATTGGACCCGGGTCCAGGGAGGCGCGCTCATCATGCCGCGCACCGCAGACGACGACGGAGAGGACGACGGGATCGGGCCCGGCGCCTTCCGTGGTCGCTTCGGGACGATCCCCGGCGGGTACGCGTCGGGGACTCCTGTCATCCTGTTCCCGTGCCGCTACTGGGATCGTTACGCGCCGCGCTTCGATGGTCCGGAGCTGGGGTACTTCGGTCTCCACCTCGACCAGCCTGGGGCGTGGTGGGCCGGGGTGACCTGGCAGGGCGAGGAGCCCGGCGTCGGCGGCGTGGAGTTGGTCGTGCTCCAGCGCGGTGCCGATGTCCCGTGGGACGCTGATCCTGAGGAGACGGAGGGGCTCTTGCTCCTCGAGGACGGGACCGAGGCGGACGACCTGATCCCGATCGGGATCCAGGCGGACCGCCTGGAATGGCGCGTGTTCGCGCGGTACAGCCAGGGCGCGTTCGACGCGGAGTTCGGCCTCCAGCATGGCTGGAAGCAGACCCCTCGCTTCGACCTGCTCGGGGTGACCTACTCGGCACCGGGGCGCGTGATGAGGAGCACGGACCGATGAGGCCCTCCGCGCTCTCCCGCCGCTCAGGGGTCACCCTCGTGGAGCTCATCCTCGCCACGGGGCTGGCGGCCCTCGTCGTCGCCGCCGCGGTCTCCATCGTGGACACCACGCTGTCCATGTGGACGCGCGGCGAGACCGTGCGGCAAGCCAGGGAAGAGGGGACCGCGGTCCTGTCGATCCTCGGCGATGACCTGCGCCAGCTGCACGGCGGTGAGGAGGGCGACCTGCTGGTGGACTGGGAGGTCTTCGACCTGGAACGCGACGGCGTGGTCGAGCGGTATCACCCGCGGATCCGCTTCATTCGTGACGCCGCCGCGAGCGAGGTGGCGCGCATCGAGCGCCGCCGGCTCGCCACCGAGGCGCGCGCGGAGCGCGACCGCATAGCCCTCGCCCTCGGCGATGACGCGCAGGTACTGCAGGAGGCCCTCGGCGAGTCAGAGCTCCTGAACGCGGCCGGTGTCAGCGTGCAGGAGGCCTCGCTCGGCCTCCTCGGTGCCCCCGATCTGCGCGCCTCTCGCCTCGTCGAGATCCTCTACGCGGTGGTGCCTGAGGGGCGCGAAGGAGATCGCCGGTACACGGGCGTCCTCTACCGTGGTGAGCGGGTTCACACCCCCGACTCACCGCCGGTGCTGCTCTCCGATTCAGCCTTCGACCGGACCGGGATGCCGGACCTCTCGATGGCCCGCGAGGTCGCGCGTGGCGTGCTCTGGATGCGGCCCCTGCTGGCGACCCAGACCTCACGCTTGACGCCTGGCGAGGACGGCAAGAGCGGCTGGAGCACGGAGCGGAATCCGGCGGGGGCGGCCACTTCTTGGGACGCCTGGCGCCTGGGGAGGCCGGACCCGGACCTCAGCGTCTGGAACGAGCCCGCTGCGGGCATGCCCCGGGCGGGCGTTCGCCCGCTCCTCCCGCGGCGGATCCGTATCGAGCTCGAGGTCCAGCGCCCAGGGGACTTCGATCGGGCCCCGCGCCTGGTCGACTCCGTGGAGGAGTCCGCTGATTTCCTGACCGTCACCAACGGCAGCGCCCTGCGCCCGGCCGTGGGCGGCCACGTGCTCGTGGCCGGAGAGTGGATGGAGCTCAAGCGCGTGGTCGGTGACCGAGCCGTCGTTCGGCGGGCCACCCGCGGGACGGCGCGGCGTCGGCTGCCCATGGAGTCGCGCGTGCTGTTCGGACAGCCCATCGACATGGACCTGCCCATCGCGCTCCACGAGGACAACTGGAGGCTCTCCAACGGCGGAGACTGATGAAGCGCTCAGCCACAAACCCGGGGGCCGCGCGCGCGGGCTTCACCCTGCTCGAGGTCATCCTCTCTGCCAGCCTCCTCGCTGCTGGGATGTCGATGATCCTCGGCGTCTTCAACTTCGGCGCCGCGGTCGTCCGCAACGCGGAGCTCCGCTCCCTCTCGGCGTCCTCGGTGGAGGCGTTGATCAACGACCTCCAGGAGAACCTCTTCGAGCTCCAGCCGGACGGCTCGGTGGGGGAGCCGGCCCTGATCGTGGATCGCCCGGTCCCCGGTCGCCCCGGAGTGAGCTACACGGTCGACGCCACGCCGAATACCGCCATGCTCGACGCGCAGGGGCTGCCCCGTGAGTACCTGGTGGAGGTGGTCGTGACCTGGTCCTCGTCCGGGGTCAAGCGCGCGGCGCGCTGGTCGACGATCATGCTGCGAGAGATCCCCTTCGGAGCACGCATGCGCCGCCGCTTCATCCGCTGAGAGGCCGCCGCGCTTGATCCCACCCGGGCCCGCCCACCCCGCACACGCTCACTCCACACGCCCACCCCACACGGTTACCCCACACGGGCCCGGCGCCTTCCCGCCCGCCGAGCCTGAACTACACTGCTCCGGCGCCCCCGCGGCGCCTGCACCGAGAGAAGAGACTGAGAAGCATGATGAACGCCAACCGAATCCGCCGCGCCGCCCTCGTGGCCTGCGTGGCCTGTGTCGGAGCCACCGCCCATGTGATGGCCAGCTGGGGTCAGGAGGACGCCTCAGGGGCGCCGTCCCTTGAGGACGAGCTCTTTGCGATCCCCGCGCCGCCGGCGCCGGAGGACGTGATCATGCTCAAGCTCCGCGATGGGCGAATCCACTGGGGAGCCATCAGCAACCACGACACGCTCGGCTTCAGCTTCCAACGCCTCGACAACGGCGGCGAGGTGCGCGTCCCCTGGTCCCTGCTCGACCCACGGCAGTCGGAGCAGCTCCGCACAGACTTCGGCTACGTTGAGGTGGAGGCGGAGGAGGTCTACGTCGACGCGGAGCGCCTGCTCCTCGAGGGCGGCGGGACCGTCGAGGGGGTCATCGTCTCGCGGGAAGGGGACTCCTTCCTGGTGAAGACGGACGGCAACCTCCAGATGGTCCCCAAGCGCCGGGTGCGCGGGATCGAGTCCGGGGTCCGGCTCCCCGCGCTGGACGTCTACGGCCGAGAAGAGCTCTACACGCAGTTCTCCTCGGAGGCCGACGAGACCTCGGCCACCTCCCAGCTGGACCTGGCCCGCCGCTGCGAGGGGATCCTCGACTTCACCAATGCGGTGAAGCACTACGAATCGGCGCTGGAACTCGGACTGACGGAGGACGTGCCCAAGGTCGAGGGGATGCTGGCGAGCGCCCGCGTCAAGGCCGACAACCAGGAGCAGATCGAGTACCTGCGGAACGCGGACCGCCTGCGGAAGCGGAAGCGCTTTGACGACTCCCTCGCCCTCCTCCAGGCCTTCCCTACCCGGTATGCGGGCAGCAGCCTGATCGACGATGCCCGCAAGCAGGAGGTCAAGCTCCTGACGGACCGCGACGAGGCCGCGAAGCTCATGGTGCGCTCGCGCTGGAAGTACCACACCCGCAAGCTCACGCGGGAGTTCGCGCGGGGCGACAACTTCGAGGCGGCTCGGACCTGGGCGACCGAGGAGGCGAGCAAGGCCATCGCAGGGAGGGTCCTCGCCGACGTGCAAGACCGCGTCACCAGCGCGGTCTCCGAGGACGACGTGCTTCGGCTCTGGGAGGGGCGCGATCGCGGCCGCTTCGAGTCCTCCACCTACGGGCTCGGGACCTGGCTCCTCGGTGAGGACCGCGCAGGAGCCAACGGGGAGGACGGCGCCGCCGCCGCGGAGAGCGCGGTCTCAGCCGTGGACGAGCAGCGCAAGGCCATCGAGGATCGCATCAAGCGTTACCTGGAGAACCAGAAGGTCTCTCGCCGCAGCCAGGCCTCCGATGACGACGAGGACCTGACCCAGAGGTTCTGGGAGGAGTGGACCGTCAACGGCCGCTCGCTCTGGCTCATGTCGTACTACCTCGAGGAGTCCGGCGACTTCGAGATTCGCCCGCGGGCCAGCCTCAAGCCCTGTAAGACCTGCGGCGGCCTAGGCGCGCTTCAGCTCCTGGTCACCGGCGCCGTCCAGGCCGGGGAGACGGCCAGCGTCGCCTCGTGCCCTGTCTGCCGCGGGGTCAAGGTGACCCGCCGCATCTACTTCCGATGAGGCGCCGCCACGGGCTCTGGAGCTCCGCGATCATGGTGGGGTCGCTCGCGGTCATCGGCTGCGCTTCCACGACGAATCGCCAGGTGCTCCCGGAGGCCCGCCCCATGGGCCCGGCGCCCGAGAAGGTTGAGGCGCAGCCGGCAGAGGAGTCGGAGCCGAGAAAGTTGGGGCCGGAAGGGGCAGAGCCAGCTGGGGGCCTGGCCCGGGAGGCGGCGGACCGCGGCGAGCGCGCGGCGCAGCCCGGCGCCTCGCCAGACCTGTCGGCGGGCGTCAACGCCGGCTGGCCCGACGAGGTGGACCTCGGTACCGGCGCGATCCTGGGTTCGGTAGGGGGCCGGACGATCGGCGTCAGCGAGCTGCTCTTCAAGCTCGCGATGCGGGATCCGGCCCTGTTGAGGGGGCTGCTCGACGACGTGGTGCTGTCACGGATCGTGCTGTTGGAGGCGGGGGCCCTGGGCCTCGAGCCGCCCGCCCTGGCGATCCAGAGGCGCGTCAACCGCCGGCTGAAGGCGATCGAGGAGCGCGCTCGCAAGGCGGGGGCCAAGAACCTCGACGTCTTCCTCCGGGCTCAGTTCGGTCTCGAACCGGAGACGTTCCTACGGGTCGTCAACGAGGACGCGGTGACGGACGCGCTGGCCCCCCTCTGCGTCCGCGCATGGTTGCTGGCGAGTGACCGCCGCGAGGTGCGCGCGATCGTCGTGGAGGGGCAATCCGATGCGGACGAGGTCATGGCGCGGCTCGCCCGCGGGGAGGCCTTCGAGGCCGTGGCGCGGGAGCTCTCGGTCGACGCCTCCAAGGAGGACGGCGGGCGCATGTCGCCCCTCGTGCGATCCGAGAGCGTGATGGCGCGGATGGCCTTCGCGACCGAGGTGGGGTCGTGGACGGGGCCTGCGCGGGAGGGGGACCTGCTCATGTTCCTGAAGGTGGAGGCCAAGCCCGCGATCCTGCAGGGGACCTGGGCCGAGGTGGGTAGCGCTGTGGAGGCGAGCCTCGCGGCCCTGCCCGTGCAAGACCCCGAGTTCTGGCTGTGGAAGGAGGCGATGGCGCGCCGGCACGGTGTGGACACCCAGCCCTTTCTCGACCTGATTCGATGAGCGCTGCGGGCGCAAGAAGCGCGCACGGCGTGGGTGAGCGCGCTTGAATTGGGGCGGGGAGATCGCCACTCTCAGTCCATGGACGACGCGCTGCTTGGAGCGGAACTCGAGGACATCGAAGCGACTGCTGTGATGGAACAACCGGAAGACTCCGCCGACGAGGCCTCGCCCGAGGGTGACGCCAGCCCTGAGCCTGCCCTCGCTGCCGAGGCCGCGGAGGGCGCCGTACCGAACGCTGGGCCCGACAGTGACCCCGACCGTGACCCCGACCGTGACCCCGATGGCGACCCCGATGGCGAGCCCGATCGCGAGGCTGGGTCGACCGCTGAGGAGGTCACCGAGGAGGACTCGGACCCGGACTCCGCCAACCGCGGACCGGGCCCCGGTGCCGACCTGACGGACGAACAACTGGAGGAGCGCACCCTCGCGCTGCTCTTCGCGTCGCCTGACCCGCTCTCGGTGGGCCGGCTCGTGAGCCTCCTCGAGCGGCCGCCTGCGGCCCGAGTGCGGGCCGCCATCGAGGCCATCGGTCACCGTCTCCAGTCGGCGGAGCTCCCGCTTCAGCTGCGGGGAATCCGCGGCGGCTACATGGTCATGACGATCCCCGAGATGGGAGAGGTGGTGGGGCGTCTCGCCCGGGGTCCCGCGATCGAGCGCATCAGCCCGGCTGCCCTGGAGACCCTCTCCATCGTGGCCTACCGCCAGCCGGTCACGAAGGCCGAGATCGAGGCCATCCGGGGCGTTCAGGCGGGCCCGATCCTGCGCTCCCTCGTGGACCGTGGCCTGGCCCGTGTGACCGGGCGCGCCGATGTCCCGGGGCACCCGCTTCAGTACGGGACGACGAAGGACTTCCTGGACCGGTTTGGGCTCATGGGGCTGGATGACCTCCCCAGGGACGCGGAGCTGGCCCGAGACTGACCCTGATCCGGGATGGAGGGGGCGGTGGACGCCCCTGGCCTCCCGTTCCCGCCGCGGGCTCTCGCGGAGGCTCGCCCGCTGGTTCGCCCGCGGGCCTGAGGGGGCCCAGGGCGCGAGCGGCTCGCGCCTCGCGCCTCGGCATGGCGCCTGGAGCCGCTCGCGGGTCTCGATTCGGCCCGCCTGCACCCCTCCGCCTCCGGGCTGCCCCCCCGGCTGACTCCGGAGGAGGGTCGGAGCGCGGGGCGGGCTCGGCGCCGGCGGTTGCCTCGCTCTATCGCTGCCACGTACACTCTTGCGCCGTCCATCCGGCGAGCCCCGCTGCGCGCGGAGCGGATTCCCCGTTCTCGCGCCCCGAGCGGCCTCGAGGGCCGTCCACCGACTCGATCCCATGTCGCAAACCCCGCAGAACCCTGGCGCCACGACCCCGAACCATCACGAGGATGACCTGATCGTCGTCCCGGAGGGGAAGAGCCGCCTTCGATACATCGCCACGATCGGCCTTGTCCTCTTCCTGCTGGTCATCTTCGTCGTCGCGGACACCTTCCAGTCCGCGCTCACCGGCGGTGGCGGGGAGGCGAAGGACCCGGTCTACATCACGTGGACCAACCCGATCACGAAGGCGCCCCAGGAGGTGCTGGAGTCGGAGTTCCGCACGACCGCTCGCGACCTGAGCATCATGGCGAACTTCGGCTTCTTCGGCTCCTACAGTGCCGCCTTCAGCGACCCGCTCTCCCTCGAGAGGGACAGCGGGTCGCCCACCGAAGAGGACGTCGCCTCGTTCTTCGTGCTCGAGGGGATCGCTCTCAGCACTGGGGTTGAGGTCAGCAACGAAGAGCACAAGGATCGCCTCCGGGGCCGCTTCGGCGACGCCGCGGGCCTGTCGAATGGCGCGAGGATGGCACGGATGCCTGTGGAGCAACTCGAGCAGCTCATCCGCCGCTGCGAGCGCGTGCGGAAGGTGTTCCAGCAGGTCTACCTCTCGATGCTCGTGCCCGACGCCGCTGCGATCGAGGCCGAGTGGCTCGAGGAGAACCCGGTCTTCAAGTTCAACGTGGTCACCACTACGACGGATCAGTTCACGGACCAGGCCCGTTCCGAGGCTCCGGACGACGAGACCCTCACGACCTGGTTCCACGAGCGGCCCCCCTTCGAGCAACAGGCGCTCTTCACCCCCCAGACGGTCACCGCCGACGTCGCGTACGTGCCCCTTGGCGAGGGAGCCACGTTCGACGCCGCCGCGCTCCTCGCGGCGTATCCCGCGCCGGAGGGGACGGACGTCTCCGAGCAGGCGAACAGCTACTACACCGCCAACCGCGCCGCGCGGTTTGCCGTGCCGGCTGATCAGCAGATGCTGCCCACCGTGGGAGAGGACGGGGAGAAGATCCTCCCCGAGACCCCGAAGCTCTTTTACGAGCTCGAGGAGGTCCAGGGGCAGGTCGACGTCGAGGCGCCGATCTACGCCGCGATGCGCGCCTGGCTCACGGACCTCCAGGATCGGCGGACCCAGGGCGCGGAGATCGACTTCGCGGCCGAAGCCGCCAGCTACGGGCTGTCCTTCGTGGCCGGACCTGAGGGCGGCCTTGAGCGCACCGAGATCGAGGCCCAGGAGCCCTGGGGCACCCCGATGATCGCCGGTCAGCTCACCTTCGCGCAGGAGGGAGCCTTCCTCCCGTCCGTCATGATGGGCGGCAAGTCGATGACTGTCGCGCTCGCGCGTGCCAAGAAGGACCGCGAGGAGCCCCCCTTCGCTGACATCCGGGATGAGGTCCTCGAGAGGTGGGCGACCAACCGCTCCAAGGAGATCGCCGTGGAGGCGCTCGACGGAGTGCGCCTCGTCCTCGCGGTCAAGCCGGAAGACATGGAGGTCGCCGACTGGCGGCCCGAGATCGATCTCGCCGAGCTCCGGCAGCTGACCGCCGAGGCGGGCTACACGGTGGTCGAGCGCGATTGGCTCGGGCAGAACGCCGTCCCCGACGATGACTTCGCCGCGGCGACGCCGCTCCAGCGCTTCCTGAGGGGCAACGTTGACATGCATGCCCTTGAGGCAGGGCAGGTCGCCCCGGCGGTGGCCAGCCCCACCAGCGACGAGGTCTTCCTCGTGCGCATGGAGGGCAAGAAGAGCCCGCCCATCGAGGAAATTGGTGCGCTCGGGCTGCTCAGGGCGAGGCAAGAAGCGAGCTCCGAAGCCTTCCGCGCCATGGGCGCGAAGGTCTTCCCTGGCGACAGCGAGTGGATGACCGGGACCGCGCAGCTCCGCTTCCCGGAGCGGGAGCGCCGAGAGGCCAAGGAGAAGGACGCCAGCTAGGGCGCTCCGCGTGTGAGCCGCGCCCGGCCTCGAGGCGCGACCCGACCCAAGGGATGAAGGGGGGTGCTTCGGCGCCCCCCTTCTTCGTGCCCACGCAGGCTTCGTGCCCACGCAGGCTTCGTGCCCACGCCGACGCGCGGGTCTCGAGGCCGGGTGCCTGCGCCCCCGGTCCGGTGGGCGGGCGATGGACGGCGGAGTTGGGAACGAGGGATTCAGGGGCCCCGAGGCCCAGGGGCGAATAGGGCGACCAGGTGACCCCGGACGGCCCCGGGGCCGTCCGGGAGCTGGCCGGGAGGGGGCGTGCCGGGAGGGCGGAGAGGGGTTCGGCAGACCTTGCGGCGCGCGCTGCACCCACTCGCTTCAGTCATCGAGGGGCCGTCGGGGCTAGCGCCAGGCTCGCGCACCCCGCCAGCGCGGCTCAGGCGTTGGCGAGGATGACGCGGAAGACCGAGCCGCCCCCCTCACGGGGGTGCACCGAGACCCTGGCGCCCATGGCCTTGGCCTGCAGCGCGACCAGGTGCAGCCCCAGCCCTGTCCCCTTGGTCTTGCGAGTCGCCTCGTCGCCGAGCCGCCTGAAGGCCTCGAAGACTCGCCCTCGATCCTCCTCTGCGATCCCGGGCCCGCGGTCCAGGACCTCGAGGAGGACCCTCGACTTGCGGTCCTGGAGGGTGCGCACGAGGATGGCGGGCTCCGCGGCGCGCGCGGCGTCTTCGTCGTCTGGAGTACCGGGGGACGCGTACTTGCGGGCGTTCTCGACCAGGTTGGTGAGGATGACGTGGATGCCGTCGGGCAGCAGCTGGACCGGCTGCAGGTGCTCGGCGAGCTCGAACTCCAGGTCGTGGGCCTTCGTCCCCCCGACGAGCTCCAGGCCGGGCCTCACGGAGGCGACCTCGGCGTTGAGGGAGCCGCTGGTCGGCACGTGGGCCTGGTCCGAGAGGCGCCGCCTCAGGAGGACGCGGTCCACCAGCTGGTCGAGGCGGTCGGACTCCGTAACGATCCGGGTCAGGTAGTCGGTGCGTCGAGCCTCGTCCTGGAACCAGCCGTCCCGGAGCATCTCTCCGTAGAGCTTCACGGCCGCGATCGGCGTGCGGAGCTCGTGGGTGACGGAGGCCACGAAGTTGCGCGTGCGCTCCGTCTCCTCGCGACTCCGCCGGACGCTGCTCAGCAGCAGCCGGATGCCGATGGTCATGGAGATCATGAGCACGAGGGCCACGGCACCGAACCACGAGTTCTGCACCCGGAAGCCCCGCCGGCGCTCGCCGACGTCCGCCGCCACGAACATGGTCCCGCGCGACATGACGTCGGGGGCCGTGTCCTGCTCCACATCGAAGAAGGGGAGCAGGTTGTCGAGGGCGAAGTACACGTCGGGGTCGGGGTCCTTCGCCAGGCGCGTCCTGGGGGGGAGGAAGCGAAGCGAGGGGCCGAGGACCTGCGCGGCCTCTTCTTCCGGGAGCCGCGAGAAGAGCCACTCGGGGTCGAAGGCCACCCCCTGGATTAGCATCAGGTCCCTGGTGATGGGCTCGAAGCAGCTCTCGATGAGGGGGATCGCGAGCTGGGGCATCACCACCCGGCGATAGGCGATGAGCAAGGGCCGCCCGGAGGGCGCGAGCCGCGTCGTGCGGAAGGAGAAGAAGCTGACGTGGACGTCGTGCTGCTCTCCCTCGTAGAGCTCCTGGTTCTGGTCGAGGGCTGAGCGGCACTCCTCGACTCCGGCGTCCGCGATGTTGAGCAGGACGGTCCGCAGTCGCCTCGAGCGAGTCTGACCCCAGCCCTCGAACCCGACGCTCTCCAGCTCTGCCGTGGCCAAGGACTCGGTGGGCTCTGGGCCCTCCAGGAACTCCGCGCGGACGATCTCCTCGAGGAGCGTCCGGACCGGATCGAGCGACGCGGGGTCCGCAGCGCCGCGCCGCACCTCGACCGAGACGGGGGCCCCGAAGCGGTCCTCAGCGGGGTCAGCGGCGGTGAAGGAGAACCACCCGAGGACCGAGTCTGGCCGGGGCTCCGAGGCCAGCGCAGTGGCCTCGGTCCGGATCGGTCCCAGGTCGTCCACGTAGGCCTCGGCGCGGTAGGCCTCGAAGGGCCGCATGAACTCTCGTTCGAGCTCGATGTTCACGCGCCTGAAGCACTGCTCGGCAAGACGCCGCGCGGCGTCCTCGCTCTCCCTGGGGAGCTCGGCGAGGACGCGCTGCTGCTCGAGCTGCAGCTGCCGCCAGAGGAGCCCGCCGAAGACGACGGCGGGCAAGACCACCAGCAGGACGTAGAGGAAGAGCGCGGTCCGCCCGGAGGGGCCCCGGAGTCGAGACGGGCGGAGCGCGAGCCTCATGGGGATCCTCAGGAGTACCAGCGGTAGCCCTTGCCGCGGACCGTCTGGATGAGCGTCGGCTTGCTGGGCTCGGGCTCGACCTTCCTGCGGAGCCCGACGATGTGGATGTCGACCGTGCGCGTCTCGACGTTGGCGCTCTGGTAGTGCCAGACGTCGAGCAGCAGGTCCTCGCGGGTCACCACCCGATCGTGGTGCTCGATCAGGTAGCTGAGGATGTCTCCCTCGCGCGGGGTCAGCGGGAGGGTCGTCCCGTCGCGGTGCACCTCGAGCCGCGCGAGGTCCACCTTGATGTCGCCGGGGAGCTCGAGCATGGCCGGCGGGGCCGCCTCGAGCTTGTCGCGTCGGAACTGCGCCTCGATACGCGCGACGAGCTCGCGCGGCGAGAACGGCTTCTTCATGTAGTCGTCCGCGCCCGCCTCGAAGCCTCGGATCAAGTCCTCTTCATCGGCGAGGGCCGTGAGCACGAGGACCCGCACCGTGTGCTGGTTCTCGCGCAGCTTCCGGAGCACGTCCAGCCCGCTCTGGCCCGGGAGCATCAGGTCGAGGACGATAAGGTCGAAGTCGCCCCCCTGTGCAATCTCGAGCGCTGCGTCCCCGTCGAAGGCCACAGAGACGGTGTGCCCGGCATGCTCGATGGCGTCCCGGATGCCGAGGGCGAGCGCCTCCTCATCCTCCACGACGAGGATCTTGCGGGAGGCCTGCGGATTGGCGGGGGCGTTGGGGGCGGTGGTCATCGTGGGTGTTCGTTG
>CBFHHK010000090.1:1632-3390 GCA_965655435.1 Planctomycetota bacterium | reverse complement strand
CCTACGTCCATGGACTCATGCGGTGAGCGCGGATCAGACGCCTCACCGAGGCGGAGAATGGCCGGTGCGTGTCCCGTAAGTGATCTTCGGGCGCTGGATACGCATCTCGGTACCGCTAATGCCCCTTTTTGGCGGTTCTGATCCTCGAGGGCTCCCGCCGTGCGCGGGGCTGCTGGTCCGCGGGGGGGGATGGGCTGGCGGCCGGGGGATCGGCAGCGAGGGCCGGGGGGCGGCTCAGCGGTCGGTCGAGAGCACCGGGATCTGGTCGATCCTGGGCGGCATGCTCTGGACCAGCCCCGCGTTCCTGAGGGCCTGCCGGGCCTCGTAGGGCAGGAAGACGTACTCGATGCCTCGGAACGGCCCTGTCTCCATCCATCCCGTCGCGACCGGGATGTCGCCAGCGGCAGCGAACGAGCCGGCCATCAGGAGCCGCAGGGTGGTCGTGTCCACGCCAGCGTCTCGGGCCTTCTGGTAGGCCAGGCGGAACTGGGTCGCCGCCTGCTGAGCGTTGCCGTTGCTCAGGTCCTCGACGCCAAATCGCACCTTGGTCGCCACCGTGAAGGCGTCGCGCTCGAGCGCCTCGCCTCGGGCTGCGGCGTCCTTCTGGGCGCGGTACGTGGCGTTGGCGTCGTCGAGGTCGATCGCTTCGAGGCCCTCGGCCGTGCGCCAGCTGGCGACCAGGGGAGTCGCGATCCTCAGGCGTCCTTCGAGGGTCTTCTCGAGGGCGAGCTGGCGGACGAAGGCGGGGTCGAGGCGCCCGAGGTTGGAGAGCATCTGGAGCGCCTCCTCGACGTCGGCGGGTGCGCGACGATCACAGCCGAGGCGCACGAGGTTCTGGATCAGTGCAGGGGAGCCGGGGTCCAGAAGAAGCGCTCGATAGAAGGCCCTCTCGGCCGCCACATAGTCCCCCTCGCGGGCTTCGAGGACACCGAGGTTCATCAGCGCGGCGAAGCTGTGGGGGCGACGGCTCAGCAAGCGGTCGAGCGCGGCGCGTTGCGCCGCCGCAGGGGCGCTCGTTGAGGCGAGCTCCGCCCGTCGCAGCTCGAGGACGATGGGGCTGTCGGGGGCGTGCTCGCTAGCCCGCTCCAAGATCTCGCCGAGCCGTTGAGCGTCGAGCTTCTCTCGGCCGTCGTCGAGCACGATCCGCGCGGCGGGGATCTCGGCCAGTGCCCGGCCGTAGCCAACGAGGGAGATGGCTCGGGGGGCCAGCAGCACGAGGGCCGCGAGCGCGAGCCCGGGGGCGAGGCGCTCGTACCAGCGTTGGCTGATGAGGCTCGCTCGCCCGGGAGCCGTCGGCTCTGCTTCGGCTCGCCCGTCGCGTCCGAGGACCGTGCCGATCAGGACGAATCCGATCAGGGGGGCCACCGGACCGTAGAGCAGCGGGGAGTTCACGGTGCAGTTGGCGAGTACGGCGACGGCGGCCAGCGCCAGGTCACGCCGGTCGTCATCTCCGAGGGTCACCAGCTTCACCGCTCGCACCAGGGCGAGCAGGAGCAGCAAGGCAAAGGCGCCGCCGCCCACGACCCCAAGCTCGGCGAGCGCCGTGAGCGGGTCGTTGTGGGCGTGCTCCACTTCGATGGGTGTGGGCTCTCGACGGTCGAAGGAGGACGCCTCGATCTCGGCGGGATCCCGGAAGGGAGGGAACGCGGCCTGGAACTGGCCGGGGCCGGCGCCGAGCTGCGCATGGGTCCCCAGGAACGCCGGGAGCTGCGCCCAGGTCCTGAGGCGGAAGTCGAAGCCGCCGGTGGTGCTCCCCGT
>CBFHHK010000090.1:0-1535 GCA_965655435.1 Planctomycetota bacterium | reverse complement strand
GTCGCGCTGTCTGCCGGCGTGGCGGAGGCGGCCTCGGTGGGGGCGGGGGGCTCCGCTCCACCCGTCGCGATCCGCAGGCCGGTAGGGACGAGGCCGATCAGGAGCGCGAGCAGGAGCAGGCGGAGTCGACGGGCGCAGCTCGACCGCTGGGCGTCGCCTTCCGGCGCGAAGGGGAGCGCGGCCGCCGCGACGAGCGCTGCGGCGCCGAGGCCTAGCAGCCCCGCGTAGACCGGGATGGTTCCGACCTCGAAGGCGAACAGCCCCAGGGTGAGGAGCCCGATGATGGCGAGGGGCCCCATGCCGCGCAGGAAGAGGCCGGCGCCGAGGACCGCGCCAGGAAGGGCGGCCTCGGAGAAGTCCCCCGAGTTCCCGAGCGCCGCGCCGCCGTCGGTGGTGAACGCGGCTGCCAGGAGCAGGAAGGAGGCCACGGGCAGACCCTTCACGAGGGTCGCGCGGCCGGCCGGGCCCAGGGCGCTCCCTGCGACGGCCCAACCTGCGGCCGCGGCGAAGGCGGTCACCGAGCGCCACGCTCCGAAGACGTCGGCGGCGCGCGGCAGGTGGTACGCCGCGAAGGCGATGATGATGTAGAAGAGCGGCAGGCCGAGCAGGCGGCTGCCGCGCCCACGGAGCGTCGCGAGCAGCGCCGCGGGGATCGCAGAGAGGGCGCCGATGCCGACGCCGAGGGAGGTGGTGTCCGGCGCTCCCTGGAAGGGGCTCAGGGCCCCGCCACCGGAGGAGAGCAGCTCCCCGGGAAAGCAGAGGACGCCCAGGGGCAGCAGCACCAGCCAGGCCTGGAGGCGGTCCAGCGACGGGGAGTCGAGGCCCTCGCCGGCCGGGGTGGCGTCTGTTTGAGTGGGGTCCATGGGGAGCGGCTGTGGTGGGCCTTGAGAGAGCTTCCCGCCGGAGGGGCGTCAGATCAAGCGTCAGCCGGGGGCCTGGCGTCGAGCGTGGGACCCTGATGGCGGCGGGTTCTTCCCGGCGCCACAAGGAATCGAGGGATCCTGTTTGGGCGATCACGACGGACCAGCCCATGATCCCGCCATGGTCGCCTTCCGCTTCCTTGCGCTCCTGACCGTGGGGCTCTCGCTGCTCACGTTCGTGTTCCTGCTCAACGTCTCCAACGCTCGGCTCGAGCGGGAGGCGCTGCGGCAGGTCGTGGGGGCTCCCTTCCAGCTTGAGGCCGGCGGCGAGGCGTCCTGGACCCTGGACCTGGGGGGGACGCGCGTTGAGACCGCCTGGCCCGGGGAGCAGCGCCAGCCGCGCCTCTTCGTCCGGGCGGAGCCCGGCGCGGAGCTCGCGGCGAGGGCGGAGTACCGCTCAGCTGAGGGAGTGTCCCTGCTCCAGGCGCTCTCCGGCGGTGAGCGCGTGGTCGCCACGGCGGGGCCGGATGGTCTCGCGAGCTTCGGGTCCCTCTGGCTGTCCTGGGAGCACCCGCTGACCATCGAATTCAACGTCCTGAAGGGGGGCCCTGAGGGGTCGCAGGGAGAGCCCTTCCTGAGCGGTCAACCCTCGACGAACTTCATGGCGGCGCGGGC
>CBFHHK010000089.1:10073-16346 GCA_965655435.1 Planctomycetota bacterium | reverse complement strand
CGGTGTCTCCTGCGGACGACCGTCCCCTGCGCGTCGGCGTCCTGCTCGTCGCCGACGACTCCAAGCAGCCCCTCGGGGGCTACCACGTGCAGGCCTTGCCCGTGGGCACGAGCCCCCTCCTCTCCCCAGGGCGTCAGAGCCCCTGGATCACGGGGCAGGACGGCCGCGTGGAGATCACCGAGCTCGACGGCGACGGGCCCTGGGACATCCACGCCTGGCCCGTGGACTGGGGCGGTGCGGGCTTCGACCCCTGGGCAGAATCACGGGTGGGCTCGGCCCGCAGGACCCGGGCCGGCGTCTGGTCTCGCTTCGACGTGCAGGTGGGGCCCACGGTGATCTATCGCGGGGGGCTCCCGCCGGGGGTGCGGGCCGAGGACCTGATCCTCGAGGCCCAGGCCACCATCTCTCCCCGCTCCAGCATGCTCGGCGGGTCGGGGGGCACGGCGGCCGCCCGGCCCACCCCCGAAGGCTTCGCGCTCGCGCGCATCCGCTCGATCGGCAACACCATGCAGATGGAGGGCTTCAAGGTTCGGGCGGTGACCCGAGACGGACTGTGGTCCTGCACGCGGATCGAGCCCGGTCGCCTCTCGAACCGATCCGTCGTGCACCTCGACGAACCCCTTCAGCCCCGGGGCAAGGTGGCCATCCGGATCGAGTTCGACCCGCCCGGCGGCGAGCACGACGTCGAAGCGGCCGTGCGCTGGATCCGCTGGAGCCTGCCGCTGGCGGAGCCTCCGCCTGCCGTTGCACCCGCTGCGCCGACCGCTGCCCGGGGCCCCTGGAACGCGGGCTACCACCCCGTCGGTGGCGACGTCTTCGAGCTCCACGACCTCCCCCTCGGGTCCGTCGAGTTCCGTGCCCCCGAGGGCGACTCCCCGAGTTCCTTGCCGGCCGAAGCGGGGAAGACGCTTTCGATTCCCTCGGGCGGCGCGCAGGACCCGAAGGAGCGGTCCTACAGCCTCACCGCCCCCGTCCGCGTGGACGCCGTCCACGGCCCGCCGACGCCCCGCACCCTGCGGCTCCGCTGGTCTCGCTGAGCCCCTGCGCGATTCGGGCGGGGTCCGCGGAGACATCCGGCCCGAGGCGGCGGGGAGCGGTATCCTCTGGGCCGTGTCCGCCGCCCCCTCCGGGGCCCCGCCCTCCACCGCACGGATCTCCCCGCACGGATCTCCCACCCGCACGGCCCCTTGACCCTCCAACTGCAAGCGCTCGAGGCGCGCGCCCGGGAACGGACGCGCCCCTTCCGACACCTGTTCGGGTACGAGCCCCACTTCCTCGACGTCCAGGGACGCGCTCTGCACTACGTGGACGAGGGCCAGGTGGACGAGGGCCAGGTGGACGAGAGGCAGGTCGCCGCAGGAGGTCCCGGCCCCATCCTGTGCGTGCACGGGAACCCCACCTGGTCGTTCTACTGGCGGGCGGTCGTCGACGGCTTCAAGGACGAGACCCGGGTCGTGGTCCCCGACCACCTGGGCATGGGCCTCTCCGACCGCGTCGCCGGCGGAACCCGCCTCGCCGAGCACGTGGACGCGCTCGTCACGCTCATGGATGAGCTCGATCTCCGGGACGTGACCCTGGTGGTGCACGATTGGGGCGGCGCCATCGGCTTCGGCGCGGCCCTCGCGCGGCCGGACCGGGTGAGCCGCTTCGTGGTCACCAACACCGCGGCCTTCCCGTCCTCGCACATTCCCCGCCGCATCGCCCTGTGCCGGGTGCCGGGACTCGGGCGCCTCGCGGTCCAGGGAGGCAACGCCTTCGCGCGCGCGGCCACACGCATGACCACCGAGCGCCCGCTCTCCGCCGAGGTGCGCGCTGCGCTGCTGGCGCCCTACAGCACGTGGAGTGAGCGCGAGCAAACCTGGCGCTTTGTGGCGGACATTCCCATGCGCGAGGACCACCCGTCCTGGGGCCCGCTCGCCGGGATCGCGGACGGTCTCGAGGGTCTGCGCGGTCTCCCGATGGAGATCGTGTGGGGCATGCAGGACTGGTGCTTCTCGCCGCTCTTCCTGGCCGGCTGGGAGCAACGCTTCCCTGAAGTGAGCGTCACGCGCCTCGACGATGTGGGGCACTACGTCATGGAAGACGCCCCGGAGAAGGTGCTCGAGGCGATCCGCCGCGTTCGCCAGCAGCCCACCCACCCCGACACGCCCGAGGGATGACCGAGGACCCGCGCCCCCCCCGCCTGCCCGAGGGCGCCGCCGACCCGTTCGCCGCCCTCGGCGGCGTGCCGGACGAGGTGAACATCGCCGCGTTTCTCCCGGCGGGCGCGGCGCAGCACCCCGAGGCCGCGGCCGTGATCTCCCCCGGGCCGCGAGGGCGCGGGTGGGACGTCCTCTCCTATGCCGAGCTCGAGGAGCGCTCCAATCGGATCGCGGCCGGGCTCGCGGCAGAGGGCGTGAAGAAGGGCATGCGCGTGTGCCTCTTCGTGCGCCCCGGCGCCGACCTCATCGCGATCACCTACGCCGTCTTCAAGCTCGGCGCCGTGCCCGTGCTCGCCGACCCGGGCATGGGCCGCCAGCGTCTGCTCGCCGCCGTGGAGCGCATGGCCCCCGAGGTCTTCATCGGGGTCCCCGCTGCCCATGCGATCCGGACCCTGTTCCGCGCGCCGTTCCGCAGCGTCAAGGTGTTCGTCACCGTGGGGCGCCGCCTCGCCTGGGGCGGGACGACCCTGGCCCGCCTGGAGCGCGCCGGCTCGCCCGAACCGAGGCTCGAGGCAACCCGCCGGGACGACCCCGCCGCGATCCTCTTCACCAGCGGGAGCACCGGGCCGCCGAAGGGGGTGCTCTACACGCACGGGATGTTCCACGCGCAGGTGACCGCCCTGAAGGCCATCTACGGGTTCAAGCCGGGCGAGGTGGACCTCGCCTGCTTCCCGCTCTTCGCGCTCTTCGACATCGCCTTCGGGATGACCAGCGTCTTCCCCGACATGGACGTCACCAGGCCCGCGCAGTGCGAGCCCGAGAAGATCATCCGCGCGATCGAGGAGCAGGGAGCCACCACCGCCTTCGGGTCACCCGCCATCTGGAGACGGGTGCTCCCCCACTGCCGTGAGCAGGGGATCAAGCTCGCGGGCCTGGACCGCCTGCTCATGGCCGGCGCGCCGGTGCCACCCGATCTGATCCAGGATTCCCACGCGGTGCTCTCCTTGGACGCTGATGTCCATACCCCCTACGGCGCCACCGAGTCCCTCCCCGTGGCGAGTGTCGCGGGACGCGAGGTCGTCCCAGGCCTGCTCAAGGCCCTGAAGAACGGCGCGGGGACCTGCGTGGGCCGCCCGAGCCCCGCGATTCAGATCCAGCTGATCGGCATCACCGATGAGCCCATCGAACGCTGGGTTGACGACCTGGCCCTTGGGCTGGGTGAGGTCGGTGA
This sequence comes from Planctomycetota bacterium, assembly GCA_965655435.1. GTDB lineage: Bacteria > Planctomycetota > UBA1135 > UBA1135 > Saltatorellus. Next base: position 12,974 of record CBFHHK010000089.1, on the reverse strand, counting down.
GATCTGCGTGCGGGGCCCGGTGGTGACCGCCGAATACGCGGAGGACACCGCCGCCACCGCGGGCGCGAAGATCCCCTGCGACGACGGGACCGTGTGGCACCGTATTGGTGACGTCGGCCGCTTCGACAGCGACGGGCGGCTGTGGTTCATGGGCCGCAAGTCCCACCGCATCGAGACCCCGAGGGGCGTCCGCATGCCGGTGCCCCTGGAGAACATCTTCAACCAGCACCCGCGCGCGGCGCGCACCGCCCTGGTGGGCGTCGGCCCCCCCGGCGAGGAGGTCCCCTTCTGCATCGTCGAGGCGCTGCCCGGGGAGCACCCGAAGAGCGACGTCATGACCCAGGGGTTCATCATGCAGCTGCGCAAGATCGGGCGGAAGGTCGCCCGCTCTGCGGACATCGAGCACTTCCTCTTCCACCCGGGCTTCCCCGTGGATCCGCGGCACAACGCCAAGATCCACCGCGAGGAGCTGAAGGCCTGGGCGGAGCGACAGGTCCGATGAGCGGCAGCGCCGCGGTCACCGGGGGCGGCGGATTCCTCGGCGGCGCCGTCGTCGACGCCTTGCTCGCGCGCGGTGAGCGCGTGGCGAGCATCTCTCGCGGCGCCTACCCGGAGCTCGAGGCGCGCGGGGTCGAGACGCTCCGCGCAGATCTCGCCGACGACCCCGGTGCCCTCACCGAGCTCCTCCGGCGGCAGGAGGTGGACACGGTCTATCACTGCGCCGCGCGGCCCGGGGTCTTTGGCCCTGCCCGCGACTACGAGCGCGCCAACGTGGTCGCCACCGCGCGGGTCATCGAGGCCTGTCGCGCCGCAGGCGTCCCGCGCCTCGTGTTCACCTCCTCGCCGAGCGTCGTCTTCGACGGCGGCGACCACGTCAACGCCGGGCCGGACCTCCCCTACCCCGACCGCTACCTGGCGCACTACCCCCGCACCAAGGCCCAGGCGGAGCGGCTGATCCTGGCAGCAGACCGTCCGGAGCTCGCGACGGTGTCGCTTCGCCCGCACCTCATCTTCGGTCCACAGGACCCCAACTTGATCCCCCGCCTCCTCGAGCGCGCCGACGCTCGGCGCCTACGGATCGTCGGCGACGGGACGAGCGAGGTCAGCCTCACCTACGTCGAGAACGCGGCGGCCGCCCACCTCGCCGCGGCCGATGGGCTCCGGGAGGACCCCGCAGACCTTCACGGGCGAGCGTTCTTCGTGAACAACGAGGAGCCGGTTCGCCTGTGGCAGTGGATCAACCGCATCCTCGAGGGCACCGGACGGGCACCGGTCACCCGGCGGGTCCCGGCCGCCGCGGCCTACGCCGTGGGCGCGGGCCTCGAGCTCGCCTACGGCGCGCTGCGCCTCTCCGGCGAGCCCCCCATGACCCGCTTCGTGGCCCGCCAGCTCGCCACCTCCCATTCCTATGACATGGCGCCCTTCAAGAGCGCCTGCCGGGGCCGCTACCACGAGCCGGTCGGCCTCGACGAGGCGACGCGCCGGACCATCGCCTGGGCAGGTTCCAGCTGACCCCCTGCGGGCCGGCACGTTCGACGAGGACCTTGGGTCCCTTGGCTCATTGGCCCGTTCGTCCAGTGTTCCAGCAGTTCAGGGGCCCGGCAGTTCAGGGGCTCGGCAGTTCAGGAGCTCGGTAGTCCTGGGGGCTCGGTAGTCCTGGGGGCCCGGTAGTCCTGGGGGCCCGGTAGTCCTGGGGGCCCGGCAGCCCGATCGCCGTTGGGCCCCGGACCGAGAGCTCCCCGAAGGCCTCAGGCCAGCCTCACCCCAGACGGCTCGATCCGATCGACCGGGCTCCTCGGTCCCACCGACCGCGCTCCTCGGCCCAGGGAGTCCGCCGGGGCGGAGGCCGCGAGGCACCGACCCCGAGCGCCGTGTGGGCGTCAGCAAACCGGGCGCTGGAGCCTGACAGCCTCGCGGCACCCGAAGCCCCCTGGCACCCTCCCGCAGTGGGTACCGGACAATTCCGCAAACGGCGGGAGCACGAGGCTCCTTGGAGTCCAACCCGCGCGAGCCTAACGTCGGGTCACGTGGACAGGACAACCACCCAACCCGCAGCGAGAGGCCTCGGCGCCCTGCTCCTCGCGACCTACGGCGTGGCCTTCGCGTGGTCGGCCCTCTGGTTCGCGCTCGGCCCGGAAGAGCGGACCAACCTCTTCTTCCGCGAGGGTGGCCCGATCGATCTCGGGAGCAGCGTGTGGCTCCTCGGCGCCTCGACCCTCTTCGGCCTCGCGGGCGTGAGGGGGCGCGGCTCGAAGCTCCGGCCCTTCTGGTTCGTGGCCTCCTTGGGGTTCCTCTTCCTCGGGATCGACGAGCGCTTCCAGGGACACGAGCTCCTCTCCCACGAGGTCGACGCCCCCGTTCCCCTCGGCCTGCGCAACTGGAGCGACGCGGCGGTGCTCGCGTACGCGGCGATCGCAGCCGGCCTCGTCCTGTGGCGCCTCCCCCAGCTCTGGCGTGCCCGGCAGCTCCGCTGGCTCGGGATCACCGCCTCCGCGCTGGCCGCCATCAGCACGGGGATCGACAGCATCTTCCCCGCGTCGGCCAGCAAGGACATCTGGGAGGAGACGTTCAAGGTCCTCTCTGCGGCCGGCTTCTTCCTCGTCGCCTTCGAGGCCTTCACGCTCGAGGCCCGCGGGCTCCAAGGGGACGGGCCCGCCCCGACCCGCATGAGCGTCGGCCTCGCGGTGGCGACGCTCGCCGCCGTCCTCACCCTCGGCTTCGCCGTCCTCGGGGATGACCTCATCGGAGATCACCTCGGCATGGAGGCGGGCGCATGGGACAGCCGCGTGAGGCAAAACTGGGGCAGCCCACACAGCTGGTTGGTGTGCGTCCTCCTCTGGATTTCCTCGGCTCTCCTGGCCCTCGCCTCCCGTGGAGGACCGGGAAGAGCGACGCGCCGCG
>CBFHHK010000089.1:6646-9975 GCA_965655435.1 Planctomycetota bacterium | reverse complement strand
GAGCTCCCCGGGGTCCTGTTCCTGGTCTCGGCGGTGGCCTGCGTCCTGATGCTCCTCCGATCCCTGTCGCGCACGCGCGCTGACGCGACCTCGAGCGGGCCGCCCGCTGTCCCCGGGACCACGAGCTTCCTCTGGACCAGCGCCGCCGGCGTCGCGCTCCTCGCCGTCGCGCTCCCCGTCAACGAGTTCGGCGGCAGCGTGGCCAACTGGCTGTACGCCCCCGCGCTCAGGATCGCGGCCGGGGCGCTCCTCCTGGTCGCCGCCTCCCAGCACCTGCTGCTCGTCGGCAGCTCGGAGACCCCGCGCGGCCCCGCCAGCCCTCCCCCGAGCGGCCCCCCGAGTCGGCCCGGCGAGCAGCCCAGCGGCCGCGTCGAGGTCTGATCAGGAGCGCCCCTGACCCGACGCTTGCGGAGGGGGCCTGCCTCCCACCGCGGCTTCCACCCGGGCTTCCCTCGGGCCCTCGCTGCCAGGCCTAGTCCCTGGTCCCTGGGCCGTGGAGCCCCAGAGCACGGTCCCGCCAACGCCCCCAGAACCGCATCGGCGCCCGGCTCCTGTTCGATAGGCTGTCTCGTGGCCACAAGCGCTTCCTGCGCGCCGGAACGCCGGCGTCCCTGAGCTCCGCCCCGCCAGGGTTCGAGGGCTCGATGATCCCGCGCTTCGGAGCGACGTTCATCCCGGCACCCCGGAGACTCGGCACCCAGGAGGCCTAATTCCAAGGAGCTCCGGGTCCACAGGAACGTCTCCTCCCGGCTCCCCCTCTCCCACCAGCCCCCGTCCACTCCCATGGCGCTTGACCCGATGCCCAGCACCTCAACGGACGCGCGAACCGGCGGGACGACGATCATCTACGGGCTGGTCTTCCTCGGCTTCTTCGGCGGCGCCCTCGTGTCGCCTGCGCTCTCACCGATGTTCCTCCACCCGGAGGAGAACGGGGTCCTGCCCGAGGGCACCAGCACGGCCCGCCGAGCGTTCCTCCTCGGCGTCGCCATGGGCATGATGCGCCTCGGCGAGTTCTTCGGCTCCCCCGTCCTCGGCCGGCTCTCCGACCGCCTCGGCCGGCGCGCGGTTCTCGCCGCGGCCCTTGGCATCACCGGACTCGGGAACTTCGCGATCGCGTGGTCCATCGGCGTGGACCAGGTCGGGCTCATCGTATTGAGCCAGTTCCTGATCGGCTTCAGCGGCGTGCTCCTGGTCCTCGCCCAGGCGGAGCTCGCCGGACGCTTCAAGGGCGTCGAGAAGACGCGGCGGTTCGGATACGTCTACCTGTCCAGCAGCCTCGCGTATGTCTTCGCGCCCGCCATCGGCGGACACCTGGCAGACCGCCAGCAGTTCCCGTGGGCCTCCTACCCGCTGGTCTTCACGGTCGCCGGGGTGATCTCCATCGCCTGCGCTCTGGTGGTCCTCTGGCGCTTTCCGGCGCCTGCGCCCCCCACGCAGGAGCCGCAGGAGCGAAGGCCCAGCGCCGCGGCGCCGCGGGCCGGGGCTGCCGCGGACTTCAGCGAGGCCTTCCGGCTTCCCTCCTTCCGGACGCTCCTGCTGGTGAACTTCTTCCTCTACCTGGGCATCGACTTCGTCTTTCAGTTCAACCCGGTCTTCTTCGTTCAGAAGTGGTCGCTCACCTCCTCCCAGGTGGGCTGGCTGATGTCGTACACGAGCGTCTCCATGGTCGCGACGCAGTGGCTCCTGATCCGCCCGGTGGGTCGGCGCCTGACTCCCCGGTCCGCCACCGCCGCCAGCGCCGTCGCCCTCGGCGTGTTACTCGCGTTCCAGATCGCCCCTGATCGATGGCAGTGGCTCCTGCTCATCCTCCCGCTGGTGGGAGCGGCCATGTCGCTGGCGACCACCAACATGTCGGCCTTGCTCTCCGACACCGCGGGCGAGCAGGCCCAGGGGCGTATGCTCGGCGTGGCGCACTCGATCCGCGTGCTCGGATCCGCGCTCCTCTGCTTTGGCGGCGGGGTCCTCGCGGGCTTCGCCCCCCAGTACCCGATCTTGATCGGGGGGATCGCCGCCCTCGTGGCCGCAGCCCTCCTGCGCCTCGGATCTCGGCGCGCCTCCCCCGTCTCCCCGTGAGCGCGACCTCCCCGTAAGCGCGACCTCCCCGTGAGCGCGACGCTCCAAGCGCCCGCGGCCCTGCGACCTCCCCCCCCCATGACCACCCCGCTTCAAGCGCGCCCTCCCCTTCGAGGGTCCAACGGATCGCTCCCCGGAGCCAACGGGAGGACGGGCCCGAGCAGGGAGCGTGGACCCACAGGCGCTCACGGGCCCCGAGGTGAGCGCCTCTCCTGGAGCCGCTCGCTGGCGCTCCTGCAGGGCCTTCTGCAGGGCCTCTTGCAGGGCCTCTTGCAGGGCCTTCTGCAGGGCCTTCTCCTGGCCGCTCTCCTCGCGCCACCCTCTGCGGCCAGCCAGCAGTGGACCCCGTCCTTCATCGCGAGCCAGGGCTCATCAGAGACATCGACACGGGGTGGCTCGGAGGTCCTGCATCTCACGGGACACGGCGGCCGACTCTTCGCGGCGGTCGGCTACTGGCAAGACGGCGGCAACGTCTACTACGGCGGGCGTGATCCCCGGAAGGGCTGGGCCCGGATCCTGCGCCTCGATGCGCCGGACGGGGAGTGGGAGGTTGACCTTGAGCTCGGACCCGGCCACGTGCGGCCCGAGGTCCTGTCGAGCCTGACCTTCCGCACGGACGGCGACGGCGACGCCCTGGAGTCGCCGGTCACGCTGCTCGTCGCGTGCGCTTACGCCACGGGCTTCCGCGGCACCGCCGTGCACTGCTTCGTGCGCGGGGACGACGCCCCGGAGTGGACCAAGGTCCGGGTCCTGGCGGGGCCGCGGGGCCGCTCCGAGGCCTTCTCCGTCCGCGACCTCCACGTCCACCGCGACTCGGTCACGGGCGTCGACCGTGCCTTCCTCAGCATCGGGACCCACGGGATCTTCTCGGGGGTCTACGACCCGGAGGTCCCCGGGGGCATCGCGTGGGAGAGCGACCCGGAGTTCGGTCCGGTGGAGGTCCGCCCCCTCGGGATCACCACCGCCAACGGCTCGCTGGTCTTCTCGTCGGGCGCCCGGATCTACCGGCGGGTGGATGGCCAAGACCCGACCTACGAGGTCGCCCACGACCTCTCGGACCTCGCCCCTCGCGTCCGCTCCGACGTCGGCGGGATCCGTGGCCTCACGGCCGTCGCTGCGCCAACAGGGCGCGGCGAGTCCCTGCTCTTCATGTGGTCCCCTGACAGCGAGGCGAAGGGCGAGATGATCCGGCTCGACCAGAGCGCCGAGGGGCTGCTCACGAGGCACCGCGAGGTCGTCCTGGCCGACCTGATCCG
>CBFHHK010000089.1:0-6546 GCA_965655435.1 Planctomycetota bacterium | reverse complement strand
GGCTCGGGTGCGGGCGGCTCTGGCAAGGACGCCCCCAACACGACCCCTCCTGCGAGCACCCCCCCACGGAGCGGCGCCCGGCAGCACCTCGTCGGCCTCGAGTTCAGGGGCGCTGGCCCGGAGCTGCCCATCTGGAAGAGGGGCTATTACCGGGGCGCGCTCTACGCGGTCCGTGACTCCCAGGGGCGCTACCGAATGGAACGCGTCGGCGGGGCCGACGGCGCGGACGGCGCGCCCCTCGTGGCGACCCGGTGCTACGCCCCGTCCCCCTTCGAGGGCGACGGCTCGACCTACTTCGGCGGGCACGACCCGAACGGGATTCCATCCACCGACATGGCGTGGGTCTACCGTCTAGCCCCCCCTGAGCCCCCGCGGGGCGACCCCGACTGAGCGCGGCAGCGCTTGCCGCTGGCAGCCTGACCGGGGCCGCGCGGCGCCCCTCACCCCGGACCGCGCCGGACGGCGGTTAGCCCCGCCCGGGCACCTCGTCGACGGCGGGCCCCGGGCTGTCCCCGGACCCTTCGGAGAGCGCCTTGCCCACGGCGAGGCGCTCGACCATCCGCCGGGTCCATGGCAGGAGGAAGACCATCACAAGGACGACGTTGCTCGCGAAGGGGATCCCGAACGTGAACTCGATCCCGATGTGCATCCCGACCAGGCTCAGCGCCAACGCCGTGCGGACCCGGGGGAGCACGATCGCGAGGAACGAGAGGCACTCGATGACCATGGCCCCCGACTGCAGGACCATGGCCACGGTGCGGTCCTCGAGGATCCACCGGGTCAGGAGCCAATCCTCGTCGCCGAAGCGGTAAATCCACAGCTGCAGGGACACCCCGTCTCCCCACTCGAGGCCGCCGCGCCAGAGCTTCATGACCCCGGCGAGACCGTAGAAGGTGGCCACGCTGTAGATCCCGAGGAAGGGGACCCAGGCTGGGCAGATCTTCGCGCTCAGGAGCGCGCCGCGGGCCGCGCGGAACTCACGGCGATAGCACTGGAACCAAAGCGCGTGGATGAAGAGGAGCAGCGCAGGGAGCACGAACTTGTGGCGGAACCACGGCAGGTTCTCCCAGAACATCGAGGCGTGGAGCGTGTAGGCGGCGAAGGTGACCCAGCCGGACACAGGGACCAGGACCCGCAGGGCCCAGCACCCGGCCGCGATCCAGAGGGTCCATCGGCTCACGTCGAACAGCACCTGGCTGGCGAGCACGGACTCGGGGAGGATGGACCCCAGCACCGACACGGGGCTCCCCTTCTCCCAGTCCACATGGTCGAGGTGCGTCTCCGTCGACACCCACACGGCGACCGCCAACAGGGCCCAGAGCGACACCAGCCCGAAGAGCGGCTCGGTGGGCCTGAAGAGTGAGCCCGTGAACCTCGAGAGCCGGCCCTCTCTGCGCTGCTCGTCTACAGCCTTCATCGCGGTTCGACCTCGAAGATGTCCTCTTGAACGATGCCGATGTGGTCGTCGTCCACGGAACCGATCACCCGGCGTCGTACGACCAATCGTCGCCCTTCCGCACGGGCCTGGACGTGCTCACGGATCTCATCGACCGTCGGCACGGCGTCGTAGTGGTTGAGGGTCTCTGGCGAGAGCCGGCCATATCCCCGGCGGCCGAACGTGGTCAGCGGCGGGTCGTGTGGGTTATTGCATTGCAGCCCCACCTCGCGCCGGGAGATCCGGTCGCCGCTCTCATCCCACACGCGGTAGTGGCAGTAGGAGACGGTCCGCTCCGAGAACATGGTCGGCGCCGAGAAGGGGAACCACTCCCAGGCCACGAGCGGCACCGCGAGGGTGGCGCCAAGGAACAGGAAGACTCCCATCCGCTCTCCCACGGACGCTCGGCGCTCGGCGCTGGATGTTCCCTGGCTCATGGGGTCGACTTCGTCCAATCCGCGGGTGGAACCTGACAGGATTCTCCGCCGCTGGCGCCCGAGGATAGCCCTTCATGCCACATGATCCTCAGGGAACCGAGAGGACTCGCCGCGCCCCTCCGAGGACTAGGAATTGGCCTAAGCCACGGCGTTGATCTCGGCCGATATCTCACCGTCGGTACCGCGCGCCCCCTGCCTGCGCCAAACCCGCCGCACGATCACGATGACTCCTGACGAGCAGCCCCTTCCCCAGGGCGCCCTTCCCCAGGGTAGCCCGCCCCCCCACGCCGAGACTCACGGCGCCGTCGCCGGAGCCGTCCGTCCCGTGACCTCCCGTGCAGCACCGTGGCTCCTCGCGCCACTCGTCCTGCTCTCGGGCTTCTGCGGGATCAGCTACGAGATCCTCTACGCCAGGCTGCTCGCGAACCTCGTCGGGAGCCCCTTCTCCGTCAACGCCACCGTCCTGCTGACGTTCCTGCTGGGGATCGGGCTCGGGACCCTCCATGCCCACCGACTGCGCCGATACCTCTGGGCCATCGAGCTCGGCATCGGCCTGTACGCGATCTTCTTCGCGGTCGCGTACGAGCAGATCGACCAGGTGGTCCACGCCATGTCGGCCGTCGACTCGTTCGGCGTGACCCCGATGGCCGCCGCCTTCGCCCTGCTGGTGACGCCTGCGCTCCTGATCGGATGCAGCATCCCGATCTTCGCGGCCATGGTCGCGAGCGTCCGCACGGACAAGGTCTTCACCTTCGCGTACGGCCTCTACAACCTGGGCGCAGCCCTCACCGCGCTGGGGCTCCACTTCATCGTCCTGCGCTCGTTCGGCCTCCGCGCCACAACGCTCGGGCTCGCATCCCTGAACGTCCTCGTGGCGGTGGGCGTCTACCTGATCGATCGCGCAGGCACCGCCAGCGCCGAGGCACCCAGGTCCCTCCCGCAGCTCCCGATCAGCCGCCAGGTGATGATCGCGTTGGCCCTGGCGAGCACCGCCTCCGCGGTGTTCCAGCTGACCATGATCAAGGTGTTCGAGGCGGTCTACGGCCCCTTCAATGACACCTTCGCGATCGTCCTCGCCGTGACCCTGATCGGCATCACCCTCGGCTCCGTCGCCGTCTCTCACCTCCGGCTCTCGTTCAACGGCGCGCTCCTGACCGCCGCGGGAGGCGTCGTCCTCTTCCTGGGGACCTTCCCGACCTCCGCCGCGATCTACGCGTCGGTCTTCTCGGACGCGGCAGAGCACAACGTCGCCCTCGTGGGTCTGAAGGTCTGCCTCGCCTTCGTCCTGATGCTCCTCCCGTCCATCGGCTTCGGAGCGACCGTCCCTGCGCTGCTGCGCCGCCACTCCGACGTCGCCGTCGAGTCCGGCCGGGTGCTCGCGTGCGCCTCCTTTGCGAACGCCGGGGGCTTCCTCCTCATGGCCCTCGTGCTCCACCCGAACCTGGACTACGGCCAGCTGCTGCTCTTCGTGATCACGACGCTGGTCCTGGCCCTGGTCCTCCAGCGCTGGCGCGTCCGGGAGTTCGCCCTCGCCGGCGCGCTCGCCCTGTCGACTGCGCTCCTCGCGCTGCCCGCTTGGGACGAGATGCTGCTCTACGTGAGCCACCGCTCCTTCAGCAGCGCCGAGGCGCTGGAGTCGACGAGAGAGGACCGGCAGCGAACGCAGCGCTTCAAGGGCGCCCAGGACACCTTCGCGATCATCGAGAGAGACGGCTCGCCGAGCTTCTTCATCAACGGATACGTGAGCATGGCGCTCAACTCCATCGCGGAGAAGGCGGTCGGCGCCGTGTCGTCCATCTTCGCGCCTCGGCTGGACGACGCCCTCGTCCTCGGCGTCGGAAGTGGCGCCACCGCAGGGACCGTGGGCCTCCTGTTCGAGCGGACGGACGCCGTGGAGATCAATCGCGTGATCCTCGACAACCTCCACCGGATGAGGGAGCACAACTTCGACATCTTCGATCAGCCGAACACCCGCCTGGTCCACGGCGACGGCATCCGGTTCGTGCGCACGGTGGACCGCCAGTACTCCCTGATCCTCAACACCGTCACCTCGCCGCTCTACTTCAGCTCGTCGAAGCTCTACACGGCTGACTTCTTCCAGCACGTCCGCCAGAAGCTCACCCCGGATGGGGTCTACATCACCTGGATCGACGGCAAGCTCAACGACGAGGGCCTCGACATCATCCTGCGGTCGATCGACTCCGCCTTCGACCACTGCTGGCTGGCGTACCTGCGATCCGGCTACTTCCTGCTGATCTGCTCCGAGTCCCCCATCGCGCCTCGCAGCGCCGAGGGCGTCATCGGGAATGAGCAGCTCGACGAGTTCCTGCAGGCGAACTACGACGTCCCCTCGCGGTTGCTCCCCTACCTTGTCCTGTCACCGGACGCGCAGGCGTTCCGCACCTCCTCGACGGGCCTGATGAACACCCTCGACTTCCCGGCCCTCGAGCACCTGATGGCGGAGTCGCCGTCGGGCGGGCTCGACGGCCTCAAGGAGCGCCTCGGGAGACGGCTCGACCTCAGCCAGCTCGACCAGGCGATGGAGCCCTACTTCGACTGGGACGTGAACGACTTCGCCCTGATGTCCACGCTCCGCCTGGCTGACTCCTCCAGCCTCAAGGAGCGCCTCATTGCTGCGCTGAGGCGGCAGCCGGGGATGACGAGCGAGTCCTACGCCCAGGCGATCCTCCGGTGGGCCGCAGAGCTGGATTCAGCGAGCGGCTACTACCGAGCGGGCCGCCGACTCGAGGACATCGCGAAGCTTGAACTGGCGGTCGAGATGCTCGAGCGCTCGGTCCAACTGGACCCCCTGCAGCCCAAGGCCAGCTACCGCCTCGGCCGGTGCCACGCGAAGGCCGGGCGCCCCATGGAGGCCCTGGACGCCTACCTCGCAGAGCTGGAGCACCACGGGTATGACCGCGCGCTCTATCGGGCCGGCGAGACGCTGATCGAGCTCGGGCGGACGGATGAGGTCGACCGTCTCCTGCGCGAGACGGCCCCTGGCCAGCTCCGCGAGTCGCCTCGCCTCCACTTCCTGCGCGGCTCAGTGGCCATGAAGGCTGGCCAACGCAATGAGGCCCTGCATCAGTTCCGCGAGGCCCTCGAGCTGGACGCCGATTACACACGCGCGCGCGCTGCCCTGAGCGAGCTCCTCGCGATGCCCACGGCGACGGAGATCGTCTCGACCACCGAGGCGAGCGCCGCCCGGTGAGCAGCCGAACGCTCCGGCCTCGCCGCGGCCGGAGCGCCGTCCGGGCACTGTGAGGACGACCCCCGCTGGCGGCACCCAGGCCCCCGCGCCCGTGGGGAGCCCGGTCGCGGTGGGAGACGGTACTCCTTGTACGAGCCTTTGGGCCGTCACCCTGCGCGAGCTAGCGCGCGGGCCAGCGCGCCGCCGCTCGAGACGGCCCCTGCCCCCAGGTCCCGGCCCCCAGCTCCCTGTCCATGGGCTGGCCGTGGGCAAGGCTCATGCCATGGAGACCCCGGTGGGTGCACGGGGACTGGCGGGGTGCGCCGCGCTGCCGGAGCGTCCAGAGCTCCGCTCCCCGGCGCTCCAGCTCTCCGGCTCTCCCTCGGTCCGGCTCTCCCTCGGTCCGGCTCTCCCTCGGTCCGGCTCTCCGGCTCTCAGCCGCACGCCGAGAGATTGGATCCGTCAGCGCGCGGGGACCCCGCGCTCGGGGGCCTCACTCTCCACCTCGTCGAACAGCTCGGGGATCAACAGGTAGGCACCGGCGAGGAAGCACCCGCCGCCGATCATCGTGAAGACGTTGGACCAGAACAGCAGGGAGGAGGAGGCGCCCACGTAGCTCGTGAAGCCGGAGACCTGGAACGCCACCGACCCGGCGATGTTGATCATCACGATCCACCACGAGAGGCTGCGGGGCGCGAACGACGCCGGCCCATGGGACACCTCGGCGTAGGCCGCGTAGCTCGCCACCAGGAAGCAAACGCAGCCCGCCATGTTGGGGGCCCAGATCCAGAGGCTCTCCTGCCGGGCCGAGAGTTCAGGCCGCGTCGCCGCGAGCGTGCTGACGTTGAAGAGCAAGGTCCCGGCGAGCTGCACGCTGCTCGCGAGGTAGCCGAGGTTTCGAGGTCGAAACCCGAACCAGCGCCAGCCGGGCCGGGGCCCGGACGCCAGCGCCTCCTCGATGTCCCCGTTGAGCACCTCCAACCACTGGAGCCACGCCGCCCCGGTGAAGAACACGGCGCCCGTGGCGAACAGGCGGCCGAGGAAGTCACCCTCGGCGAGGGGCCCCGGAGCGAAGCCTGGGAACGCCGCGGCGAAGGCGCCCACGGTGAAGCACGTGGACCCGACGATGAAGAGCGCGGCGACCCACCAGCCCAGCCGTCGGAGCCCCCAAAGGTGCGTGAACGCGCGGACCTCCAGCGAGAGGAGCCGGTCCGCCATCCCCTCCGCCGTGATCCGGTGCGGCCTGAGCCCCTTGCGGTGGCGCCTGGAGTGGGCCACGAGGTGCTGGCCGTCGGCGAGCCGCACCAGGCACCAGGTCACAAAGGGGCCGGGCCCCCTTGTGATGACCCGCGTCGCCGCTTCTTCCGGTCGGTTCTGTCCTGCCATGAATCGCCTCGGCCCACCACCTGGGCCGCTGGGCTGCCGCGGGCACCGCCCGCCGGCTGCCCCTGAGCCCGCTGCCTGAATCGGCGCCCGGTTCGACC
>CBFHHK010000088.1:13627-16645 GCA_965655435.1 Planctomycetota bacterium | reverse complement strand
CCGCTGCGGGAGGATCGCCACGGACGACGAGAGCCCCCGCCGGATCGGTCCGGCGGGGGCTCTCGAGCGAGGTGGGGCGCTGGGCTCAGGGGCAGAAGTTGATCTCGACGCCGTTGCTCAGGTTGAAGCCGGCCCCGACCGAGTCGCGGTACCACAGCTGCGCGTTGTAGGTGTCGCCCGGGCTGATCATCAGCCCGCCGGGGAGGTTCTGGTTATCGATCGACAGGAAGCTCGTGCCGAAGATGTCGGCCTGGGCGATCCCGAGGCGATAGAGCGGGTTCCCGGTGACGCAGAGGAACCCGTTCCCGAGGAAGATCTGGGTCTGCTGGTCGCCGAAGATGTAGATGCCGAAGCTCCCGACCGGGCAGCTCGTCGTCAGCAACGTGAGGTCGTTGGCGGCGAGGTTGGTGGAGCCGAGGATCGAGATGTTCGCGCCGTTGATGTTGGCCGAGTTGGGGTTGGCGAAGCAGAAGTTGGAGACGCCGCCGCAGGTGTTGTCCGTCACCTCGAAGTCGTCGATGTACCAGTTCTGGGTGCCGCTATCCACGTCGGCGGTGATGCGGACCTGCGCCTCGTCGAAGAAGGCCCCGGCCGGCACCGCGATCTGGTGGAAGGTGAAGCTGCTCTCGTCGACGCCGTCAGAGACCACCCGCTCGAGCAGGATCCAGTCGTTGCTCGAGTCGAGGATCTCCACGTCAATAGCGCCGCCAGCGGGCACGCCGCGGTGCTGAGAGTAGAAGGAGACGGAGGCGTTGTTCAGGCCGTCGAGCAGCAGCTTGTTGGAGATCAGCCGATCGTCCTTGAGGTTGCCTGAGTTCTGGGCGTTGAGGCGGATCGAGTACGGGGCGGAGGGCTCGTTGACCGCCGCGTTGGTGATGTCGGTGCCCTGGAAGCTGATCCAGATGTTCCGGTTGAGCTGGGTCACCGGGAAGTTGTCCGTGACCGGCAGGGAGAGGGGCGGCGAGAGGTCGAGCAGGCAGCCCCGGTTGATCGCGTAGGTGCGGATCCCGTTGGCGCTCGAGGTCCCGAAGCGCGAGACGTCGTTGTTACAGCCGCCGAGGCCGGAGCACATGATCCGGCAGTCGCCGTTGCCGTCGCAGTGGTTCGAGTTGAAGTTGTGGCCCATCTCGTGGGCGGTCAGGCCGGTGCGGTTCACGAGGTTGTTCGTGAAGCGCGACTCGGAGAGCCCGTAGCCGACGGTCTGGCTGCAGACCACGCCGAGGTAGGCGATACCGATCGTGCCGCCGTTGACGTTGCGGCCAGTGAACAGGTGGGCGAGGTCGCGGCGGACGCCGGAGAAGTTCTGGTTCCACTCGTTGCGGAACTGGTCGAGGAGCTGGCCGGCGTCGCTGGTCGTGTAGGGGTCGGGGGACGAGGTCCGGACCACGATGGCGGTGAGCTGGATGGTCACGTCGACGTCGCGCACGTAGATCGTGTCCACCCGGTTCATGATCCGCTCGATGTCGTCGATCGTGGCCTGCACGCTACTGCCGTTGCGCTGGTAGAACTCGGTGTCCGCGTCGAAGGCCACCTCGCAAAGCTGGAGACCGGTGCCCAGGTTGCTGGTCGCGGGGCCGCTGTTGGTGTTCTGGGAGCCGATCTGGTTCCCCACGCCGCAGACGCCGCCGGTGGCGGGGAGGTCGCTGGCTCGCGCCACCGAGTAGGTCCCGGTCGGGAGGCCAGCCGCCGGCTGGATCTGCCACTCGCGATCCGTCGCGTAGTCCGCCACGATCGCCGAGAGACCCTCGTGGTTGATCGTCGCCGTGACGATCGTCTCGGGCCATCCAGGGACCTCACCGCGCCAGGTGTTCGGCCGAGGGGCGGGCATGGGGGCCACGGATCCGTCCGGGCGGGACACCAGCAGCTGGAAGTCCCCAGCGCGGAGGGAGTACCGCTCGAGGACCAGGTCGGCGGGCTGACCGTCCAGCTCGACGGAGATCACGACGGTGCCCTCGGGGTCGGTGGGGACGGCGAGCCTTTGGAGGCTGCCGGTGGGGTCGACCGCTTGGGGGGCGACGGCGAGAGCGAGGGTCGTGAGTATCGACAGCATTCGAGAAGGTCAGGCCAGATGTTCTGAACGGGGCAGCCGGGTGGTGCTCCTGTCCGGAGGGGGGGCGGAGAATCGCCCCCAAAAAATACGCGGCCCTGGCGCTCGGCGCCGCTCGGGACTCCCGCGTCCCAGATAGACGCACCTTGGGGGGGATGGGTTCCCTGGCGCGCCGGCAAGCCGCAGAACCGGGCGGGAGCGGGCGTGAGGGCCCCTCAGACCCGCTGCGACCCGCGGTGCTGGGCCAGCGGCCTCGTCGGTGCGCGGCGGGAAACCTACGGGAATCTCACGCGGAGACCGTACCGCGAGAGCCTCGGCACCACGGCCTCGGGTGCATTCTGGGTGACATGCCGAACCCTAGCTCGATGTCCTTGCTGGCGCTGGCAGTCGCCGCGTCCCTGTCCACGGCGGTCGTGGACGCCGCCGCGTCCCCTGCGACGCTCGACCCTGCGACGATTCTGGCCCCCGCGCCGACGGGGCCTTGGGCGGGACCATGGGGCACGTCGGGGACAGGTGCGCCGGCCGAGGCGTCCGGTCCCAGGGTGGGGGAAGAGGGGCCAGCGGGCGAGCCAGCGGTTGGGCCAGCGGTCCGGACGGAGGAGGGGTTCGAGCGGGCGGCCATCGGACCCTTCACGGCCCTCGACTCGGAGCTGGGCACCTGGAGGGTGACCCAGGGCGCGGCGGCGATCAACGGCGACCACGTGCGCACGGGCGCCCACAGCCTGCACCTCACCGGGGGCAAGCGCTGCGAGATCGAGCTCGACTTCGAGGACCTCGGTGGCGCCGGGCGGTTGGGCTTCTGGGCCGAGCGTTGGACCCGGGCGGCCCCCTTCGAATGTACGGTCGCCGCGCGCGTCGGTGGGCAGTGGTCCGCGCTGGTGGACGCCTCGGAGGACGTGGTCATCGGCGGCTTCCTTACCGAGGTCACCGCCGTGCTGCCGCCGGGCGCCGACGGGCTCCGGATCCGGTGC
>CBFHHK010000088.1:10976-13527 GCA_965655435.1 Planctomycetota bacterium | reverse complement strand
ACGTGGTCATCGGCGGCTTCCTTACCGAGGTCACCGCCGTGCTGCCGCCGGGCGCCGACGGGCTCCGGATCCGGTGCGCGTCTCCGCCGGGGAAGGGGGTCCTGATCGACGACGTGGTGCTCGAGCCCGCGCGCCCCATGGCCGTCGTCGGGTGCCGTGCGCTGCAGCCGGTCCTGCCCGTCCTCGTCGGCAACGAGTTGAACCCGATCCTCGCCGTGGAGGTTCAGACCCGCGGGTTCCTCGAGCCCCTCGAGCTCGAGTCCATCAGCTTTGACCTGGCGGGGACCTCCGACGCGGAGCAGCTGGAGCGCGTGGAGGTCTTCCACGGCGGCGCGAGCCTCGAGCTCTCCTACGACCAACCTGACCAGGTGCTCGGTGAGGGGGACCGCTTCGGCAGAGCACAGCGGCCGGGCAAGGACCCGGCGCGGCTGCGGACCGTGCGCGGCGCGCAGGTGCTCGCGCCGGGCCGGAACGTGTTCTGGATCTCGGTGACGCCGTCACCGGGGGCAGACCTCGACGGGCGCGTGGACGCCCGGGTCCGCGCCGTGGTGGTGAGCGGTGAAGAGGTCCCGGTGGAGGACCCGAGCCCCGCCGCGACGCAACGTCTGGGGGTCGCGCTGCGCAGCGCAGGCTCGGGGGGCTCCCGCGCCTACCGGATTCCAGGCCTGGTCACGACGCCTGAGGGGACGTTGATCGCGGTCTATGACATCCGCTGGAACGGGTGGGGTGACCTGCCTGGTCGCATCGACGTGGGGTGCTCCCGGAGCGTGGACGGCGGGAGGTCGTGGTCTCCGATGGAGGTGATCATGACCCAGGAGGCTGGGCCTGCGGGCGACGCCGGGGATGGGAGCAGGTGGCGGGGGGACGGCGTCGGCGACCCCGCGGTGCTGGTGGATCGCGAGCGCGGGCACGTTCACGTGCTGGCGGCCTGGAGCCACGGCGACCGCGCGTGGCGGGGGAGCGGGCCGGGGCTCGCGCCCGAGGAGACCGGACAGCTCATGCTCGCCACGAGCACCGACGACGGGCGGAGCTTCGGCCCGCTGCGGAACCTGACCGCGATGGTGAAGGACCCCGCCTGGGCCTACCTGCTCCAGGGGCCTGGCCGGGGGATCACCATGGGGGACGGGCGCCTGGTGTTCCCCGCCCAGTTCCAGCTCGGCCCCGGGGAGGGGCGCACCCCGCACTCGACCGTGCTCGTCAGCGCCGACGGGGGCGCGACCTGGAGCATCGGGGCGGGCGCGCGGCCCGACACCACGGAGTCGGCGGTGGTCGAGCTCGCCGACGGTGAGCTCATGCTGAACATGCGCGACGACCGCGGGGGCTCCCGCGCGGTCCTGACCACGGTCGACGGGGGCGCGACGTGGGCGACCCACTCGAGCTCGCGGTCCGCGCTCATCGAGCCTGTTTGCATGGCGAGCCTCATCCACGTGGGGCGTGAGCTCCGCGGGGTCGCTGACGGCCGCCTGCTCTTCTCGAACCCCGCGGTCGCCTCGGCGCCGCGGCGCCGGATGTCGATCCGGGCCTCCGACGATGGGGGGAAGTCGTGGCCGGAGGACCGCTGGCTGCTCCTCGACGAAGGAAAGTCGGCGGGGTACTCGTGCCTGACGATGATCGACGAGGAGACCGTGGGGATCCTCTACGAGGGCAGCCGAGCGCACATGACCTTCCAGCGGGTGCCTCTTTCCGAGCTGTTTCCAGCGGCGTCGGACGATTCGCCACGGGGTGGACGCTGAGGCGCGCGGCGGGCCCTCGGCAGTTCCTGGCGGAACCTCGGAGGAATCGACTCCCGCAGCGAGACTCGACCAGCGGGCGCGGCTCCCTCGTCGCATAATGTCCGGGCGCCAGCCGGCGCACCCACGGAACCCATCATGAGCCGAGACGACGCTGCCTCCGTACCCGACCGACTCCGCGAAGCGGGCGGACTGCTCGAGGGCGTGGCCCGTGACATCGCGCGGGAGACCGGGGTCCCCGAGGCGCACGTCTGGGGCATCGGGAGCTTCTATCACATGCTCTCCCGCTCGGAGGCCAAGGTGCGCGTGTGCACAGGCCTGAGCTGTCTGCTCGGCGGCGCGCAGGACGTCCTCGACGCGGCCAAGGCCCAGGGGCTTCCGGTGGAGGAGGCCTCCTGCCTCGCCGGCTGTGACGTGCCGCCGGCGGTCCTCCGGGACCGCCGCACCATGCCGCACGTGACCGTCGCGGACGTCAAGGCCGCCGGCGACGATTGGTCCAAGCTGGACAGCGCCGCGGCGCCCGGTGAGACCGAGTGGACGGGTGCGGTGGGGCCCGTGGGCGCCGCCGACGGCGCGCTGGCCATCGACCTCAGCAAGCCCGCCGCGCCGCTGGGTGCGGCCTTCAAGGCGGCGGCCGAGCTCGGACCCGAGGGCGTCATCGATCTCCTCGAGGCCTCCGGGCTCCAGGGCCGCGGCGGCGCCGGGTTCCCGGCGCACATCAAGTGGCGCGGCGTGGCGGGGCAGGCGGAGCAGGAGCGCTTCGTGGTCCTCAACGCTGACGAGGGGGAGCCCGGCACCTTCAAGGACCGCGAGTGCATGCT
>CBFHHK010000088.1:9041-10876 GCA_965655435.1 Planctomycetota bacterium | reverse complement strand
CGCCGTCCGGACCTCGTGCTCGAGGGGCTCGCCATCGCGGCCCACGCCATCGGAGCCAAGGACTGCTACCTCTACCTGCGCGGTGAGTTCGAGGTGCCCCTCGGGATCATCCGCCGCATGATCGACGAGGCCCACGCCTCCGGGGTCTACGGGGACGTCCGCTTCCACACCCACGAGGGCAACGGCGCCTACATCTGCGGGGAGGAGACCGCCCTCCTCGAGGCCCTCGAGGGCAAGCGCGGCATGCCGCGCATCAAGCCGCCCTTCCCGGTCGAGGTCGGGCTCTGGGGCAAGCCGACCCTGATCCACAACGTGGAGACCATCGCCTGCGTGCCGGGGATCGTCGAGCGCGGCGGTGACTGGTTCCGGGGGCTCGGTCGGACGGAGGCGGGCACCAAGCTCTACTGCGTCAGCGGCCACGTGCAGCAGCCCGGGACCTACGAGCTCCCGCTGGGCGTCTCCCTCGACGAGCTCGTCGAGGCGGCCGGCGGCTATGTGGGGACCCTCAAGGCCTTCAGCCCGGGCGGCGCGAGCTCGGGGTTCCTGCCCGCCGAGCGGCGCGGTGACCCCCTGGACTTCGCCCACCTCGGGAGCCTCGGCTCCATGCTTGGCTCTGCCGGGGTCGTGGTCCTGAATGACACCGTGGACATCCGCTGGGCCGCGGCCCAGCAGCTGCGCTTCTTCGAGGCGGAGAGCTGCGGCCAGTGCGCGCCGTGCCGGATCGGGACCCGCTACCTGCGGGAGTCGGTGGAGCGCCAGGCGCGCGGTGACGACGTGGACGGCCCCCTGGCCAACGCCGCGGACGCCGCGTGGCAGATGAACGAGGGCTCGATCTGCGGGCTCGGGCAAGCGGCCCCGCTGCCGCTCACGAGCGCGCTCAAGTACTTCCCTGAAGCGTTCGAAGAGGAGACCTCCAACGAGGGCTGATAGATGATCGAGCGAAGCGAACCTGAGCTGCCCAGGCGGGCGCCCAAGTCCATCGAACTGGACGGCCGCAAGATGCCGTTCCAGGCGGGTGAGACGATCCTGGAGGTCGCGCAGCGGGCCGGGGTCGAGATCCCGACCCTGTGCCATGACCCGCGCCTCGAGCCGGCAGGCGCCTGCCGCACGTGCCTCGTGGAGGTCGAGGGGCAGCGGCGCTTGCTCCCCGCCTGCAAGACCCCGGCCCAGGACGGCGCCGAGGTCCGCACGGAGACCGAGCGGGTCGACCGTCACCGCAAGACGCTCTTCGCGCTGTACCTCACGGACCACCCGCAGGACCCGGAGGTCGCCGAGCGCGGCGCCCCGAACCAGCTGCTCGAGATGGCGGCGCGCTACGAGGCGCCCAAGGACTGGGGCTTCATGGAGTCCCTCCGCGAGAACCGGGACGCCGACCGCAACCCGTACATCCACTTCAACGCGGACACCTGCATCTCCTGCGCGCGCTGCACGCGCTACTGCGAGGAGGTCGAGGGCGTCAGCGCCATCAGCCTCGCCGGCCGCGGGGCCGAGACGACCATCGCGACCGCGGACAACCTCTCGCTGCTCGACACCACCTGCGAGATGTGCGGCGGCTGCGTCGACGTGTGCCCCACGGGTGCCATGGGGGAGAAGCTGCCCCTGACGCGCGAGGCGAAGCCGGAGCGCGAGCTGACCAAGGTCCGCAGCACCTGCAACTTCTGCGGCGTCGGCTGTCAGCTGGACCTGAACGTGGACCCCGAGGCCAACGACGGCCGCGGCGAGGTGGTGAAGGTCACGAGCCCGCCCGCGGGCACGACGACGAACGACGGCAACCTCTGCGTGAAGGGCCGCTTCGCCTACGACTTCATCCACCACGACGAGCGCATCACCAGCCC
>CBFHHK010000088.1:0-8941 GCA_965655435.1 Planctomycetota bacterium | reverse complement strand
ACGAACGACGGCAACCTCTGCGTGAAGGGCCGCTTCGCCTACGACTTCATCCACCACGACGAGCGCATCACCAGCCCGCTGGTCCGCAATGACGCCGGGGAGCTGGTGCCGACGAGCTGGGAGAACGCGCTCTCCGTCGCCGCGGCGGGCCTGCACGGCGTCAGCGAGCGGCACGGCCCGAACGGGCTCGGCTTCGTCAGCTCGTCGCGCTGCACGATGGAGGAGAACTACCTCGTGCAGAAGCTCTCCAGGGCGGTGTTCAAGACGAACAACGTCCATCAATGTGCAGCGACATGACACGCTCCCACGGTGGCCGGTCTGGTCACCACCTTCGGAGCGGGCGCGATGACGAACTCGATCGGGGAGATCCGTAACGCGGACTTCCTGTTCGTGATCGGGAGCAACACCAGCGAGGCGCACCCGATCATCGCCATGGAGATGAAGCGGGCGGTGCGGCGCGGCGCGACCATGGTGGTCGCGGACCCGCGCAAGATCTGGATGTCGACCATCGCGGAGAAGCACCTCCAGCTGAAGCCGGGCTGCGACGTCTGGCTGCTCAACGCCATGGCCCACGTGATCTGCGAGGAGGGGCTCGTGGACGAGACCTTCGTCGCCGAGAACACCGAGGGCTTCGAGGCGGTGCGCGAGACGGTGAAGCGCTACTCGCCCGAGGCGGCGGAGGAGCACACGGGGATCTCCGCCGAGGACATCCGCTGGGTCGCCCGCAAGTACGCGACCACGGAGAAGGCCGGGATCTACTACACCCTGGGCATCACCGAGCACACGCACGGCACGGACAACGTCTACGCCCTCGCGAACCTGGTGCTCATGACCGGGCACCTCGGGAAGCCCTCCTCGGGGATGAACCCGCTGCGCGGTCAGAACAATGTCCAGGGCGCCAACGACTCCGGCGCGACTCCGATCTTCCTCCCCGGCTACCAGCGGGTCGACGACCCGGCGGTCCACGCGAAGTACGAGGCGGCCTGGGGGACGACCATCCCCGCCGAGCCTGGGCTGAACCTCAACGTGATGATGAAGGAGGTCGGCAAGAGCATCAAAGGCCTCTTCGTCATGGGCGAGGACGTGGTCCTCTCCGAGCCGAACTGCATGGAGCTCGAGAAGGGCATGAACGCGGCCGAGTTCGTCGTCGTCCAGGACGCCTTCTTCAACGAGACCTGCCGCTTCGCGGACGTCGTCTTCCCGGCCTCGGTCTTCGCCGAGAAGGAGGGGGTGTTCACGAACTCCGAGCGCCGCGTCCAGCGCGTGCGCAAGGCGGTCGAGCCGCCCGGCGAGGCCCGTGAGGACTGGCGCATCCTGATCGCCCTGGCCAACGCCAGCGGCGCGGACTGGTCGTTCGACTCAGCCTCCGACGTGTACGACGAGCTGGTGCGGGACGCGGACAAGTTCGCCGGCATCAGCCACGCTCGGCTCGACGCCACGGTGGCGCTCCCCAAGACCGGGATCCAGTGGCCGTGTCCGAGCCCGGACCACCCCGGGACGACCTTCCTCCACGAGGAGGGCATCCTGCGCGGCAAGGGCCTCTTCCAGGCGGTGGACTACCGGCCGCCGGCGGAGCTGCCCGACGAGACCTACGGCCTGCTCCTCTCGACGGGGCGGACGCTCTACCACTACAACTGCGCGACGCAGACCCGA
The DNA here is from genome assembly GCA_965655435.1 of Planctomycetota bacterium. Classification (GTDB taxonomy): domain Bacteria; phylum Planctomycetota; class UBA1135; order UBA1135; genus Saltatorellus. The sequence continues at coordinate 7,288 of CBFHHK010000088.1, read as the reverse complement.
CGCGAGTCAGGGCTCGACGCCAAGCAGTCCGAGGCCTGGGTCGAGATCCACCCCCGGGACGCGAAGAAGCGTGGCATCGAGGACCGGGACCTCGTCGAGATCTCGACGCGGCGGGGCTCGGTGCAGGTCCGGGCGCTCTACTCGCGTCAGGTCCAGCCGCGCTGTATCTGGATGCCGCTGCACTTCTTCGAGGCGCGGGCCAACGTGATCACCAACGACGCGGGGGACCCCGTGACCGACACCGCGGAGTACAAGGTGTGCGCCGCCGAGGTCCGCAAGGTCGAGGCGGGAGAGGCCCGCGAGGGGCTCTACCCGGGGACCTTCTACGGGGTCGACGCGCCCGCCTGAGTGCCCGGCTAGATCCGCACCAGGGCCGGCGCCGCCCTGCCCCCGAACCCGGGGGGGCAGGACCACGGCGACGACCTCGGTCACGGCGCCCTTTCGGTTCAGCCCGTCGGTTCAGCCTATCGGGGCTGGCGGGAGGATCCGAGGGGGCCGGACACGTCCCCTGGGTCGGTTTGCGGGGCCCTCCTGCCGCTTCTGGCCGGCCCAGTCAGTCGGCCCAGGCAGTCGGCCCAGGCAATGGACTGAGTCAATCGGCTGAGTCAATCGGCTGAGTCAATCGGCTGGGGCGTCCGTGTGCGCGAACTCCATCACGGCGCGCAGGATCGAGCGACAGGAGACCTGCCCGACGAACCGACCCTCCTTGACGACCGGGAAGCGGCGACGGTGACCGTCGATGAGCTTCTGGGCCACGTCCACGACGCTCAGTCCCACCTCCACGGACTCCACCTCGGTGGTCATGATGTCCGCCACCGTCCCCCCCGCCTCGCCGTGGTAGGTGCCGCTCAGCACGGCCTGGAGACAGTCCATCTCGGAGATCACCCCGACGACATTGCCGTGGTCGTCGAGGACCGTGGCTCCGGAGATGCTGCGCTCGGTGAGCGCGCGAATGGCCTCGAAGATGTGGGTCTCCGGCCTCAGGGTCACCGGTGATCGGGTCATGTGATCCTCGGCTTCGACAGAACGCAGCATGGCGGACTCCTTGCGGTTTGAGTTGTAGGTGAGCTTCGCCGCTCGGCGACGGCGAACACCTGATGCTAGGTCAGGTTGCCGCATGAGGGCAAGGCGACCGCCCAGCACGGGGGCGTGAGGCCGTTTTTCGCGCGCTCGGTCCGAGTTCAGTCGCCTTCGACCGGGGGACTCTCGCCGCCGGGGGGAGGCAGGACGCGCAACTCGAACACGTCTGGCCGGGCGTAGTGCCCGGATACGTCGAGGTCGAAGCGGCCGCGGATCACGGCGCCAGGGTCCACCTCGGCGACGAGGACGGCGTCCTCGTCGAAGACTGGCCCGGCGAGCACCTCGCCAAAGGGGTCGATGATGACGCTGCCGCCTCGAATCAAGACCTCGTCCGGGGGGACGTCGCGGCCGCCCAGGTCGGGGTGAAGGTCGTGGCCACGGAGGTGTTGGCAGGCGGCGAGGACATGGCAGCGGCCCTCGACGGCCACGTGTCGCATCGTCGACTGCCACACCTCACGGTCGTCCACGGTCGGCGCGCAGTAGACCTCGGCGCCCCGCTCGTAGAGCGCGGCGCGCATGAGCGGCATGTAGTTCTCCCAGCAGATCGCTGCGCCGATCTTGCCCCGGGGCGAGTCGACGACGGTCAGCGTCGAGGCGTCTCCGCGGCCCCATACGCAGCGCTCGAGGGCGGTGGGCACCAGCTTGCGATGCTTCCCGCGGAGCTGCCCCTGGGGCCCCACGAAGAGCGCCGTGCAGTAGAGGGTCCCGCGGTCGCGTTCGACGACGCCGATGACCAACTCGACCCCGTGGCGTGCGGCGATGGCACCGAGGCGGTCGACCCCCGGGCCAGGCACCTCGATGGCGGCGCTGTGGTAGCGCTCGAAGGCTGCGCGACCCGCGTCGCTGCGGGTGCCGAGCCTCACCCCGAAGTCGACGCCCTTGGGGTAGCCGCCGATGAACGCCTCCGGGAAGACGACGATGGCCGCTCCGTCGGCGGCGGCGCGGGCGGTGAGCTGATCGATTCGCTCGAGCGTGCCGTCGAGGTCGAGGGCGGCTGGCGCCGCCTGGACGACCGCCGCGCGGTAGGGGGCGCTGGGCATGGCGTCGGAGGGCATTGGCGTCGGAGGACAGGGTCAGGCGAGCGCCTCGTGCCCGCGCGCCGCGACGTCGCTGCGCCCGATGAGCTGCCCATCCTCGAGCAACAGCGCGTGCGTGGCGAGGTTCACGGTGGGGCAAACGTGCCCCGGAATCAGCCGCAGCACGGCGCCTCGGACGGGGCGCTGTCCACTCTCGGCCACGAAGACCGTGTGCTCCTCGCTCTGTCCGGCGGCCCTCAGCTGCGCGTGACCGATGACCGTGGCGATCCTGTCGGAACCGGTGCCCTCGATGGCCTTGGATCCGGCGTCGCAGGTCACGCGGTCCTTCCCCGGGAGGCTCGCGACCCTCGTAAGGACCGTGGCGGCGAACTCGGCCTCGAGGTCGGGGAGCTGCTCGACGGACCGGAGGTCGTGATAGACGACGGTCCCGGGAGAGACGCGGTGGACGGAGCCGGGCAGCGTCGCGAGTCCGATGTGCTTGAGGGCCGCCGGGAAGGCGGGCGTCCCGGCGGTGATGACCTCTCCTGGGCAGCGGTCGGCCTCGCGGAGGATCGCGGCGAGCGAGACGAGCTCATCGTAGGAGGCGTGGATGAGCCGGGCGCGCTCCGCGAGGTCCGCCTCGTGTCGGTGCCCGTCGTAGGCGTGCAGGCCCCTGAAGCGGTCGCCGGCCGCTCGCGCGATCGCCCTGATCTCGTCGGTCTCGCCGACGTCGATCCCGGTGCGCGCCATCCCGAGGTCCACGTCGACGAAGACGCCAACGCCAGGGGGGATCTCGGCGACCTGCTCGACCGACTCTGCCAGCGTGGAGAAGGTGACGCCTGCCCAACGGCTGGCGAGCTCAGCGAGGCGGTCAAGGCCGCGCCCGTGGAGGTGGTGGGCGAGGAGGATGTCGCCGGAGGGGGTCGACTCGGCCTCAAGGACCCCCGCCAGGACGTCCGCCTCGCGGGTCGTGGCGCACTTGAACCGCCGGATGCCTGCCCTCGCATAGAGGGCCAGGACCTCGGGGATCTTGGCGGTCTTCACGTGGGGTCGCCAGCGAGCCGGTCCCGCTGTGAGGCGCAGGACGGCCTCGATGTTCCGGCGCGCTGCCCCCAGGTCCACGAGCAGCGCCGGGGTGAGAATCTTCCCCTCGACTTCGGGTTCTAGGGGGACAGGGAGGGGAGCAGCCATGGGGGCGGGGGCGCGGTCGATGTCGATGCCCGCAGATCTGCCCCATGCATACACGCGCCGCTCTGGACGGGATAGGGTTACGACGAACGAATGCTGGACCACCGCGCAAACCAAATCTTCCTCCTCGCCTGCCTCGCTGGCCTCTCTGCCGCCTGCGGCGGTGGCGGTGGGAGCAGCGGGGCGCCCTCGTCAGCGGCGATCTTCGCCGGCGACGACGCGTCGGCGCTGTCCCGTCAGCGGGTCACCCTCGAGGCCTCCGTCACTGGAGGCGAGGGGGTGACCTCGTTCGAGTGGCTACAGCTCTCGGGCCCCGCCGTGGCCCTCGAGGCCGTCCCAAGCGGACCGCTTGGGGCGATCAGCTTCCTGGCCCCAGACCGCGACGCACGGCTCGAGTTCGAGGCCAGCGGCATCTCGCAGGGTGGGGCCAAGCTGGCGAGCGACTCGGTGGTGATCACCGTGGCCGCCCCGGGCACCGAGCTCTCCTCGGCCCTGCTCTCGACCATCGAGATGGGCGCTGCCGGCGGCGCGCTGACGGCGGCCTATCACGCCACGAGCGCGCGGGTCTTCATCATCGACCCGGTGCTCGGTGAGGTGGCGGTCTTTGACCTGACTGATCCCACCGAGCCGGTCCCGGTGGGCAGCATCAGCGCGCCGCCCGCGGCGCCCGGCTACGTCCCGGGCCCGCCGCTCGATGTGGACTGCGGCGCCTCCGGGCCCGTGGTCGTGACCTGGAGCGGAGAGACCACGGAGTTCCCCGGACGCGTTCAGTTCAACGACCCCGTGACCCTCGCTCCGCTCCTCGCGACGTCGTCCTTTGGATCGAATCCGGTCGGGATCGATGTCACCTCGGACGGGAGAGTGGTGGCCGTGGCCTGCGCAGGGGACCCGCCCTTCTTTGGCGGCGGCGAGGGGCTCGGCTACGTGACGATCTACAGGGTGCCCGTCGGCGGACCTGCGCTGATGAACCCCACAACGGACATCGCCCCGATCCCCTTCACGGCTTTCGACGGGGACGAGGCTGCCCTCGAAGCGGCCGGGGCCCGGTGGTTCAAGCGCCCCAACCCCGGCGCTCCCACCGTGGCCTCTCTGCAGCTCACGCCGAGGGCCGTCGCCCTGGGTGCGGACGGGACCCGGGCGTGGGTGGCGTGTCCCGAGAATGACGTGCTCATCCTCATCGACACGGTGGAGGAGCTCGCCACCGCGTGCCTGCCCCTCGCAGACCGCGCGTGGGGGACCTTCGAGGCGGGCGCCTTCGCCCAGGGGCAGCGGATCGAGTGGGACGCGCCGCCCGCCCAGCTCACCACCGTGGCCGGTGATGCCGTGCAGGTCGGTGGGTTCACCGGGATCGCCGCCGCGTCGGCCGTGGGCGGGCGCATCAGGGCGACGGTGATCGACGGTGCGGGGCCGGTTCTGGCGCCGGTCGACGTGGATGGCGACCAGTCCCTCGAGCTCCCGATGGTGGCCCCGGACGAGCAGCTTCAGCTTCGGGTGGTGGAGCTCGATCCCCTCACCGGCGCCGTGGCGCTCATCTCTCAGGTGCCCCTGGCCGACGGCCTGGGCGCGGCAGTGACGGGACGCCCGAGTCTCTTCGCGTCCTCGACCGGGCTCGCCTTCCAGGACGAACCCACGGTGGACACCAGCGGTAACCAGGTGACCGCCTCGGCGCTTGGCGCGCGCTTCGGCGGCGCGGCGACGCTCCCCTCCGGCGGCTTCTGGCTCGCCGACGCCCGGCGCTGCGGCCTCTGGGAGTTCGACGCCACAGGCGTCCTCGTCCAGCGCCTCGTCCCGGCGGGCACGCCTGCCTCCCTGGGGAGCGCGACGCTTCCCCCCGCTTACGCCGCGCGCCGCGCCAATCTCGACTTCGGCCTGGGGCGGCGCTTCGGCGGCTTCGGCGCGCTGGCTCACGATGACGCCTCGGGCGTCCTCACCGCGGCGGCGCGGCTGCCTCTGGATCAGCCGGATACGGCCTCGGACGCGACCTCTGCCACGTCCGCGCTGATTCGCCTCTTGCAGGTCGACGCCGCGACCGGCGTCACGCTGGGCGAGTACGTCCTGGTCCTGGACGCGGCAGACCACTCGGTCGAGGGGCTCTGCCTCTCCACCAGCGCGGCCTTCGGGGGCCTCGCGCTCCTCGAAGCGGCGGCGGACCCTGAGGGCTTCTGCGGCGTCTACTCCCTTGACCTCTCCGCCGCGACCAACCTCCAGAGCCTCACCCCCGCGGACTACGCGGCGGTGTCAAGTCAGCTGGAGGCGACCCCGCCGGATCAGCTCGGCGCGCTCCCGGTCCCGGTCACTCCGGTGCACAAGACCCTCCGGGCAGACCTCTCGGCCGCCGGCCTCAGCGGCAGCGGTCGCGCGAGCGGGCTCGCCTCGCTCGGGGACGATCTCGTGGTGACCTTCGACAACGGCGCGGGCCTGGACGAGGCCGCCGCGGCGCCTGGCAGCGGCGTCCTCTCGGGCGTCGGCGGTCCGGCGACCGCCTTCGCCGTGGTCGAGCTCGAGCCGGAGGGCCTCGACGCGTCCAGCGTCGAGGGCGCCTTCGATCCCGAGCCCCTCCCTGTGAAGGGCCTCATCCAACCCCTTGACCTCCTGACCTTCTCCGATCGCGGTGAGACGCGCGTGGCCCTCGCCAACGGCGGCATGGCTCGGGTCCTGCCGGGCGGGGCGGGCGCCGGGTTCGATGAGCGGGAGCGCGTCATGGACCTCACGCTCGACACGCTGACGTTCCCCGGCACCCTCCAGCTCCAGCAACCAGACGTGGCGGGGGACCTGATGGTCTCCACCGTCGGCGCGGACCCGGATGAGGACGGGCTGGTCAACGCGCTCCTGTCGTTCGGGGCGCGGTCGATCGCCGTCCGCGACGCCGAGGGCGCAGAGCTCTGGAGCTCGGGCCAGCGGCTCGTCGCGCGGGCCGCGGAGCTGGACCCGATAGGGCAGCGGGCGGCGGCCACGATGAGCGGCATCCGACCCGTCGCGCTGGCCCTCGGTGAGGTCAGCGGCGTGCGCTACCTGGCGGCAGTCCTCGAGGGGCCGGGCGCGGTGGCCGCCTTTGACATGTCGAACCCCGCCGCGCCCGCCTTCGCGGGCTGGCTCACGGGGGCACAGTCCGCCGGCGAGGTGGAGGCTGCCGGAGACCTCCTCGTGGTCACGGACCCCGCGAGCGGGCGGGTCATGATCCTCCGCGTGTCGAGCCTGTAGCGCTTCCGTCGAGCGCCCGCCTTTGGCCCTTCTTCGGACCCGCCTTCGGACCCGCCTTCGGACCCATCGGCGGACCGGTCATCGGCCGGGCTTCCAGGGCTCCCAGGTCCAGGTCGGCGGGCCACCCGTCGGCCCTTAGGCGGCGGGCATCGTCCCTGCCAGCGCCCACCCCGTCATCACGCGGCGCTGTCCCTGAAGGCGCCCTCGCCTCCTGAGTGGGCGGCCGCAAGACGCTGCTTCCCGGGGCGCCTCTCGCTCGACGGCTCGGCGTGTTGATCTTCCGGAGGTGCCTTGCCAGGAGATCTCATCCGGCCCGGGCAGAGCCGAGAGGCCGAGGTGGACGGGACGCGGTGCCCCTGCTCCAATCCAACCATGCAGCCGCTCGTTGAAACGGTCCAGGTGCCGGGGGGGGAGCGGGCTCTCAGGTTGCACGGCGAGCTCGCCCTGGACGACGCGTCCCGCCTGCGCCGGGACCTCTCGACGGCCCTCGCGGCCGGGCCGGTGTCCGTGCTGGACCTCAGCGGGGTACACCGCATGGAGGGGGCGGCGGCGTCGGTGCTTGCCGACGCGCTCTGTGCCTCAGGCGCGCCTCCGCGGGTGGAGGGGGCGGCGGAAGACGTCGCCTCCATCATGGACCTGTACTGGCGAGACTGCGCGCCCGAGGTGCAGGCGCCCCGCAGGAGGAGCGGCTTCCTGGCCGAGGTCGGCGAGGCTGTGCTCGCGACCGTGGGGACGCTCAGGAACATGCTGGCCTTCATCGGCCAGCTCTTCGGCGCGCTCCTCGCGGGGCTCCGCCGTCCGGC
>CBFHHK010000087.1:0-16660 GCA_965655435.1 Planctomycetota bacterium | reverse complement strand
GGGCGCCCCACCGGGCTGTCATGTAGCCCGTACGGTCAGGTCGGATCAGTTGCCGACGGGCGTCCAGACGTTCCCATCTTGGGCAGTGAGCCCCATCTGAGCGAGGGCCGGGTCCGAGCCGATGTCACTCTCGACCGTGAAGGCCGCGTCAGCGTCGGGCCTGTCGGTGAAGGCGTCGTAGACCGTGCCGACTCCCGAGCCGCCAAGGCGGTTCTGGGTTCCCATCACGTCGCCCTGCTCATTGATGAAGAAGGCGCGGTTGCCCGTCTTCGTGGTCTGAACCGGCCATGCGTAGCAGCACCAGATCAGCTCGGCGTTGTCGGGGTCGGGGAGCGTGTTGTTACCACCATCGGCGTCCTCGGGGACACCGGCGATCGGCGAGAGGCCAGCCTCGGGCAGGTACATCTGGAAGTAGTAGCCCTGACGCTCCACCGCGCCGCCGGCTCCGCTGTCCACCACGTTCCCGAACTGGACCGGGAGGTAGGTCGGGTCGAGGACGTCCGCTACCGCCGTGCCCACGGCGGGGGTTCCGCCGTTGTAGACGCGGACGGGATCGGCGCCTGCGAGCTCTCCGAAGAACCCGTACTCTCCGCCGCCGTCGGCATCGGTGTCGATGGCTGAGGAGGCCTGGAGCTGCTGCTGCGCCGCGGCAATGGAGCGGAGCGTAGCAATGGCGGCGTTCTCGTTGGCTGAGATACGGGCGCTGATCAGCTTCGGAATGGCGACGGCCGCGATAATGGCGATAATGGCGACCACGATCATCAGTTCGATGAGCGTGAAGCCAGCTTTGCTTGAGGTGCGTTTCATCTTGTCGAGAAGTGGTAGGTGAGTGGAGGCTGAGCCTCAGGGCCCTGCGGAAGGGTCCGACTGTCTAGATTTCGGTTGGCAGATTGAGGTCCCCTCCGCGGAGACCTGGCGAGGCTCGACAACGTCACACCGCCGAGCCAAGGGAGAGTTCGACGCCTGCGAGGGTGATCCTTTAGTCGCCTGTCCCGCATTTCGATTTTTCTTCCGTGAGGCCCCGAGGTGAGCCCGGAATGCGCAGCGGGGGCCCATCGCGATCCGCGATGAGCCCCCACCAAGCGTCGGCGAGGCAGCTCGATCAGGTCTGGAGGGCCGTGACCATGTCGAGAATAGGCATGAAGATCGCGAGCACGACGCCCCCGACGACCACCCCCATGAAGGCGATGAGGAGCGGCTCGATCAGGCTCGTGAGCCCCTTCACCTGCGCCTTCACCTGGCTGTCATAGAACTCCGCGATCTTCTCGAGGAGCATCTCAAGAGCGCCCGTGCGCTCACCGATGGCGATCATCCGCGTGACCATGGGCGGGAAGATCTTCTCCTCGGCGAGCGGATCCGAGAGGAGGTTGCCCTCACGCACCGCGTCCCGGGACTTCAGCACCGCCCGCTCAAGGACCCAGTTCCCTGAGGTCGCGGCGACGATCTCAAGGGTGGACATGATCGGGACCCCCGACCGAACGAGGGTCGCGAAGGTGCGGCTAAAGCGGGCGAGGCAGACCTTCTGGAAGAGCGGGCCGAAGACCGGGAGGCTGAGGGTGACCCGGTCCAGGACACGGACCCCCACCGGGGTCTTCCTGAACATCATGAAGGCGATGAAGGTCCCGAATATGCTGCCGTACACCGCGAGGGCGTTGTCGCGCAGGAAGTTCGACGCGTCCAGGACCGCCTGCGTGATGAGCGGCAGGTCGATGTCCATGGAGTCGAAGACGTTCTTGAAGGTCGGGACCACACCGATCATCAGGAAGCCGGTGATGCCGAGGACGAGGACCATCGAGATGATCGGGTAGGTCATCGCCGACTTGATCTCACGCGCGAGCTCCTCCGCAGCCTCCATGTAGTCCGCGAGGCGGTTCAGGATGACGTCCATTTGGCCGGAGACCTCCCCCGCCTTGACCATGCTGATGTAGAGCACGGGGAAGCAGCGCGGGCACAGCTCCATCGCGGCGGAGAGGTCCGATCCACTGCGCACGGAGTCGACAAGGGTCGAACAAACCTGGCCCATCTCCTTCGACTCCGCCTGGTGCCCGAGGACCTCCAGAGACTCGAGGAGCGAGAGGCCCGCCCCCACCATGGTGGCGAGCTGGCGAGTGAAGATCACGATCTCCTGCTTCTTGACGCGCAGCTTCTTCCCCGCCGGCGCCGCCTTGGAGGAGGCTCCTGCGAGTGTCGCCTTCCCCGAGCTGAAGGGCATGCGCCTGGCTCGCTCCTCATCCAGCTTGATGATGACGAGGTTCTTCTTACGGAGCTCGGAGACCGCTGCCGCCTTGGTCTCAGCAGTGATCGTGCCCTCGACAGTCGAGCCGCCGGGGCTCTTGGCGGAGTACTTGAAGTCAGCCATTTGGAGGTGGTCTAAGTGGCCTGGAGGTTTCGTGTGGCAGGCATCGTTCGATCAGTTCTCCTGCGTAATCCGCAGGACCTCTTGGACGGAGGTGACGCCGCGCATCGCGTTCAGGACTCCGACCCGTCGCAGGGTCAGCATCCCGTCCGAGATCGCCTGGGCCTTGATGTCGTCCTTGGGACGGCCCTCTACGACCATGCGCCGAATCCGCTGCGTCATGGGCAGCGTCTCGAGGATCGGGAAGCGCCCCTTGTAGCCGCCAGTGCAGCGCGCGCAGCCGTCCGCGTTGGGCTCGAAGAGCTGGAACGGGGTGTCCCAGTCGCACGCTTCGAAGCCGATCTTGAGCAGCTCCTCGCGCGGCGGCTCCTCGATCGCGACCTTGCACGACGTGCAGAGTCGGCGACCGAGCCGCTGCGCGCAGATCACCAGGATCGAGCTCGACACCATGAAGGGGTCGATCCCCATGTCGATGAGCCGGGTGATGGTCGCCGCGGCGTCGTTCGTGTGGAGCGTCGTGAGCACGAGGTGCCCGGTCAGCGCCGCCTTGATCGCGATGTCGGCGGTCTCCTTGTCCCGGATCTCACCCACGAGGACGATGTCCGGGTCCTGGCGGAGGATCGACCGGAGCGCTCCGGCGAATGTGGTCCCCCGCTTCGGATTGACCGGCACCTGGTTGATCCCGTCCATCCGGTACTCGACGGGGTCCTCCACCGTGGTGACGTTGACCTCGGGGTGAGCCACCGCGGTCACGCAGGAGTAGAGGGTCGTGGACTTGCCCGAGCCCGTGGGTCCGGTGACGAGCACCATCCCGTAGGGCGCGTGGATCGCCTCCTGGACGTCCTGATAGCACTGCTCCTCGAAGCCCATCTTCTGCAGATCGAGCGAGATGCTCCCGCTGTCGAGGATCCGGATCACAGACTTCTCGCCCCCGACGACGGGGAGGACCGAGATCCGGAAGTCCACGGTGCGCCCCTGGTACTTGATCCGGAACTTCCCGTCCTGAGGCGCGTTGCGCTCGGCAATGTCCAGCTGCGCAAGGATCTTCAGGCGGCTGGAGAGGGCAGGAAGCAGGGACTTGGGCGGCGTCATGATCTGCCGCAGGCGCCCATCGATCCGGTACCGGACTCGCAGGGCGCGCTCCCCCGGCTCGATGTGGATGTCGCTGGCCTTGTCCCTGAGCGCCCCCAGGATGATGGCGTTGGCGAGCTTGACGGCGGGCGCATCCGCGCCGTCGAGGTCCGCCATCTCGATGTCCTCGGCCTCGTCCCCCTTGACCTCGATGTCGCCGCTCTCGCCCACCTTCTCCATGAGCTCGTCGACGGTCGTCCCGCCGCTGAGCACGCGCTTCAGCGCGCTGTTCACCATGGACCGGTGAGAGAAGACCGGGCGAATGTGGCAGTGAGTGACCCGCTTGAGGTCGTCGAAGAGGAGGACGTCGAACGGGTCCGAGACGGCGATCGTCAGCACGTCCCCAGCCCGCGCGACCGGGATGAAGCCGCGCTCGCGGCACAGCTCCGGAGCCACGGTGTCGACCACCGTGGTGTCGAGTTCGATGCGCCGGAGGTCCACCGGAGGGATTCCGGCGGCCCGCCCCATGACCTCCATCAGGGCGTGCTCGTTGAGATCTCCGCCCTCAAGGAGCGTCTCGATCGGCTCCCCGTCACCAGCGCATGCGCGCGTCCACTCGTTCTCGGAGATGAGGCCTTCACCGATGAGGAGGGCCTTGACCTTGGATGACACGGTGACCATTTCAGGCGGCGTTGAGAGCGCTTTGGAGTTCGTTCGGGTCCGGGACCAGGCGCTCGGCTTCCGCGAGCCGGCAGGCGCCAGCGCGGACGAGGTTGGCGAGGCTCTGGGTCATCGTCTGCATGCCGTACTGAGCCCCGGTCTGGATGTTCGAGTAGATCTGGTGGGCCTTGTCGTCGCGGATCAGCGCCCGGATCGCCGGGGTCGCGATCATGATCTCGGATGCGAGGATGCGCCCCTCACCACGCGCCGTCGGGACCAGCGCCTGACTGAAGACCGCCTCGAGCGTGAACGAGAGCATCGTCCGGACCTGCTCCTGTTGATGGGCGGGGAACACGTCGATGATGCGGTTCATCGTCTGGACCGCGTCGGAGGTGTGGAGCGTCCCGAAGGTCAGGTGCCCGGTCTCGGCCAGCGTCAGCGCCGCCTCGATGGTCTCGTGGTCCCGCAGCTCCCCCACCAGGACGACGTCTGGGTCCTGCCTGAGGACGCTCTTCAGCGCCTGCCTGAACCCGTGGGTGTCGTCTCCGACCTCCCGCTGGGTCACCATGCATCGCTTGTGTCGGTGCGTGAATTCAACCGGGTCCTCGATGGTGACGATGTGGTCACTGCGGGTCTGGTTGATGTGATCGATCATCGCCGCGAGCGATGTGGACTTGCCAGATCCGGTCACCCCGGTGAAGAGGACGAGCCCCGACGAGAGGTTGCAGAGGCGCCTGCAGAGCTCGATCGGCATGCCCAACTGCTCGAAGGTGGGCGTCCCCTCCGGGATCGCCCGGAGGACACAGGCGACGGCCCCCCGCTGGTGGAAGGTGTTGACCCTGAATCGCCCGAGGCCCTCGATTCCAACCGAGCAGTCCAGCTCCAGCTCACGGTCGAGGCGGGCGATCTGCTCCGAGTTCAGCAGGCTCGTGCTGAGCCGCCGGGTCGTCTCCGCGTCGAGCGGAGGATGGTCGACCGCGGCGAGTGCTCCGTCGATGCGGAGTCGAGGCGGGCTGCCGACCGAGATATGAAGGTCGGAGCCGCCCTGACGCATGAGCAGCGCCAGGAGTTCTTCCATTGAGATCATGGGATAGCGCCCCCGATGGCAAGGGGGTTCGAGTCTCCCATCGACGCACCGCGCCCGATCGCTTGAATGAAATGGACCTGGCGCGTTCGGTCCGCGGGTGCTGCCCCTTGGCCCGCTCCCCGGTCCCCCGCTCCCCGCTCCGCGGCCCTCCCCAGCGCCAACCGGCGCCCCCCCCCAACCGGTGTCTCAGTCCAAGACCGGACGGCCAGCCGGGAGGGGTGCCCCCGGCTGGCCGTCCTGACCCGGGACTCGCGCGCTGGCGCGGTCCCGTCTTCGTCACGTCGTGGACCTTACTTGCGGTCCTTCACGACGATCTCGACCCGACGGTTCTTGCCCTTCTGGGCCCCCTTGTTCGGCGCCACGGGCGCGTACTCCCCGTAGCCGGCGACGACGAAGCGGCCGTCGGGGATCCTGGAGTCGGCGACGAGGAACTGGAGCACGGCCATGGCGCGCTGGATCGACAGGTCGCGGTTCGACTTGAACTTGGACTTCTTGATCGGATCGCTGTCCGTGTGCCCCTCGATGTGAAACTTCGAGTCGTCCGGGAAGTCGGACTTGAGGCGCGCGGCCACGGATGCGAGGGCGCGGCGCCCCTCCTTGGAGACGGTCGCCTTTCCAGAGCCGAAGGTGATCTCCGTGGGGACCGAGATCACCGTGTCCCCCGCGCGGCGGCTGACGGTGATGCCCTGGTTCTCCAGCTCGGGGAAGGGCACCAGCGCGCTCTCCGCGTTGAACGAGGCCGGCTGGGTGGCCGGCATCGCCGTGCGCGCCTTGGCCAGCTGCTCGCGAAGGTCCTCCGCCTCGTAGGTCATCAGGGTGACCCGTTCCTGGAGCTCGACCTTGTCCGAACGGAGCACAGCGATCTCGCGATCGCGCTCCTCCACGGAGAGGCGCATCTGGGTCTCGGTGACGCAAGAGGTCAGAGTGGGCGCCGCGAGCAAGGTGAGTGCAAGCGCGATGCGGCGGTGGATCGGCGCGCTGTTCATGGGCTGGTCAGACGTGTTCATGGTGTCCCCTCAATCGGATTCGAAAGCCCTGCTTGTGCCCCAGGTGAGATCCCTATCCCAGCCCGAAGGGCAGCAGGTCGAGCACATCCTTCCAACCGAGGAGCACGATTCCAATACCAAGGGCCAAGTACGGGCCAAAGGGGAGATATCGACCCAGGACCCTGGCAGTGCGTAGGGCCTGAGGGCGCCCCCGGTGCGCGAGCTTGCGGCGTCGTTGACGGGCCCGAACGACCAGGTACCAGCGCAGGATGTTGAGCAGCCCCACCAGCGCTCCGGCGAAGACGGCGATCTGGAGGGCCTGGAAGGTCCCCAACACCCCCACCAGCCCCCCGCCGGCGGCCATGAGCTTCACGTCTCCGAAGCCCATGGCGTCCGCCCCCGAGGCCCGCTTGCCGATCCAGCCGAGCCCGTACAGGACACCTCCCCCCATCGCCATGCCAGAGAGACATTCGGACAGAGAGGCCACTCCGTCCACCGCCTCTCCCGCCGCGAGCGCCACGGCGATGACGCCCGAGGCGTGCAGCCCGGGCATCAGAATGGAGACGACCGGGGCCGCCCACATCCCCCCAATGGAGACCTGGTCGGGGATCTCGTACCTCTCGAAGTCCACGAACGTGGCCACCACCAACGCCGCGAGCACGATCGAATCCAGCAGAAGGAAGCCCCACCCAAGCGAGGCGGCGGCCCTCCACGAGAGGTAGAAGGCGGCGGCGCCGATCAGCTCCACAAGCGGATACCGCCAGTGAATCGGAGCCGCGCACCCGAGGCAGCGTCCGCGCTGCAGGAGCCATGACAGGACGGGGAGATTCTCCCGCCACTCCAGCTGCCGATCGCACCCCGGGCAGTGAGACCGGGCGGGGCTCCACACGGAGGCACCCTCCACCGGAAAGCGGTGGATACAGACGTTGAGGAAGGAGCCGACGAACAGCCCCATCGCCACCCAGAAGAACCCGAAGCCGGCGCTCTCCAGTTGGGGGAAGGTCAGGATTCCGAGCCACATCATCGGTCAGGGCTCCAAGCCAGGTCTACGCGGTCCAGGAAGGGGGGGCGCCAGAGCCCACGGCTGGGGCGGAGCACGAGCTCGACCCTCATCCGGACGGGAGCCCCGCCCCCAGAGGTCGGGTCGAGCACGAGGCCGGGCTCGTCAAAGCGGGTCGCCTGAGCGAGTCCCTCCTCGCCGCGGCGGAGGACATCCGCGCGCAGGAACTGCACGCGAAAGTCGCCGCCAACACCTCGGTCGCCGAGCACCTCGGCCTCACGCCACAAGCGCGGGCGCTGGCCCTTCGGGACCGGGGAGGACAGGGCGACAAAGGTCAGTGGTCGAGCGAGCGGGTTGTAGAGCGGCTCGTCGATCATCAAGGGCGGCACCACGTTCGGGTTGGCGTTGGGGTCGCGCTGGTGCGGGAGCTCGAAGCCGCCCCCTTCACCGAGGAGCCAGAGCTGGCCCGCTGCCGCGCGCGGCCTCCCCGCCCCCCGGATTCGCCCCCCAGCGACGAGCAGCAACGGCGTATCCACATCGATCTGCCCCGTGACGACAAGGTCTCCGCCCGCGATCAGCACCGTCCACGGGTGATCGAGGACAGCCGCCCGGCGGAGCCACGCGGAGAGAGACTCTGCATCTCCCTCGGGCACGATGAGCCGCGAGCTGTCCCACATGGCCGGGATTTCGCTCACCGGCGCACGGCGCGAGAGCGTCCCCTCGAGGTTGATGCGGCCCTGGGACCTCAGCACCACGAGGCCCTCGCCAAGGAGTCGAGTCGTTGCCCCTGCGGAGACGGTGAGTCTCGTCGCTTGCGTGTCGGCGCCAGCCTCCGCCTCGCCCAGCACGACCTCACCGGACCGCCCGTCCCCTGCCGCGGCCGGAAAGCGGACATCGACCCTCCCATTCCCGACCCACCTGGCCGTCCCGTCGCTCCCACGGTCGAGGACCGGCACGAAGTCGAGGTCATCGGTGAAGTCGAAGGTGTAGCGGTCAGCCCCCTCCGGCGAGCGCAGGTCCTCCCGCGCCACCACGAAGCGGATGGGCCTTTGGGGCAGGCCGACCCGAGTCCCCGAGAAGTCTCGGATCCCTCCCCCGGCCCCCGCCTTGAGGTGCAGCTCGAAGACCACAGGCCCCCGGCCGCTCGCCACCGGAAAGGGCGTCCGCGGGTGAAAGCGGAGCCGGGCACCGGCCGAGCCCTCGGCGTCCTTCGACATCCCGACCTCTCCCTCGTTCGACACCACCTCGACCCTCGCCACCTCGATCGCAGGCATGGACATCGGCGCGTCCGCGAGGGTCCCACCTTGCGCCCCGCGAGGCTGAGACCGGAGCGCGAGGCGGAACTCGTAGTCCGCGGCATCGATGGAACGAGGATCCACCGGCTCCGCGCATGAGAGCAGGAGCGGCTCATCCCACGGGAGAGGGAGGGTGTCGGCAGAGCCCGGGTCGCCCGCGAACACACAGAGGGCCTCCGCGCGTCCGGGCGATGCGTCGCGGAGCACCACCGCGCCTTCGTCACCGGGCGCCGCCGCCCCCTCGACGGACACCACGCGGTAGTCGAAGGCGGCCGAGCGATCCAGCGCCGCGCCGCCGACCGCGCGCACGGCCCCGAGGAACGGGAAGCCGACCAGTGTGAGGCAATATTGCTGTCCGGGGACGAGGCCCCCGTCGGACAGCGCCGCGTTGCGCACGCCCGCGGGGCGGAAGCGGACCAGTCGTCCGTCCACCTCCCAGTCCCCCTGCGCCTCGAGCCCCGTGACGTCACTCACGAGCCGGGCCGAGTCACGGGTCACAGAGGTGGGGTCCACCGCCTGGTTGAACGTCAGGCGGATCGAATCGTTCAGGAGGAGCAGCGGGCCACCGGCCTCCGGGGATACGGCCTCGAGCTGAAGCGCGACCTCATCCGGCGCCGAGGGCAGGCACCCCGTGAGCGCCGCGAGAGCGGCGAGAGCGGCCCCAGCCCCCGCGCGGCGCAGCCCCAACGCCCCTCCCGCTCGCCGACCGAAGCGCGAACCGCCCGGGGGCGCGTTGACTCTCCCGGCGCAGAGGGGACCGGCGCAAGGGGAGCCAGCGCCCCACCGACTCGGCCCCGCTGGACTCTTGGGGAGAAGCATGACTCGATCAAACGAACGAGGCCCGGCGATCGCAAGCGCGATCACCGGGCCTCGTTGCACTAAGTGCCGAACCGCAGGATCAGAACTTGTACTGAATCCTGAGGTAGTCGAGCGCCGGCCGCGGTGCGGAGAGCTCCACACCGGAGTTGTTGACGTCCAGGTTGAACACCGCCTTGAAGCGGATGAAGCCCCAATCTGCGCTGTTCAGGGCCGTGATGTTCGTCGCGAACGCCGAGAGGTCGCCGCCACTGAACGAGTCCGACGGCAGGGCGCTCGGCTCTCCGGTCAGCGGGTTCTCGATCGTCGCATCGAAGGAGAGCTCGACGGAGGTGTTCAGGGGGAACGCGTCCTCGACACCGCCAGTGCGCAGGCGATAGAAGAACGGGACCACCTCGACCTCGACGGTGCCGTTTCCGACACCGAGCGCCACGAGCGTGTCTTCCAGGGTCGTGCCCCGGGGATCAACCACCAGCGACAGGGCATCAGCAACGCTGTCGTAGGCACCCGTCTGGACGATGAACTCGACGGACGCGGGGCCCGCGCCGTCCCGGATGCGAACCGCGAACTCTCGCGTCAACTCCGGGTTCAGCTTGTAGACGTCGTCGAAGCCTGCACCGGGGAAGGTGAAGGTCGCCGCGGCGCCGTCCACAGAGGGGAGTCCGCCGCCTGCGGGGATCGCCGTGTAGGGGAAGATCGCGGTGAGCTCCGTAGCGACCGTGCCGCTCCGGGGGACCGAGCCATTCGCCGGGTCGGTGCCGCTGAAGAGCAGTTCAACCTGCTCCGACACGCCGCCGGGGTTCAAGCGAGCGAGCCCGAGCGGAATCCAGACCGAGAAGGCCTCTGAACGCGCGCTGAAGAACGGGATCAGGACATCTGCGGGCTGGTTGGGGCTCGTCCAGCCAATGGGCGGGGGAGCCATGGAGCGCGTCGGGTCCAAATCGACCCCGTACGTCCCTGCGGCGTTGGGGAACTGCAGCTGAGTCGCCGGGTCGGAGACGTGCAGCTGAATGATGCCGGGCCCGCCGTCGCCCCCACCGCCGATCACCGTGCCCTCGGGCGGCTGAATCGTCGCGCAAGCGTCGATGTTGTTGCACTGCAGCCAGATGTTCTGGTTCTGCGGCGGGATTGTCGTGTTGCCCTCGAAGTGCGCGATCGGGATCGCGTCCTGGCGCCACTGGGTGGAGCCGTTCTCGTTGGCGCCGCAACGGCTGTCCTTGCCACAGCCCCCCTGACCGCCAAGAGCGCGGAGCGGGCGGGTCTGGTGGACGGGGACCGCCCCGTCGTCGTCATAGAAGTTGCCGACCGAGGCCGCCGTGGCCTCCGACTCGATGATGATGGCGCTAGCGCTGGAGAGCACGATGTGCCCACCAGAGCCACCACCGGAGCCGCCGCCGATTCGGTCGAAGAAGATCGTGTTCTCTCCGCCGCCGCCGTCGCCGCCGTTGGCGGAAAGCTCACCGTCTCCGAGGAGCTCGATGTTGCCGATGGCCAGCACGAGGATGCCGCCGGCACCGCCGCCGCCGCCTGAACCCTTCTCGTCCCCGGTGGGGTTGAAGGGCGTCTGCGGGAACGTCGCGGTGCGCGAGGCGTCTCCGCCGCCGCCGCCGCCGGAGCCTGCGATGACACCGGTGAGCTCCCCGAGGATCTGCTCACCGCTGGAGGTCAGGAGGGTGCCGAGGAAGTCATTGTCCTCGCGCTCGTCCGTGAACGGCGAGGGACCACGGACGCCGCCCTGGGCCGGACCAGAGCCGGAGACCGCGCCGGTCGAGTCCGGGCAGCCCGTGAAGCCGGGCTCCCCGTCCATCCCCACCAGGGTTTGGCAGCGAATGAGCCCCGTCGGAGCCCCCGTCTGCACGTCGAAGCGGATGTCCTTTCCGGTGGTCCCGCCGCCGCCGCCGGCGCCGCGCCGGTTCTCGATGGCGCAGGTTCCGGGGGGCGCAAAGGTGGTCTCGCCACCCCCGCCGCCGAGGTTCGGGATGCCGAAGTAACCCTCGCCGGCGCCGCCCTGCGGCGTCGACTGGGAGGTCAGGAAGGACGCCGGACCACCGGCGCCGCCTCCGGCCTGGCCTTCCGCACCCTCCTCGGGCTGGTTGGTGGTGTTCAAGGTGCCGACGCCGGCGTTGTCGCCCCCGTCCAGCGAGACTTCGCCACGGATCGTGACGTTGCCCGTGGCAAGGATGGTGCAGGTGTTCGGTCCCTGGATCACAAGGCGACCACCGGCCTCGACCACGAGGTCGTTGACGTCCACCACGCCGTTGAAGACCGGCTGAGTGAAGAAAGGCTCGCCGTTCGGACCGCCGACGATCTGGTCGCCAGCCGTGTTCAGGAAGATCGTCTCACCCGTTCGGATGTACCAGTCGAAGTCGCCGCCCGGGCCGCCGGTGCCGTCGAAGTCGAAGGAGGCAGCGAGGACGCCCTCGTTGTTGGGCGTCGACCAGCCGGCGCGCGGGAGCGCCGAGGCGATGGCGGTGTCCTCGAGAGAGCCAGTGCTGGTGCCCGGCAGGGAGAAGGGGACGAGGATCTCGTCGCTCCCATCATCCTCTGTGCCAAGACTGCCCCCGGGGTTGGCGACGGTCGAGACCATCCGAGCGAAGTTCGTCTGGGTCGCCTGGACGCTGTCACCGGTCAGGTCCTGAAACCCTTCTCGAACGACGACGCGGAGGAAGGCTTCCTGCGGCACCACCCCTCCGGGGGTGACCCGGAGAGAGGAACCCGTCTGGGTGCAGTTATCGATCAGGGCCACCGTGGAGGGCACCCTGGACCAGTTGACCTGGTTGTAGCTGTACTGCATCTCGATCAGCTGCGAGTTCACGTTGCTCGTCCCGGCGAACACCGGCTGATTGAAGCGCAGGACGATGGAGAACTGCTCGTTGACGTTGCTGTAGAGGTTCAGCGGCACGTCCCCGCTGATCCCGCCGAGCTGCGTCAACGGATCGAACTGGAAGTAGTCGACCGACCCGTCGCCGAACTCAACCGAGGAGGCCGAGAGGGAGTCGAGCGGCTCCCCGTTCAGGCCCCGCACCCGGACCTGCGGCGGCCCCGCGACGACGTCGACGAAGAGCACCAGCGGGTCGGTGGACTCCGGCGTCGAGAAGGAGATGTTGAGGCCGACGCCGAGGACCGCGCCAGCCGTGCTGAGCACGGTCACTCCGGTCGGGTCAGCGACCACGCGGAGGCTGTACTCACGGCCCTGCTTCAGGCCGCCGTTCGAGTTCAGATCGTTCGTCGGGCAGACCGGCTGGAAGCGCACGGTCCGGGGGCCGAAGGGCGTGAACGTGCCGACAGCCGGGCCACCCTGCGTGTCGATGATCTGGATCGTGCTCAACGACACGGTGGAGAAGTCCACGTCCTCGTTGAACTCGACGTCAATGGCGCGGTTCAGCTGCCAGATTGACCCGTTCAGCACGTTGGAGCTCACCACGGCAAAGTCAGAGCCGGGGGTGGGTCCTGCGCCGCCCCCCGAGTCGCTGCCGCTGCCGCTACAAGCGACGAGGGTAAGAGCCCCGAGAGAGGCAGCTAGGAGGGCCTGGAGGCGTCGTTGCAGTCGCGGCATGGTGGTGATGTTCGCTTGGGGGGTGTTGAACATTCGGGAGGGAGCAGTCGCGCTTGGCGGCGAGGGGGCGCCGCGCTGGGACGTCGATTCGGGTTCGGGGTCCTCGGCGTGGAACGCGCGAGGGAAATGGATAGCTCGGCGAGCCTAGTCCTGGGACCAGGTCATCGCGAAGGCGGACAGTTCCGGGGTTTGCACCGTCACGGGGTTGCCCACGAAGGTCAGCCGCACCTGATAGAAGCGGGCGTCGTTGATCTGGCTCACATCGGTCTTCCAAGCGTCCGTGGCTCCGAGAAAGCTAATCCCGGGGTTCATGGCGTTGGTGTCGTGGTTGATCGAGCCGGCGATGGCCGCCGTGTCGACCTCGTTGTAGTAATCGCCGTACAGGTCGAGCGAGAAGCCGTCCTCGGTGTAGTCGATGATCCCGTTCCCGAGACCGCCGTCGTCCGCGTCGTTATCCACGCGGTAGAGGCCGCTGTTGTCGTACGTGAAGGACTGAGCGCCTCGGTAGCCGACGACGATCTCTGTGCCCGGGGGCTGCGCCTCCGGGCTCGGCTCGAGGATCGGCAGGTTGTAAACCCGGGTGCTGAAGTTCGCCTCGGAGGGGATGATCGACTCAAACCAGATCGAGTAGACCTGACTGACTCGCGTCACGTAGTCGATGCCGCCGAGGTGGACCGTGTTATCGCGACCGAAGGTCGGTGCGCCCGGGTTGGGGAGCGACCCCGGGTTGAATCCGCCATTCGAGATGCTCTGCGAATCCGGGTTGACGAAGACCGTCGTGCCAGCCTGGTTGACCCCACCCGTGCTGAACGCCCGGAAGTACGGACGCGAGGAGGAGTTCACTGCCAGGGCCAGCACCCACGCGTTGAGGCCGATGGCTTCGGGGTCCGGATAGGTCCGGAACTCCATCAGGAGGGGCAGACCAACGGTCTGCACCTGCCCCGGGCGGTAGAAGGGGACGAGGGGCGCGTCGATGCCGAGGGCCAGCAGGTAAGCCTGCGGCTCCACGCCACCGTTCGAGATGCCCGCGCGCTCGCGGACGGTCGTGTCGCGCCAGGTGTAGTAGGTGTAGTCCTCGGCCGGGATCCCGCGGTTCATCGGGAAGGGCAGGAGGCTCGCGCCGGTCGGCGTCGTGAACAGGTTCCCCGAATCCACGACGTAGCCGCGCTCACGCGGGTGGACCGTGGTCCGCGGCGCTCCAGGGAGGACGTTGCTGTCGTACTGCGGGCGCAGGCCCGAGTTCTGGAACTGCGGGAAGAGGCTCGAAGGATCGATGATCTCGTCCGGGGCGTAGCGGCAGTGCGAAAGCGCGATCTCGAATTGCGAGAAGGCATCGGGAGTGATGACGCCCCCCGACGGCTGCCAGTTCAGGCCCTCGACGTCGATGTTGATGTTCTGCGGGTCGGTGAGCGAGAAGCCCGCGTCGCAGTAGCGCCAGAGCGTCTGCATCTTCGAACCAAAGTTCGAGAGGGGCGTGACGACGCCCTGCGGGAACTGGGTCATCTGCTGCACGATCGCCTGGCTCTCGTTCACGGGAACGAAGCTGCGGATCACCGGGCGCGGGCGGATCAACTGGCGGGTGCTGTCCACCAGGAACTGCCCACCCCACTCAGGCTTGTTGCCGAAGGGAGGCTCCTCGTCGATGGAGGTGTAGCGGCTCACGCGCCCCCCGGTGAGTTGGGAGGACTGCGCCGCGGCGACCACGAGATCGACCGGGGGAACCGTATCCACGATGTTGCCCGCGAGATCTCGGGGCGGGAAGTCATCCTCGGCGTTGGCCAGCGTGAGGAAATAGCTCTCGGCGACCCCCTCCTCGTGTGCGAGGGGCTGGCCAGGGACGAAGGTCACTCGGCGCAGGTCCGCCGACTGCCCGACGCTGCCGACCACGTAGTCGGAGGTCGGGAGGTTCCCGACAGACGGGATGAGCTCCCGGGTGAGCGTGAGCGAGTCGAACGCCGTGAGCGACAGGGGGTCCATCGGCTCGCTGAACCGGAAGGTCATCCGAGCCCCGGTCGAGATCCCGAGGCCGGGGTCCTCGGGGTAGCCGACGGACTGCGGGAGGATCTGGGTGTAGCACTGGGGGCGCTGGGCGTCAGCCAGCGGATCGAATGCCGTCTGGTAGGTCGCCGGCACGGCGCCAAAGAGCTCCCAATCGCCGGGCCCGCTCCACGCCGAGGGGTAGCTCAGCAGTTGGACCTGCACACCGCTCACCACGCCCGCCACCGGGGGTGCTGCGTCCGTGGACACCTGGGCGAAGACGCCCGACTGGTCGATCACGTCTCCCGCCTGGGGCGGAGATCCGCAGAGCGAGGACTGGAAGACGATCTGCGGGATCACGAACGAGGTGCTGTCGGCTCCGCCGAGTTGGGTCGGGGCCGTCGGGACACCGATCGGCGTCGAGCCCACGACCACCGGCGCGATCTCGTCGCGCAGGAAGCCGTTGAACGGGTCAGAGATCAGGTCCGGGCGACCGCCGGACCGGAACGCCCGGGTCACCGGGCGGGTCGAAGCGGAGTTGTCCACCGGGCCGTTGTTCGAGGTCCCCAACTGGTGATCGGTCAGGTTCGAGATCACGGTCGTGATGCCCTGAGCCACGTTGGTACGCGTCGGGATTCGAAGCTGCCCGTTGGCCTCACTGAGCACGAGGCTCGGGGGCAGGCCGATTCCGTTGATCACGAGCGGCGGGTTCGACGAGAACGCCTCCAACTCACTGACCGTCAGGTCGATCACGACTCGCGTTGGAAACAGCTGACCACCGGGGCCGATGTCACCGTAGAAGGCAGACGGGAAGATCCGGGCCTCGAACGGAAACGCCGGCGGCAGCCCCGTGGCGACCTGGATCGTGTTGCGGTTGATCGTGTTCGGATCGATCAGATCGTCGAACGTCAGCACGACCGCGGAGTTCCGCGGAAGCATCGAGAAGACGCCGGAGGTGTTCAGGTCCTGGACCTGAATCAGGTCGAGGTTGTCGCCCGCCACCTGGACGAGCGCCACAAACTCCTCGAGGCCCTCACGCGTGGACACGTCCCGCAGCACCGTGAGGTTCTCCTGCCCCGTCACGGCGTTGAGGCCGATCTGGTAATCCACGCCGTCCGACTCAAGGGACTGGGGGATCACGAAGTCGTTGCCCATCGGGACGCGAACACCGTTCTCGTCGAGCCCGAACAGTTGCACGAGGCGGCCGAAGCGGGTGGAGACGAGGCGGACCTCGGTTGCGCTGCCACCAGAGTTCGTATCGGTGAAGAAGAAGGTGCCGTCAGTGATCCCCTGGCCCCCTCCAGGGGTGGACTCGACGGACGAGCCTCCCCCGCATGCGGCGGCCCCGAGGCCCAGGAGCAGGCCCGCCAGGAATCGGGGGGCGCGACTGGTTCGGAGCGGGTTGTTGGGCTGATGAAGGGTCATCGGCATCGATACGTCGTTCGTTCGGCGGACCCCACCTCGAGCGATGCTCCAGGAGCATTGTCGGGGTGGGCCAGCGGGGGGGGAGGGAGTCGTCGAATCGGTGGGAACCGCGTCACGACCATGGTCTCGGACCGCCACAGGCGGCCTTCGGGTCGAACATTGTTCCACAGAGTGGACTGGGGTCAAGCAAGCGTACCTGAGCAACCTCTGTGCCGGAGTCGCGAATCGACCCCAGATCGTGCCTGAGGGCACGATCTGGCCCTGAGAGCCGCCCCGCAGCCCCGGCGCCGTGCGGAACCGCACACGCCCTTAACCCTCCCCGTGGGGAACCGCCCTCCCCCAATCGCCAGCGGGCCCAGCCGACAGTGGCCCAGCCGACAGTGACCCAGCCGACAGTGACCCAGCCGACAGTGACCCAGCCGACAGTGACC
>CBFHHK010000086.1:12829-16719 GCA_965655435.1 Planctomycetota bacterium | reverse complement strand
GCCGGTAATCAAGGAAGGGGTTGGGGCTCTCACCGGTCTCCGACTCCCAGGGGCCGAGGAAGCTGAGCTCCATGGGCGAGGCGACCCTTGGTTGCTGTGGGGTGATCCAGTGGTCGCCGTTTCCGTCCGCGCCAGCGTGAACGCCGGGCTGCCGGATCAGGAACGCGGCGCCGTCAATACCGCTCGAGATGACCTGGATTCCGCTGACGGTTTGCTGTGCGGTGACACTGCCGCCGCCCGGCAGCTTGAGGTCCTCGAAATGAAAGCTAACCGCGTGAACCCGCTGCCCGCGGTTGTCCCCCGATTCGCAGGTGACCGCGGTCTGGGTCCAGGAGCCGACGGAGACGGGGGCACCGAGTTCGCCGTTCTGAAACCTGGCGCGAACCGAGACCGTGTCGTTCCCGCCGACCTCGAACAGGAAGAAGTCCGCAGCGGGACCGGGTCCTGGCGTCCACGGTCCAAAGGTGATCTCCCAGGGCGTCGTCGCGCCGGAGCGGGTGAAGTAAGACTCAAGGTTTCGGCTGTCGGCGTTGCGTATCGTCCCTGACCGGTTGGTCAGGTTCACGCTGCCGCTGGAATCACCCCACCGGAGGTCTGCTCGCTCGACCCAGGCCCCCTCCGACTGGATCCGCTCCACCAAGGAGCCCTTGAGTTGAACGTTGAGGGTCTGCGCCTGAGCCGCGGCACAGAGCGCTCCGGCGACGAGGGCGGACTGGGGGAGGCGCCGGAGCACGGGCGCGAAACGGCGCGACATGCTGGGGCAGAATCGTTGGCTCATGGGATTGTCAGTCGGAGTCACGGGTCGTTCGGTGGGTGCGGCGGGGTCGCCGTAGGAACCAAGTTGGGCTCCCGGCAGGGAACGACGCATGAGGGCTGGGGACGGTCGCAGCGGTGGGGACGACCGTCTTGCGCTGGGGCGGCAAACCGTCGGTCTGTGGAGGATGACCGACGACGATGAGTCGACGCTGATCTCTGGGGGATGTCGGTGGGGTGGATTCCGGGCCATCCCGGTTATCCTCATCGCATGGGACGCAATGACTCAACGTCAGGTTTCGGCAGTTTCGGGGATCTGCGCAAGGCGCTCAAGGGGATCCATGGAGAAGACCCCGAGGGGGTGGATCAAACAAAGGCAGAGGAGGGCTCTCCCCCCGCCGTGGAGAGGGGCTGGACCCTCGAGACGGGCGATGAGGAGCCCTACGAACTCACCGAGGAAGACCTCGCGGGTCTCCCCGATCCGGATAGTCAGATTCCCTCACGCATTGCCCGTCGTCCGGGCGCCTTTGGGCCCATGGGGCACGGTCCGGCCTGCTACGCCGACCTGGACTCGGAGGAAATGGAGCTCGTACGCTCCTTCCGGCTGAGGACTTTGTTTCCTGAAGATGTCGAGGCGGAACTTCAGGAGCTGCCAGAGAACCCGGTCCCAGGAGACTACGAGGATCGGCTCGACCTCAGAGGCGAGGTCATCTTCACGATCGACGGCGCGGACGCGAAGGACTACGACGACGCGATTGCGATCCGGCCGAGGGACGGCGGCGGGTTTCACGTCAGCGTTCACATCGCCGACGTGAGCCACTACGTGCGGCCCGGGACGGCGCTCGACGACGAGGCCCTCGCCCGTGGCACGAGCGTCTACTTGCCCGACCAGGTGATTCCGATGCTGCCCGAGGCGCTCTCCAACGGGCTGTGCTCGCTGGTGCCGAAGCAGGATCGCCTCGCCTACTCCGTCTTCATGGAGTTCAACGAGGCTGGAGAGCGGGTCGCCTCGAGTGTCTCAAAGAGCGTCATCTGCAGCGTGCATCGGGGGGACTACCGGATCGTCCAAGACCTGCTCGACGGCACGGTGAGTGAGGAGACCGAGGAGATCGAGTTTCTCCGCGGCCCCCTCGAGCAGTTCAGCGAGTGGACAAAGGTCCAGCAGCGGATCCGCGACGCGAAGGGATCCCTACGGATCAACTCGCGAGAGAAGAAGTTCGTCTTCGACGAAGCCCACGAGGTCGAGGCCATCGTGAACGCGCCCCGTTACTTCTCGCAGACGCTCATCGAGGAGACCGCGCTGGCGGCTAACCAGGCCGTCGGAGACCTGTTCCGCACGAAGGGGCTCCCGACGATCTACCGGGTCCACCCGGAGAAGGACCCAGAAGAGATCGAGCGAGTCTCTGCGATGCTGGCCAAGTTTGGGATCCGCGTCCCTGACAAGGACCGCCTGACGGGCCGGGACATCGGGCGCATGATCCGCCTCGCCCGGCGGAAGCCGAACGCCGAGGCCCTCGTGCAGCGGATCATGGGGCTCGTGGAGCGGGCGGTGTATGAGGTCAAGGACCACGAGGACGTCGCGACGCACTTCGGTCTTGCACGCAAGGCCTACCTGCACTTCACGTCCCCGATCCGGCGCTACCCAGACCTGATCGTGCACCGGTGGCTTCACTCGGTGGAGACGCGCCACGACGAGGCGGCCGAGGAGCTCAGCTCCCTGGCGCTCATCGATGAGCTGAATGACACCGCGTCCCACTGCAGCGTGCAGTCCGAGGCGGCGGGGATGGCGGAGATCGCGGTCAAGGACCTCAAGGTCTGCCAGTTCATGGAGCCACGGATCGAGCAGACCTTCGACGCGAAGGTCCAGCGCGTCTCCCGGGGCGGGCTCGAGGTCCACATCGGCGAGCTCAACGTCTCGGGGTTCATCCCCGCACGCTCCATGGGCGATCGGCCCAAGGTCGACGGCGCGACCCTCAAGGTCTCTGTGGGCAAGCGGGTGCTCTCCTTCACGGAGGGCTACCAGATCTCGGTGCGCGTCAAGGACGTTGACTTCCTGCGGCTGCAGGTGCTCCTCGAACTCGCCGGCTAGCGGGGCGAGCGGGCCTCTAGCGCGGCTTGCGGTTGGCTCTGGCCGCGGCGGCCGCCTCGGCCTCTGCCTTGCGACGGGCCTTCCCCGCCGCCTTGCGCTGCTTCACGAGATCCGGGCGACGTTGAAGCTCGATCTCGGCGAAGCCCGTGGCGTTCTTGTGCCCGCTGCTCGTCCCGACGGCGACCTCAAGGACGGTCACCTTCAGCTCGCGGATCACCTTGGTCTTGGTCAGCGGGAGGTAGGCCTTCCCGAAGTGCTCGGGGTCGAGCTCGAACTCCCCAGCCTCAGTCCCGTTGATCTCGATCAGGACGCGCTTCGGGCGGCCCCAGGCGTTCCGTTGGTCGGGCGCCTCGTAGTACGGGGAGAGCACGACATGGTCTGCGCGCTGGGGACGGTCGGGCTCGATGGAGATCCAGGGCTGCTCGTCGGTGGGCAGTGAGAGCCAGCCGTAGCCGTGGGAGCCGTCGCGGACGTAGCGAGCGGGGTGCCGGTTGTTTGCGATGCTGGACGCCCGGCAGGTGCTGAGTGTCTTGTTGAGTTCGTCGCGGCCGAAGTCCCGCGTCGCCTCCCGCATCGGGACGGTCATCACTCCGTCCACGAGGACCTCGAAGGTGGGGGAGACGAGCTCCACGTGTTCGCCCTCGTCGTCGCCCATGGGGCGCACATAGGCCTTCGCCAGGACCCTGTGCTTGCCCGGCTCTTCCATGCTGAACTGCGCGGCGAAGCGCTCGCCCCTGGAGGGTTTCTGAGGGTCGCCCTCGACCGACCCGAGGACCTCGCCGGTGTCCGCGTTCACGTAGTCGACGCGCCAGACCCTCGGTCCCTTGCCTCTCTCCTTGTCCCACTCGTGCTGCTGCCGGGTCCGGTCACCCCACGAGGAGACCCACGCGGTCAACGGGGTGTCGCCGGTGATCCTCACGGACAGGGGCAGCTCCGGGTCGTCGTCCCCGTAGCTCTTCGCCCCCCGCGGCTTGAGGCCCGAGGTTGGAGAGGTGGCGCGCTTCAGGACCAGCACGCCGAAGCAGGTCCCCGGATGCGGCTCGTTGTT
>CBFHHK010000086.1:0-12730 GCA_965655435.1 Planctomycetota bacterium | reverse complement strand
GTTGTCGTTGCCTGTTCCCCAGCGGCCCGAGGCGTGCTGCCTCCCGACCAGGTAGTTCGCAGCATCCCGGTACCAGTCGTGGGTGCCGAAGGTCTTGCGCGCGGTCAGCCCGCCCACGCGTTCGAGCCCGTACAGGTAGTAGAGGTGCCAGCGGGAGGGCGTGCCGGCCTCGATGCTCATGTGGTCACCAAGCCAACCCACTCCGCCCTCGATCGCGGCGTCGATGACCCGAGCGTCTCGCTTGCTGAGGTCCTTGCGGGCGGACAGCGCCTGCCGCCCGAGCTCGAGGATGGCGACTCCTGCCGCCGTCATGGAGCCGGTGACCGCGGTCCCCTGTTTGTACGAGAATGACCCGTCGTCTCGCTGGATGTTCAGCGCGTAGTCGATGCACTGCTCCCAGATCTTCGAGGGGATCTCGAGCCCGCTGGCCTCGGCGACGCGCATGCCGAGGCAGCCGTACTGGGTGAGCGACAGGTCCTCGTGACCACCCGGATAGCTGAAGCCCTGGCCCTGACACTCGAGCAGGATCTCCGTCCAGGTCTCGATCTCGTCGATGTGCTGGACCGGGTCGGCGGCGTGCACAGCCATGAGGCAGCATGCGATGCCATAGGTCTGACGAGGCGGGTTAGCGCGCAGGTACGCGAGGCCACGCAGGATCGATGGGTGGCGCGGCGAGACGCCGGACTTGATGAGGGTGTACATCGCGAGGCCCGTTTGGCCGGAGACGTACTTGTGCTCGTCCGGGCGCCAGGACCCGTCCAGTTGCTGGCGCTTGATGAGGTAGTCCGCGCCCCGATTGATGGCGTCCTCGATCTGCGCCTGGGTCGCGTCCTTGTCGGACTCCGCCGAGTCGTCGGGCCCCGCAAGGGGGGCTCCCGCCGGCTGGGCTCCCACCGGCTGGGCTCCCACCGGCTGGGCTCCCATCGGCTGGGTCTTCCCGGTCGCCGCGCCGGTCAGGGCGGCCGCGGCGAGGGCGATGGTGAGTGCAGCCGCCGGCGACCCAGCGCCAACAGAGAGAAATCCTCGAGCCATGTGTGTCAGGATAGCGTGTTGCTGCGAATCACCAGAGGGTCCTTCCGTCGACCTCCTCGTCCCGCCGCTTTGCACCCCCCCTCGCGATGTTCATTCTCCAGCCCGCTCTGTTCGCACTCTTTGGCGTGAGCCTCCTCATGGCCTGCGTTTGGGCAGCCCACCTGCGGGACGAGGACGCGAGCATCATTGACCCCTTCTGGGGCGTTGCGATCGTCCTCGTCGCCGCGATCCACGCCCTCGCCGCGGGCGCCCCGCTGCGAGGGGGGCGGCTCCTGGTTGCGCTCGTCGCCTCGGCGTGGGCACTGCGGCTCGCGATGCATCTCAGGGCCCGTCACCGCATCGAAGGACCGGATCGTCGGTATCAGGCGATGCGCGCGGCGCGGGGCCGGGCTTGGTGGTGGCAGAGCTTCTTCGTGGTCTTCCAGCTGCAAGCAGTGCTCGCCTGGATCGTGGCGCTGCCGCTGCTGGCGGGAATGTCGGGCGGCGTCTCGCTCTCACCGCTCTGCGTGCTGGGACTGCTCATCGCGGTCGTCGGGTTTGGCTACGAGGCGGTCGCGGATGGACAACTCGCGCGCTTCAAGTACGACCCCTCCAACAAGGGCAAGGTCATGCAATCCGGGCTCTGGAGGACCTCCCGCCACCCGAACTACTTTGGGGAAGCGGTGTTCTGGTCAGGGATAACCCTTGTCTCGGTATCCTCTGGCGCGTGGTGGGGTCTCTTCGGGTTCGGCCTCATCGTGTTCATGCTCCTGAAGGTCTCCGGGGTCACCCTCACCGAGCAAACCATCTCTGAGCGGCGGCCCGACTACGCGGAGTACGTCCGGAGCACGAGCGCGTTCATCCCGTGGCCCAGGCGTCAGGGCTGACCGCCGCGCGGTGCTCTCGACGATGCGGGTGTTCACTGGCGATCGACCAATGCAAGTCTGCGGGGCAACTTTGGGATCGGTGTCTCCGGATGGCACAGCCCCGGCGGTCTCGCTTGAAGAAGACCCTCGCATGGATGGGATCTACGGGGTAGCGTCAATTGGGCAGGACGTCGGAACCTCTCGCTGAGCGGATCCGTCTTCCCTTCCATCGACTACTCCTTCCCGATGGAGCGCCGCTGCCTGCCGGTCACCGTGCCGGCTCTTTTCGCAGCGTCACCTGGGTGGGACTCGTCTTTCTGCACAGTCCCACTTCTTCTCACTCTTCCTTCTGGAGACTCATCCTGATGATTCGCTCTTCCCTCATCGCTGCCAGCTCGTTCGCGCTCATGGCCAGCGCCGCTGCCCAAACCCCGCAGCAACTCAACGCCGTTCACAAGGTCCCGGGCGCTGTCAAGCACGCCGGTATCTACCACGTCGCCACCGGCACCTGGACCCGTACGGGCGGCAGCGCCGTTTCGAACTTCGGCGCCTCAGACATCGTCTACAGCAACACCGCGGAGTCCGGCTACTTCACGACCGCTGGCGGCAACGCCGGCTTCGGCTCCGGTGCCGAGAACTTTGACGAGGGTGGCCTTCCGGGCACCACGAACGGCAACATCTTCACCGGCGCGGGCCCGAACCGTGACGAGTACAACATCAACGGCCTTTCGTACGCCTACTGCGACAACAGCGCGGCTGGGCTCAGCGGCTGGACGCTGAACTTCTACGCCTCGTACGACCCGTGCACGCTCGCGACCAGCCCCGACGGCTCGACGACGGTCACCGGCTTCCCCGCTGCTGGCGGCTGCTGGATTGTTGACCTTGACCTCACCGGCAGCGAGTTCTGCCTCGAGGCCGACGGCGGCTCGCTCGCCCCGGGCTGGGACGATGACCCCGACTTCGACAGCTTCGGCTGGAGCTTCACCTACGCCGGTACCGGCGCTGGTACGGCCGGCCCGCTGCTCGTGGGTGACCCGGTTGCGACCGACCCGACCTACGTCCTCGGCGGCCTCCCGCTGGACGGCTCCAACACCTACTACGGTGCCGTGAGCGCGTGCAACAACCTTGGTTCGGGTTACCTGACCCAGGACTTCTGGTGGCTCGAGGACCCGACCGGGGCTAGCAGCAACTGCTACTTCTTCGGCGGCTACAGCAACAACAACGGTTGCGGCGGCCCGTCGAACCCCTACGCGTCCTTCTACATGGAGATGCTTGCTGAGCCGGGCTCCTGCGGATCCCCGACGATCGGCACGATCTACTGCAACTCGAACCCGAACTCGACCGGCGTGAACACGTCCATGTCGCTGCTCGGTAGCGCTTCCGTCGCCGCGAACGACCTGACCCTGGTGGCCGGAAACCTTCCGACCGGCACGTTCGGCTTCTTCCTCTACTCCGGGACCCAGGGCTTCGCCGCCAACCCCGGCGGTAGCCAGGGCAACCTCTGCGTCGGCGGCGCCATCGGGCGCTTCGTTGGCGCCGGCCAGATCAAGAACTCCGGCGCGGGTAGCGACATCTCGCTCAGCACCGCCGCCAGCGAGTGGGACCTCGGCGCCCTTCCGGCCCCGACGGGCAGCGTCGCTGCGATGGCTGGTGACAGCGCCAACTTCCAGGCCTGGCACCGCGACTCCGTCGCCGGCACCGCGGTCTCGAACTTCTCTGACGGCATCACCGTCACCTGGCAGTGATCCGTTGACCTGGGTCGTCTCGGGCTACGCCTGAGGCCCCAGGGAGACTTCAGACGCCCCTCCTGGTCCGCCTGGACCGGGGGGGGCGTCTGGCATTAGCCAGGGCTGAATCGGTGGGCTGCCCCCTGTGGCATGGCCTTGGGGGATTGGGCTATTCGTCCCCTAAAAAGAGAGGGCAGATGGCAACCTCGATGGGGCGAGAGGGTTGTCCGTCAGGAGCAGCCAGCCCGCTGCCCGTTGTCCTGGAGCGCCCGAACGCCGAGCCACCCATGATCGGAATCCTCTCAGTACTTTTCCTCGCTGTCCCCCAGGGGGCGACGGCCCCCTCGGCTGGCGCTGCCAACGCCAGCGCACCGATCGCCAGTTTCGCCGAGGCCGCGCCACGGTCCGCCTGCGCTGCCGATCGCTCCGCAGCGACCGCGATCCTCGCGGAGTTGGAACGGCTGAGCGTCGTTCGCCAGCAGTCGAGCGCCGAGGCGCCCTGGTCGCGGGTCCAGGCGCTGGTCGACGGGCTTCCAGTCAGCCTCGTGGCGTCATCCACGAGCGGCCTCGCTGGTGGCATGAGTGGCGCCCAGCGTGTGGGTGCAGCTGAAGTAGCGCGCGTCTTCACAGAGCTCGCGATCGGGGCGACGCCTTCGCAGCGGCTCAGCCTCGTACGGGCCTGCCAGGAAGTGCTGTCCCTTGAAGTGTTCCTGGGGGCCCGCTCGGAGCTCCTGGGCGCGCAGGTCTTGATCCTCGAACCGTTGATCGCGAGCGTCGCTGACGGTGACAAGAGGCCGGCCGCCCTTCGAGCGTCCGCCCTCTATGAGGACCTCGTGCTGAAGGTGACCGACCCCGGGACGGGAGAGGCGCCCGTGTTCTTGCGTCGCTCACGGCTGCGCCTCGAGCGACTGCGGCTCGGCGCGCCGATGCCCCGGTTCGTGGCGCGGGACTCCGCGGGGAACGAGCTTCGCTCGGCACAGCTCGAAGGAGAGGTCCTCGTGCTGAGGTTCTGGGACCACTCGAGCGCCGCCTCCCTCGCCGCGCATCGTGCAGACGGCACGTGGGTACGGGAGTTTTGGGACGCTCCCTTTGATCTCCTGGGGGTGAGCCGATCGAAAGATCGAGGGTCCTACCTCCGGCAACTTGAGGCGGCCGCGTTCAGCGGTGTCCAACTCTTCGATGGGCCCATCAGCGACGCCCTCGCAGAGGCGCTCGACGGGCATGAGTGGGGCGCCCCGGGAGCTTTTGGAGCCACGGGGGAACACGGTGCAGGTCTCAGCCTCTCGAATCGTTGGGTGACGCCTCCGCCAGGCAGCCTCTTCGTGGTCGACGCCCGCGGGAGGATCCGAGGTCGCGACCTCCCACCCGCCGCGACACGGTCCCTTGTCAGGCAGCTGATCGTCGAGGAGCGGGTCAGGCGCCGGAAACAGATTGTCGAGGGGGCGCGCTCGCGCTGAGCCCCACCGCTCGTTGGCTTCCTTTCCCATGTCCAGCCTCCACTCCTCCTCGCAACAGCGGCCCCGCAGCGGCACCCAGCTCAAGGGGTTGCCGCTGTTGACGGTCGTCACCCTCTCGGGCGTCGCGTTACTGCTCGGCCGCAGTGGCCCAGCAGCCGCCGGCCGGACTCCGGGAGGAGAGGCTGGAGACGTCATGGCCTCGGCCCCGGGCGAGATCCGGCAGATCGACCGGCGGGGCGCGTCCGCGGACCAGCGTCTGGCGCCGGTCGGCGCGCTCCCCGATGGCCTGCGCTCGGTGGCCGCGTCAGGCGGCCGCGGGGCCATGGAGCCGCTTCCCCGGGCGTCAGGGGAGGAGTCCCTGGAGCCGGACCCCGCCGGGGACGGGCCGGCCCGCGGTGGCAAGTTGACCGACCCTGCGCTGACGTCGGTGGAACTCGACGGGACCCGGGCGGAGGGGCCCTATCACCTCGGGGTTCGAGAGGGCGAGTGGAGCTTCTTCGACCGCCGGGGGATCCTTCGGGAGCGAGGCTCCTACCGCGCCGGCAAGCGCGACGGAGCGTGGCTTCAGTACGCCCGGAACGGCCGTGTGTTCCAGCTCGCGGAATACGTGGACGGTGCCCAGGAGGGCTCGTGGCAGCGCTTCAGCAGGGAGGGGGCGCTGCTCGAGGAGGGACAGTTTGAGGCCTCGGTCCAGCAGGGCCGCTGGGTTCGACGCTACTCCAACGGGTCCATCAAGGAGCGAGGCCTGTATGAGGCGGGGCTCCGTGAGGGGCTCTGGGAGTTCTTCGACGACGTCGGTCGACCCACGCTCCGCACGGGCACCTATCGCGCTGGCGTCCGGATCGACTAGCCGGGCGCACCAACGGCCTTCGGGCTCGTCATGGCAAGGCAGGGAGCTCCCCAGGCGGGGGGGCTCCATCCCGGTTCTGGGGCCGGAGATTCGAGCCCACGGGACCCCGGTGTCGGTCCGACGGAACGGCGTCCGCGCGAACGCCCCCGGCAGCCCGCTTTGAACCGGCAGCGCGCATTGACCCCGTAGCCGGCATCGAGCCGGCAGTCGGCCCCGCTCCGGCAACATCTCCCCGTGGAACAGCGAGAGCGAGAGCGGGCGGCGCGCGCTGCTCCGCTCACCCTCCTCGGGTGTGCATCTCCAGGTGCGGCTCTCGCTGGAGCTCGCCTGGCCCGGCCAAGGCCTCACGCGAGTCAAGGTTGGCGCGCTCCTCGGCGCCCCGGTCCGTTCGCCCGGTCCAGAGTTCAACGATCCGCTCGGCGGCCGCCGCGGCTCCGCTCGACCGAAGGAGCGGCGCGAGCGCGGTCCCCGACCGGGCATAGAGGCAGGTGATGAACTGGCCGTCTGCGGTGAGCCGTGCCCGGTCGCAGCTTCCGCAGAAGGGGCGAGTCGTGGAGGCGATGACGCCGAATCGCTGGCCGTCTCCCGTCAGGTATCGGTCGGCCGGGGCTGCCGTGCGTTCGAGGTCGGCCGCGGTCACGCCGCCGCGGGCGGCGCCGACGCGCTCGATGATCTCGGCGGCGGGGACGACCCGGCTCATGTCCCAGCGGGTGGCTCCCCCCACGTCCATGTACTCGATGAAGCGCACCTCGAGCGCTCGCTCGCGCGCGAAGTCGAGCATGTCCACGAGCTCGTCGTCGTTGGCGCCGCGCATGACCACGACGTTCAGCTTGGTCCCTGTGAAGCCCGCGGACGCGGCTGCGTCGAGGCCTCGCAAGGCCCCGTCGAGCTCGTCGCGTCGGGTGAGCTCCAGGAACCGTTCGGGCCGCAGGGTGTCCAGGCTGACGGTCAGGCGGTCGAGCCCCGCGTCACGCAGGGCCGGGGCCAGCTCGGGGAGCCGGAGCCCGTTGGTGGTGAGCGCGAGGTCCTTCAGTCCCTCCTGGGCGCGGAGGCTGCGGACGAGCTGATCGATGTCGCGCCGGAGGAGAGGCTCGCCGCCGGTGAGCCGGACCTTCTCGACGCCGTGGGGGATCAGCTCGGCGACGAGCGCCGTGGACTCCTCGAAGGTCAGGAGCTCGGCACGCTCCAGCCAGGTGTAGCGCTCCTCGGGCATGCAGTACCCGCATCGCAGATTGCAGCGATCCGTGACCGAGAGCCGCAGGTTGCGGAGCGGTCGTCGATGGAGATCCAGGGTCGGGGACATGGCCGGAGATTATCACCCATTCTCCTGCCAGGTCCCAGGTGCTCTTTCGGTCCGCGTCGACCTATCTTCAGCCCATGCAACGCCCCAAGACACTCGGAGAGCTCAAGGCCAGCGGCTGGGCCTCCCGTTCGGTCCGCGATGAGCTCCGCGCCAACCTGATCCAACGGCTCCGTTCGAACGAGGAGGTCTTCCCCGGCATCGTCGGGTACGAGGACTCGGTGATCCCGCAGATCCAGAACGCCGTGCTCTCCGGGCACAGCTTCATCCTGCTCGGGCTGCGGGGGCAGGCGAAGACGAGGATCGCCAGGGCGCTGGCGGACCTGCTGGACGAGTGGATCCCTGCCATCGAGGGCTCGGAGCTCAACGAAGACCCCCTCGCGCCGGTGACGGTGCCGTCCATGCGGAGGGCCGAGGAGCTCGGTGATGACCTTCCGATTCGGTGGATGCACCGCTCGGAGCGCTACCAGGAGAAGCTGGCGACCCCGGACGTGACCGTGGCAGACCTCATCGGGGACGTGGACCCGATCAAGGCGGCGACGCGCAAGCTCACCTTCGCGGACCCCGAGGTGATCCACTTCGGCATCCTGCCGCGGGCGAACCGCGGCATCTTCTGCGTGAACGAGCTCCCCGACCTCCAGGCGCGGATCCAGGTCGGGCTGCTGAACATCCTCGAGGAAGGGGACATCCAGGTGCGCGGCTTTCCCATCCGGATGCCCCTCGACGTCGGGCTGGTGTTCACCGCGAACCCGGAGGACTACACCAATCGCGGCAGCATCATCACGCCCCTGCGCGACCGCATCGCCTCCCAGATCCTCACGCACTACCCCAAGGAGCTCGAGCAGGCGATGGCCATCACGGACCAGGAGGCCTGGCGCGATCGTGGCGACGAGGAGGTCGAGGTGCACGTCCCCGCGGCGCTGCGGGAGGCCATCGAGCTCGTGGCCTTCGAGGCGCGAGCCTCGGAGTTCGTGGACCAGGCCAGCGGCGTGAGCGCGCGGCTCTCCATCGCCATGCTGGAGAACGTGATCTCCAACGCGGAGCGGCGGGCGCTGCGCGCCGGCGAGGCCACGGCCACGGCGCGGCCGGCCGACCTCTTCACGGCCATCTCAGCGGTGACCGGAAAAGTGGAGCTGGTCTACGACGGGGAGCGAGAGGGCATCGGCGCCGTCGCGGCGGCCCTCGTGGGCAAGGCGCTCGGTGAGGCCTTCACCCGGGTCTTCCCCGATGGCTACGCGGAGGACGAGGGGGACGCCGGGACCAGCGCCCCGGTGTACGACGCGATCCTCGGCTGGTTCCGCGCCGGAGGGACCCTCGACCTCGACGACTCCGCAGGGGACGAGGCCCACCTCGTCCGCCTCGGGGAGGTCGCGGGCCTCCGCGAGCTGGTCGAGCGGACGGCGAGCCCGGCGAATGACGGGGAGCTCGCCTCGCTGATGGAGCTGGTCCTCGAAGGGTTGCACCAGGGCTCCCTGCTCTCGCGGGACGACGATGGTCCGAATCGCAGGCAGTACGGGGACATGCTCGCGCAGATGGCTCGCAGCCTGGGCGCCTGAGGCGACTTCAACGGCTCGATGAAGTTCAGCTACCGGGAATTTGACCCGTCCGAAGGCTCGCTCAGGGATCTCCTGAAGCGCCTCGAGGCGCTCTACAACGACCTGCTCCTGCAGGCGGACGGGGACCCCGAGCAGGCGCTCGAGTGGATGGAGACCATCGCGGCCCGCTATCCCCTCCTCCCCGACGGCTTCACCATGGATGACTTCCGTCGTCACCTGGAGAAGCAACGCTGGGTGGAGGCGACGGTGGAGGGGCTTCGGATGGCCCCTGGCGGGGATAGGGCGCTGCGGCAGGAGTCTCTCGAGCGGATCTTCAGCGGTCTCACCAAGGACGCAGCTGGTGAGCACCGAACCCAGGCCCAGGGAACCGGGCAGGAGCGGCTCCCGGAGACCCGTGCGTGGACCTTCGGGGATCCCGCGTCGCTCATCGACGCCACGAGCTCGGTGCGCAACGCGCTGCGGCGCGGCGTGGACCTCGACGGGTTGACCCTCGGCGAGGATGACCTCGAGGTGCACGAGACGGAGCACCTCTCCAGCTGCGCGACGGTGCTGCTCCTGGACCTGAGCCACTCCATGATCCTCTACGGCGAGGACCGGATCACGCCGGCCAAGCGCGTCGCGCTGGCCCTGACGGAACTCATCAGGACCCGCTACCCGAAGGACTCCCTGCGGGTCGTGACCTTCGGGGACGAGGCCGAGGAGGTGTCCCTCGACGACATCTCCACGATCTCGGTGGGGCCATTCCATACGAACACGAGGGCGGCGCTTCAGCTGGGCCGGGACCTCCTGCGGCGTGAGCGGCGGGCCAACAAGCAGATCTTCATGATCACGGACGGCAAGCCGAGCGCGCTCACGGAGCCCGATGGTGAGATCTACAAGAACCCATTTGGGCTCGACCGCCGCGTGGTCGCCAAGACCATGGACGAGGCGACCATATGCCGTCGGCACGGCATTCCGATCACCACCTTCATGCTCACGGACGACCCCGTCCTGGTGAACTTCATCGAGGAGTTCACGGAGGCGAACCGGGGCCGGGCGTACTTCGCGGGGGGCGACCGCCTCGGGGCGACCCTCTTCGTGGACTACGTCCGCAACCGGCGCAGCAGCGTTCGCTGAGGCCCGGATCGTCCCTCGGGCTCCGCGTCGGCGCTGGCCTCGCGGCGGGGACGGCTGTGGGCAGCTCCCCGCTGAGCCTCCCGGCTGAGGCTCTCCGCTGAGCTTCTCCTCTGCGGGGACCTCCGCGGTATCTCCTCTCTGTATCTCCCTCTCCGGCCAATCTCGCGGAGCAGCCCGACGGGCTCGCTGGCCCAGCCAGCTCGGGTGGGCCGGCTCGGGAGACCGTGGGGGGCGTATCCGGGGCTCAGGGGTCGCCCATTACCCAGGCCGATCGGAGCCATCGGGACTTCTGGTTACCGAATCCCAGAGGTCCGTCCGATGATCGTGGTCCACCACACGGGCTGCGCACCCCGGGGCGCCGCAACGTTCCTGGCAGCCCGCCTTCCACGACCCGATCATCCACCATGAACTTCAACCGCCACTCATTTCCCCTCTTCGTGAGCGCCCTCGCTCTAGGGGCCGTGTCCTGCTCTTCCACCGCCGGGTCCGCCTCCGAGGCGTCGGCGACGGCCTCGCTCGCGGGCGCCGAAGGGTCCAGTATCGAGGAGTGCCCGGTGATGGGAGGCAGCGCGAGGGCCGAGCTGGTCGGGGTCGCCGTCGTATCGGATGACTCGGGGCGCTACCAGCGCAACGCGGACTGGTGGCCGAACCGCCTCGACCTCTCGATCCTGCGCCAGAACTCGGCCAAGAGCGATCCCATGGGCGGGGACTTCGACTACGCGACCGAGTTCGCCAAGGTCAACCTCGACGAGCTCCGCGCGGACGTGAAGGAGGTCATGACCACCTCGCAGGCCTGGTGGCCGGCGGACTGGGACAACTACGGCGGGCTCTTCATCCGCATGGCGTGGCACAGCGCGGGGACCTATCGGAGCACGGACGGGCGCGGCGGCTCCGCCGACGGCATGCTGCGCTTCGCGCCGCTCAACAGCTGGCCCGACAACGCCAACCTCGACAAGTCGCGCCGCCTGCTGTGGCCCATCAAGCAGAAGTACGGACGCTCCGTCTCCTGGGCGGACCTGATGATCTTCGCGGGCAACGTCGCGCTCGAGCACTCGGGCTTCGAGACCCTCGGCTTCGCCGGCGGCCGCGAGGACCTCTGGGAGTCCCAGCAGGACATCAACTGGGGCCCCGAGGATGAGTGGCTCGGTGTCGACCGCTGGGAAGAGGGCCGCGAGCTCGAGGGCGACCTCGCCGCGGCGCACATGGGCCTGATCTACGTGAACCCCGAGGGCCCGGACGGCAACCCCGACCCGCTCGCGGCGGCTCACGACATCCGCGTCACCTTCGGCCGCATGGCCATGAACGACGAGGAGACCGCCGCGCTGATCGCGGGCGGCCACACCCTCGGCAAGGCCCACGGGGCCGCGCCGGCTGGAGACAACGTCGGCCCTGACCCCGAGGCGGCGCCCATCGCCGAGCAGGGCTTCGGCTGGAACAACGGCTACGGCACGGGCAACGGCGCGGACACGATCACCAGCGGGCTGGAAGGCGCCTGGACCTCCACGCCCACGGACTGGTCCTCCGAGTACCTCGAGAACCTCTGGAACTACGAGTGGGAGCTCACGAAGAGCCCCGCTGGCGCGCAGCAGTGGACGCCTGTCGGCGCCGGTGACGTGGTCCCGGACGCGCACGTGGACGGCAAGCGGAACAAGGTCATGATGCTGACCACGGACCTCTCGCTCCGCGAGGACCCCATCTACGCGGAGATCACCAAGCGCTGGCTCGAGAGCCCGGGTGAGTTCGACAAGGCCTTCGCGGGCGCCTGGTTCAAGCTGACCCACCGTGACATGGGGCCGACCAGCCGCCTGCTCGGTGATGAGGTGCCCCCGGCCCAGCTGTGGCAGGACCCGATCCCGGCCGTGGACCACCCGCTCATCGACGCCGGTGAGCAGCAGCGACTCAAGGCCATGATCCTGGACTCCGGGATCGCGCCGCGGGATCTCGTCGCGGTGGCCTGGGCGTCGGCGTCCACCTACCGAGACAGCGACAAGCGTGGTGGCGCCAACGGCGCCCGCATTCGCCTCGCTCCCCAGAATACCTGGGAGGCCAACGAGCCCGAGACGCTCGCCAAGGTCCTGGCCGTGTACGAGCAGCTTCAGGCCAGAGTCAACGCCGCCGGCGGCGAGAAGAAGGTCTCCCTCGCCGACCTGATCGTGCTCGGCGGGTGCGCCGGCATCGAGGCCGCCGCGGCCTCAGCCGGGGCGACGATCGAGGTGCCGTTCACCCCTGGGCGCATGGACGCCTCGGATGAGATGACGGACAACGCGAGCTTCGATGTGCTGGAGCCCAAGGCTGACGGCTTCCGGAACTACTTCTCCGACCGGGCGTACCTCAAGCCGTCCGAGGCCCTGGTCGACCGCGCCAACCAGCTCACCCTGACCGTGCCCGAGATGACGGTCCTCGTGGGCGGTCTCCGGGCGGTCGGCGTCACCTCCGCGGGGTCGAAGGCTGGCGTGCTGACGGACACCCCCGGGCACCTCGACAACGCCTTCTTCGTGAACCTGCTCGACATGGACACGAAGTGGGAGGCGGCTGCGGACGGCTCGGATTCATTCGTGGGCTCGGTCCGCCGGACGGGGGCACCCCAGTGGTTCGCCACCTCCGTGGACCTGATCTTCGGGTCCAACTCGGAGCTCCGCGCGGTGGCCGAGGTGTACGGGACCGGGGACGGTGGAGAGAAGTTCCTCGTCGACTTCGTCGCCGCCTGGGACAAGGTCATGAACCTCGACCGGTTCGACCTCAAGTGAGCCTTCGTCCGGGCTGAAGCTCCGCCCCGTCGGAGCTTCCGCTCGCTGCATCTCGCTCGCCGAGTCGAGCGAGTCACGAGGAGGGCCGGACCCCGCTGGG
>CBFHHK010000085.1:15201-16776 GCA_965655435.1 Planctomycetota bacterium | reverse complement strand
ATCGCGAAGGTGACCGCCAGGACCTTGCCGAGGGTGGCGAGGACCGGGCCGCGGTCGCGGAGCCCGTCCGAGAGGTAGTACATGGCGCCGCCCATGACGCTGCCGTCCGAGCGCTCGTGACGGTACATCTGGCCGAGGGAGCACTCGGTGAACTTGGAGGCCATGCCCAGTACGCCCGCGAGGATCATCCAGAGGGTCGCCCCGGGCCCGCCGATCGAGATGGCGATGGCCACCCCGGCGATGTTGCCGAGTCCGACCGTCGCCGAGAGGGCGGCGGTGAGGGCCTCGAAGTGGGAGACCTCACCCTCGTCGTCCGGGTCGTCGTACTTCCCGCGGGTGACCTGGATGGCGTGCCAGACGAGCTTGAACTGAACGAAGCCCATGCGGATCGTGAAGAAGATCGCCCCCAGGACGAGCCACAGCACCGCGAACGGAATGGTCAGCGTGGTGACCTCGCCTCCGATGAAGGGGATCGGGGTCTTGACGGGATTCCCCTCCGCGTCCGTGTTCGCCGTGCCAGGTACGGGAATCGGGAAGAAGAAGACGCTCCCGACGGCCCCGTTCACCTTCTTCATGCGCTGGTCGATCGACGCCTGCCAGTCGTGCGCCCCGTCCGCCGGGAGGTTCTCCGGCGGAGCTTCTATTGTGGGCCCGCTCTGCAGCGTGCCCCCGGGGGCGGCGTCCTGAGCGGTCGCAGGGGAGAAGAGCAGCCCTGCAGCAGCGAGGGCAACGACGGTCAGGCGGAGAAGATGACGCATGAACTTCCTGGGGGGGATGCGGGACGAACGGCCTCGGGCAACGTGCGGGCGGTGACCGGGCGGAGGGGAGTTTGCCACAAGGGCGGGTTAGAGCCGGACTATTCGTCGCGCCTTCGACGCTCAGGGGCGGGGGCGAGCCGGCTGCAGGCCGCCGGATAGGCGCCCGCTGATCAGGAAGGTCCCCTCGATCCGCCAGCCAGCCCGCGGAGCCGGCAGCCCATCACGCTCCAGCTGCCAGCGGGATAGAAAGAGGACCAGAGGCCGCTCTGGTCCGGCGCAGACCACCATCTCCACGGCCTCACCGGTCACCTCGTTCATGATCCGCCGGACCACCTGGACGCGCAGGGACACGTCGCAGCATCCCCCCGGGGACTCCGCGCCCCCGATCGGGTGGATGCTGGCGTCCGAGGCGTCCTCGAGATCCGAC
Organism: Planctomycetota bacterium; assembly: GCA_965655435.1. Classification (GTDB taxonomy): domain Bacteria; phylum Planctomycetota; class UBA1135; order UBA1135; genus Saltatorellus. The sequence goes on along the minus strand of CBFHHK010000085.1, from coordinate 15,591 downwards.
GGCCCGGAGCCGGGCTCGGGGGGGAGGATTCGGTCGACGGAGAGCGCGAAGCCAGCCACGGAGACCGCCACGACCTTTCCCGCCTGCACTCGCCGGCCGAGGCGCTTGGCATCCGAGATCCAGGCCGAGAGGCGATACGCGCCGGGGCCTGGCTCGTCGGACCAGGGGGGAGGAGGAGCAGCCCACCCGGTCAACAGCGCGTCGTGGGGAGAATCCGGGGGCCGAACCACCGTCTCGACCGCCACCCGGAGGCGGTGGGGGACGTCGTAGAACGGGGCCAGGGTCCAGTATCCGCGCTGGGGGTCCCGGTCCGCGCGGACCTGGAGCCCGCCCCCGAGGCGGAGCATTCGATGGTCCTCGGCGTGCCCCCGCCACGGTGTCGGCTCACCG
>CBFHHK010000085.1:13787-15103 GCA_965655435.1 Planctomycetota bacterium | reverse complement strand
CGCGCGGACCTGGAGCCCGCCCCCGAGGCGGAGCATTCGATGGTCCTCGGCGTGCCCCCGCCACGGTGTCGGCTCACCCCGCTCACGCGCGATAGAGACGATCTCCTCCTCGGCAACGTTTGGGGGGAAACCGATGCATTCAAGGAGGAAGTCCATGGGGCCTACGACGCTACGATCTGGCGGCCCCCGGCGTACACCCGGGGCCAGTTCGATGGAGCAGAATCAAGGCCAACACCAAGCCTCGCTCGCGAGGATCCTAGCGACCGCGCTGCTCCTTGGCAGCCTGTCCCTCCCAGGCCTGACCCTGGTCGGGTGCGCCTCGCCCTCCGGCGAAGAGGCCGAGCGCCCGTTCGACACGGCCAGGGGCCGCGAGGTCGTGGTGGTGGAGGCCAGCTACTCCCTGGGAGTGGACCAGGCTCAAGGCATGGCGGGTTCCGTCGCGGTGGCCGTCGTAGATCCGGGGAGCTCCACGGGCGAGCTACGCCGGCTCTCGGCGCGCGATCTGGTCCTCGTCGACGGCGAGGCGTGGCTCCCCACGGTCCTGGACCCGACCAGCCGGGCTCGCATCGTCGCCGAGGTCGAGGTGGGGGACCGGGTCTTCACCTGGCAGGCTCCCCGAGCCTTCCCGCTCGCGGCCGTTGATCCGCGGGACATCGCCCTCGGGCTGCTCGCGGATGAGGGCGTGGGAGCCGCAGCGCGGGCGTCCTTCATCGCGTTCGCAGAGCGGCTCCTGCTCCGCCGGGATCCCCTGGCTGGCGAGCCGCTCGCCGGCGCCTGCGCCAGGGCCTGGTTCGGTCTGCTCGTGACGCCGCGGGCGGGCGAGGCGCACCCGCTGGTCCCCACCCTCGGGGACCTCCTCTTCGAGTTGTTCCGGGAGCAGGACGCCGAGGGCGCCTCCGAGCTCGAGGCCGAGGGGTGGTATCGACCCTCCCCGGACGCGGCCTGGGCGGTGCCCCGCTGGCTGCGCCTCCGGGAGGTGCTGGGGCCGCTCGACTTCACCGCCGCCCTGCGAGCTGTGGTGGACGCGGGGGTCACGGGAGAGCCCCAGGGGATCGAGGATGTGGCCGCGGCGTTCGGCGGTCCTGGCGAGGGCTTCATACTGAGCTGGTTAAGGGGGCCCGCTGGACCCCTGGTGGAGACCTCGTGGAGGATCGACTCCGAGCGGGGCCGGCTGCTGCTGCGAGTCGATCAGCTCCAGCGCGTCGCCCCCGGCGGGGCAGCGGCCTACACGTTCACGCTCCCGGTGACCATCGAGTTCGAGGACGGCGGGCAGCTGCAGCGGACCCTCGAGGTCACCCGGCGCAAGGAGCTGTTTC
>CBFHHK010000085.1:0-13689 GCA_965655435.1 Planctomycetota bacterium | reverse complement strand
GAGCAGCTGGGGGCCTACCGCTCGCTGCTCAAGGACCTCCGTCGGACGCTCCTGAGCGAGATCGGCGCCCGGGCGGTCTACGACCACATCGCGCGACGCGCGCGCGACCCCGAGCTCGCCGGCCTCGCGGTGGAGCTGAACCAGGAGGGCGTGGACCTGGTGGCGACCGTCCAAGAGCTCATGCGTGGGATGGGCGGGCGTCCGCGCCGGACCAGCCTGCGCCGCCGCGCCCTGGCTCGCCTCCTGGTCCACAGCACTTGGTTGACCGGAGCGCGCCCGGCGCTCCGCCTGGTCCAGAGCGCCGAGGAGACGGTCAGCCGGTGGTACGGGGACTATGCGCAGTTCCTCGTCCGGCTCGGCGATCATGAGCGCGCGGCCGCCTTCGAAGAACTGAGACTGGTGAAGCAGCGTCGGGCGATGATCCTGGGCGCCTGGGTGGATAACCTCGTCCGCCGAGGCGACCGTAGGCTGTGAGGGTCGCGCGTGGGGCGGGCGGAGCCCCGACGGAGCCCCGACGGAGCGCCGCGCTTGCCTCGCCCGCTTCCTGACGAACCCCGCCGCCTGACGAACCCCGCCGCCTGACCAAACCCGCCGCCTGACAGGCCCCGCCGCCTGACTGGCCCCGAAGGCCCCTGCGACAGCCCTCGGGCCCACGCCAAGATCAAGATGCCCTGGATCCGCACCATCTCCATTGCCGAGGCGACCGGTCGCCTGGCGAAGAGCTACGAGGCCGCCATCGCCCGCGCCGGGCGGGTGTTCGGCATCGTCCGGGCTCAGAGCCTCGCCCCCGCCGTCCTCGACGCCTCGCTCGGCCTCTACCAGAAGATCATGTACGCCCCGGAGGGGCTCAGTCGGCGGCAGCGGGAGATGGTGGCGACCATCGTGAGCCGCGCCAACGACTGCCACTACTGAACCCTCAGTCATGAGGCGGATCTCCGTGTCGAGGTCCAGGAAGAGTGGAAGGGGCGGGACGAGGACCAGCGGGAGCGCTTCGTCGCTGCAGTGGCGAGCGACTGGCGCGATGGGGAGCTGGAGGCCGCCGACCGCGCGCTCGCGGCCTACGCGGAGAAGCTCACGCTGAGCCCCGGCGCCATGGGCGAGGCGGACGTCCTCGAGCTGCGGCGCGCGGGGTTCGGCGACGTGGCGATCCACGACCTGATCCAGGTGACGGCGTACTTCAACTACATCAACCGGATCGCCGACGGTGTCGACGTCGAGCTGGAGCCGGAGATGCCGCCGAGGCCGCCGCGATGACGGCGGCGCGCGGCCAGGTTCGTGACCTCGCCCCCTCGCTGAAGGGCGGCGGTCCTCGTCGAGCGCTCCTCCTCCACTCCGAGCCGGACGAGGTGTTCGAGGTGCTGCGTGGCTGCCCCGGTCTCGAGTGGGCAGCCGCCAGGGAACCGGGTGAGGTGGTCCGACGCCTCGCGGAGCACGACCCCGAGGTCATCCTCTCGATCAAGACGGCGACGTTCGCCGGGCCGAGCCACGGAGCGGCCCTGGGTTGGGAGAGCGTGCGCTGGTTTCACGTGGGCGGCTCGGGGCGGGACCACCTGCCGGACTGGGACCCCGCGCGGGTCACGGTCACCGATTCCAAGGGGGTGCTCGCGCCCTTCCTCGCCGAGCGTGTGCTCGCGGGGCTGCTCGCCCTGGGGACGGGGCTGAACCACCAGCTGGAGGAGCAGCGGGGGGCGCGGTGGTCCCCGACTCGCTTCCGGCCGCTCGCGGGTCGCACCATGCTCGTGCTCGGGTTCGGTCGCACCGGGGCGGAGGTGGCGAGGCGGGCGCAGGCCCTGGGGATGTGCGTGCTGGGGGTGAGGCGCTCGGGCGTCGCGCGAGGCGGGGCGGATGAGATGCACGGGCCAGAGGCGCTTCACGAGCTCCTGCCCCGTGCGGACGTGCTGTCGATCCACGTGCCGTTGACCCCCGAGACCAGGGGGCGGATCGGCGCGGAGGAGCTCGCGCTGCTCCCCGAGGGGGCGCTCGTCCTGAATGCTTCGAGAGGCGCGGTCCTCTCGGAGGCGGGGCTGCTCGGCGCGTTGGAGGACAACGTCGCCGGGGCGTGGCTGGACGTCTTCGAGGAGGAGCCGCTGCCCGAATTGAATCCCCTGTGGCGTCATCCGCGAATCCTCGTGACCCCGCACTGCGCCGATCAGGTCGAGGACTTCCCGGCTCGCTTCGCGAAGCGCTTTCGGGACCTCTGGCTCGCCTCGCGCTGAGCGCTGGTGTCCCCGGCCCGCGGACGTCACCCTTGGCCCCATGGGACGCCTCCAAAAACTCGCCTTCAAGCTCCTCCGCGGCCGCAGCAGCGGCCCCTCCCCGCACGTCGACTTCGATCCAATGACCACCTTCCACGACTTCAGCGCGCCGACCATCGACGGCACCGACTGCTCCTTCGACTCCTTCAGCGGCAAGGTCGTCCTGGTCGTCAACGTGGCCTCACGCTGCGGCCTGACGCCGCAATACGCGGGGCTCGAGAAGCTCGCGGAGCAGTACCGGGATCGGGGCCTCGTGGTCGTCGGGTTCCCCTGCAACCAGTTCAAGGGGCAGGAGCCCGGGTCCGCCGAGGAGATCAAGACCTTCTGCAGCACCACCTACGGCGTCACCTTCCCGCTCTTCGGGAAGATCGACGTGAACGGGCCGGAGCGCCACGACCTGTACGCCTGGCTCACCCAGCAGCCCACCAGCCCCGAGGGGCCCGGGGACGTGCAGTGGAACTTCGGCAAGTTCCTCATCGGGAAGGACGGCGCGCTGCTCGGTCGCTTCGAGCCCACCACGGACCCCGCCGCGCCCGACCTGACGGCGGCGATCGAGGCGGCGCTCTGATCGGCGGCCGGCGGGGGGGCTGGATCAGCCCTCCCGTTGGATGACCACCCAGGCGTCCGCCTGCTCCTGGTGCCGGGTGACCTCGCCGTCGGGCCAGGTGACCTGGATCTCCACGAACTCGTCCACGGGTCCGAGCCCGAAGTGGAGCTCGGGGGCGTTGCCCGTGAGGTAGCCGGTGCCGGCGCGCAGGGCCTGCTCGCGGCGGAAGCCGTCGCTGGTGGCGACGACCACCTTCGCGCCGATGCCGCGTTGGTTGAGGCCCGGCTGGCGGAGCCGGACGCCGAGCCAGCGGCCGGCGCGCTCTGCGTTGTTCCGGAGCAGCGTCACCCCGCCGTTGTTGGCGGTCACGAGGAGATCGACGTCGCCGTCTCGGTCATGGTCGGCGCCCACCGCGCCACGGGAGGCGCGCGAGAGGCTGAACGCCCGGCGCCCCAGGGTGCAGGCCTCCTTCAGCTTGCCGGTCCCGTCGCCCACGAAGAGCTGGTCCGTCTGGCCGACGCAGATCCCGGTGCTCTCGTAGTCGGGGCTCGTGTATCCGTTGGCCACGTACAGGTCGAGGTCGCCGTCGAGCTCGAGGTCGAAGAACTCCGCGCCCCAGGACGTCTTGCCAATGCCGGACGGCCCGAAGCCGCTCTTCACCGTCGTGTCGTGGAAGGTCGAGCGGCGCCGCTTCCGGGACAGGCCGGAGACCGCGGAGTTCGTGTAGAGGGCGTTGGTCTCCAGCTGCCAGTTGGTCAGGAACACGTCGGAGTCCCCGTCGTTGTCCACGTCGCCAATGGCGAGGCCCATCCCGCCCCGCGGGTCGTCGAGGCCCGTGGAGAACGAGACGTCCTTGAAGGTGCCGTCCCCCTCGTTGCGGAAGAGCACGTTGAAGGAGACGTCGTTCGCGATGTACAGGTCCTGGTCCCCGTCGAGGTCGAAGTCCCAGAACACCGCCTGCATCCCGCGGCCCTGGGCGTCCGTGAGGCCGAGCTCCTCGGTGGCGTCCTCGAACCCGAAGGCGCCCGTGTCGGCGAGGCGGCTGCGGAGGAAGACGTTGCGCTGGCCGGGGAAGGCGAAGGGCAGCATCTCGACCGGGTCCTCGCGCTGGTAGAGCCCCAGCTCATCGGCGGGGGGCATCTTCTCCAGGTCGTAGTCCAGGTAGCTCGTGACGTAGAGGTCCAGGTCCCCGTCCCCGTCGGGGTCGCCGGCGATCACGCTGGCGCTCCAGAGGGAGAGCGCGGGGAGCACGCCCTCGGCCTCGGCGAACGTCCCGTCCCCTGCGCCGAGGAACAGGCGATCGCGGCCGTAGTTCGCGCAGTAGAGGTCGAGGTGCCCGTCCCCGTTCAGGTCCACCAGGAGGGCGCCCATGCCTGCGTCCCCGCGGCCGAGGCCCGAGCGGGTGGTCCCGTCCTCGAAGGTCCCGTCGCCGCGTCCGAGGAAGAGCCGGTCCGGGAGCGGCTCGCAGCCCGCGCGGCCCGCGCCCTGGAGGAGTACGAGGTCCAGGGACCCGTCCTCGTTCACATCGCCCCAGGCCGCTCCCGGCCCCATGGTCGGCCGGATGTCGAGCTGCTCCCGTGGCCCCTCCGCGTGGATGTACGTCGCGAGCCCCGCGCTCCGGGTCACCTCGACGAGGGTCTCGGGGGAGTCGGCGGCGGTGAACGTCGCGAGGTCAACCGCCGGGCGTTGCACCAGCTCGCGCGGGTGGTGGTCCCGGACCCATCCCTGTGTGAGCGCCGCGGCGGCAGGCTGCCCGGCGCGCCCGCGGACCCCGGGGCGCAGGACGAAGCCCAGGGTCTCACCCTCCTCCAGTCGGCGCGCGGGCGGCTCGATGGCGAAGCGGTACGTCCGCCGGTGCCCTACGGGGACGAGGCGGCGATCCTCGGAGAGCTGTGTGGCGTCGCCCCAGCCGAACGGGCTTCCTCCATCGGTCCGGTCGCTCCGTACATCGGCCTGGGCGATCTGGTGGAGGAACGCCTGGGACTCCACGACCTCGCCCGGGACGAGGGTGGCGAACTGGACGGCGTCGAGGAGCGCGTCCCCAAGCTCGACCTCCATGGGCGCCCCGGTGGCGGGGAGCGCGAGGGGGCGGGTGGCCCCTGGTTGCAGCCGGTGCTCTTCGCCGTCGACCCGGACCGTCCACGCGAAGCTCCGCCCCTCGCGCGGGTGGAGGCCGAAGAGGAGGACGTGGGAGTGGGGGACCGCGGGGGGGTGCAGCACGACGGTCTCCCCCGTGACGACCTCGTCGTCTCGCCTGAGCACGTGGGCGACGTCGGCGCCGCCCCCGGAGTCCATCGCCGCCGGGGGGACGGCGCCGCGGAACACCCTCGGCTCGCCCTCCACGAGGAGCAGCTCCTCGTCGACCCCGTGGATGACGCTGGTGAGCCGTGGCGCGCAGTCCAGCGGGCGGTCACCCGCGTTCACGGCGACCTCGACCTGGGCGCTGAGCGCCGGCCCGGGGGTCACGGGCGTCGAGCGCCCGCGGCGCACCTCGGCGCGGGGCATGAGGGGGGAGATGGCGGTCAGGGCGACCACGTGCACGTCGCCGTCCCGGGGTTCTGCCAGGAGGGTCCAGCGCCCGTCCGGGCTGCCGACCTCGACCACCGGCAGGAGGTCCTCCTCGGAGGCCGAAGCGAAGGCGGAGGCGGGGGCGGGCGGGGAGGCTGCGGCGGCCGCGAGGGCGGCGAGCCAGGCGCTGGCTGCGATCATGGCGAGAACCTACGCAAGGGTGGGAGGGGGAGTGAGTCCGCGTGGACGAAAAGACCCCGCCCGGCCGAGGCCAGGCGGGGTCCAGAGCATGGTGCCCGGTCGCGCTCAGCTGAGCTTGAGCTCGCGGACGTCCTCGATGGCGAAGTCGATGGAGGACTCCTTGTCCACGTCGATCACGCGGCCGCTGCCCTTGAAGGGGTTGAAGATCAGGGCGCCGGTCGCGGCGCGCCCGTTCTTGAAGTAGACGGTGACCTTGTCGGCCGTGCGGGCGCCCTGGAGAGCGTCGTAGATCTTCTCCTGGGTCATCTGGCGGGCCTTGCGGACCGAGGCGGGTGCGGGTGCGGTGAATGCCATGGTGGTTGGTTTGGTGCGGTGAATGCGAATGGTGGACGTCCGACCCTGAGCGAGCTCAGGGCTGTGCGGTGGACGCCGCTTCTTCGCGGGACATGGCGGGGGGCACAATGCCCTCCGCCGCTTCGCGGACCCCGTCCGCGACCGATGTGCTGGGAGAGAGAAGGTGATCGAGGTGGGGGACCAGGAGGCTGGACCACGTCTCGAAGTTGGCGCCCTCGGCGAGCTGCTGCGGCAGCTCCCGCCAGGGGACGAAGTTGCCGCGAAGCTGATCCACTTCGCGGATGCGCGCGTCGCCTCCGAGGAGCTCGAGGGTCTGGACGAGCCCGACGTGGACCGCCCCGACGGCGTTGCTGTCGTCGTTAAGGAGACCAATCGAGGTCAGGCGGGTCTCGCCCTCCACGATCAACTCCTCTTCCATGACCTCACGGCGGGTGGCCGCGGGGAGCGGATCGAGGAGCCGCGCGTGCGCGCTCCCATCCTCCGCGTGCATTGCATCCACCGGGTTGACGTGACCGCCGACCCCGATGGTGAACTTGTTGTGGAGGCGAGCCTCGCCGCCGCCCTTGGTGCGCTGGAGCAGCATGATCTCCTCGCCGCGGGTCACCAGGGTGTACGGGATGATCTGCTTCAGGGTCGGCGTGCGCTCGGCGTACTCCCGCTCGACGAAGAACCCGTCCTCCTCGACGCAGCGCTGAAAGCGCTCGCGTGAGAACTCATCGCCGAAGGCGGAGAGACCGTGAGGCGCGAACTCCGGAAAGATCGCGGTGCGGGGAACGACGAAGACGAATTCCATGGGAGGGAAGGGGTCCACCTGGGTCGGGGCCAGGGGCCGGAAAGCAGGGAGCCAAGGGGCAGGGGCCAGGGTCCAAGGAGCGGCGGTCCGCCGAGCCAGTGGTCGGGGCCCAGTAGTCGGGGCCCAGTAGTCGGGGCCAGAGGGACGGCCGATGCGGGGCTCCGTGGGGGCTCGACGGCGGCGCCGAAGAGCTCCGGGGTGGCAGGCGCGTCCGATGTGGTCGTCGCCAGCCGGATTGCGGGGCAGGGCGGTGTCCGGAGCACGAGGGCCCAGGGGCCCTGACGCCGGGCGCCCCCGATGTGCGCGGGAGCGGCAGGTGAGAGGTGCGGGTTCGAGTGCGGTGCGCCGGCCTGTGGCGCCTGCGAGGGCGAGCGGAGGCGAACCTCAGATCATCTCGCGGGTTGGAGCGTGGAGGCGCGATGGGGACGGTGGGTCGAGCAGGACCTGCCCCCGGGGTCGCGACCGGCGCGTTCCTGGCCGACAAGTGCGAGAATGGAGGCACCTCCGGAATCCGTCAAGGTGCGCAGCACGAGATCGAGCGTGGAAATCACCTGCCCACGCAAGATGTCGTGGGTGTCGTCGACTAAGCGTCGTTGATCGCGTGCGTTACGCGAATCCGCCTGCACGCGGCGCCTACACAACCGGTGGTACAGCGACCGTGCACCATGGGTTTGGACGTCCTCTCGTTGGAAAGTGATAGGTGGCGCGAGAGGCCTTGTAAGCCGGGTTCTGTACCTGTCCCCGGGGGGACAGGCGACAGTCATTTCTCTGGGACGAGCGTCGCCGCCCGCCTCAAACGGCCAACCCGGAAGGACATGGACGCGAGCCGCGCCGCTGGTCCTTCCCTATTTGGCCTTTCTCCAGGTGGGGTTTACCGATCCGCCCCCGTCTCCGGGGGCGCTGGTGCGCTCTTACCGCACCGTTTCACCCTTACCATCGACCGGGCGAACCCGGTCCATTCGGCGGTCTACTCTCTGTTGCACTTTCCCTGGCCTTGCGGTCGGTTGCCGTTAACAACCACCATGGCTCGCGGAGCCCGGACTTTCCTCCCCGTCGTGAACCCGAGGGTCCCGTCGGAGCGACTGCCCCAGCCTCTCGCGCCGTCGGGCATGATATCGCGCCCGCGACACGGCGGGCGACCGGAACGACCAACGAAGTGAATCCATGGCGATCGAAGACGATTTCTTCCTGACCAACCTCGAGCTGCGGGACTCCACGGAAACCGGGGAGGTGGCCTCGGGGCTCTCCCATGACTCCATGAAGGGCATGGTCCTGCTCACCGTCCTCGAGCTGGCTGCGCGGGGAGAGCCGACCGGCGCGGTGACGGTGCTCCACGATGCGGGCGATACAGGGGAGCGCTACCGGACCCTCGCCTCTGATCTCGCCGAGCGGGGCTGGGCCGTCGCGCTGCCGGACCTCCGCGGCCATGGGCGAACGGAGGGGCCTCGCGGCCACTCCAACGGACTGCGCGAGGTCGCCCGCGATATCCAGGAGATCCAGGATCACCTCGCCTACCGCATGCCCGAGGTTCCCAAGGTCCTCATCGGCGTCGGGCTGGGCGCGAACTACGCGACCATGTACGCGCTCGAGACGCCGGGGGTGGTCAGCGCGCTGGTGCTCATCGCGCCGCTGCACGCGCCGCGCTTCACGGCGCCCGACCCGCCCAGGGGCCTCTCCAAGTTCTTCAAGAAGGTCACGCCGGAGTCCGAGGGGTCGACCGGGTATGGGCCGGACGACCTGACCTCTGCCGCCGCGCAGGCGACGGCGTGGTCCGCGTCCGAGCTCACCCACGGGGTCATCACCCAGCGCGCCATCGACGAGGCGGCGCGGAGCGCCACGGAGCACCTCGCGCGGATCGCGGAGCTCGACATCCCCGTGCTCATCGTGCACGGCAGCGACGACCCGATCAGCAGCCCGGACTGGAGCCGCGCCCAGGAGGGGGGCTCCGTGGAGGTCCTCGTGGTGGAGGGACAGCGGCACCACCCGCTGCATGACTCGAAGAGCGCCCAGATCCGCGAGCGTATCGTGCGCTTCGTGGACTCGCAGACCGGATCCTGAGCGGGGGCGGGCCGCGCCTCCCGGGGCCGCTGACCTCCGCTGACGGGGTCGCGCTTCCCCCGGTGAGGCGCGAGCCCGGCTACCGCGGTTCGCCGGCGCCGATCCAGTCTTCCAGGAGGATCATCGCGCTCCAGGAGTCCTTGCGGGCCTTCCGCTGGGCGCCGTGATATCCGGCCTCCCGGAGCCGCTCCTCGGCCTCCCGGGTGGTGAGGCGCTCATCCTGCCGGACCACTCCCAGCTCGGGGAAGCGCTCCTCCGCCCTGGCGATGAACGCGTCCACCTCCGCGACCCGTGGGCCCGCAGCGCCGTCCATGTGGAGCGGATATCCCACCACGAGGACTCCCACGTCGCGCTCCTCGCACAGGGCGGCGATGGCGTCCAGCGCCTCGGCGTCGCCCCCCTGGACGGGGTCGAGCGGGGTGACGAGGATCCGGGAGGCGTCCGCTGCTGCGAAGCCTGTTCGCCGTGTGCCATGGTCCACGCCGAGGGCCACGCGCCTGGGCTGCTGGTTGGCCATCAGAAGCGCCTCGGGCGTCGGGAGAAGCCGGGAAGCGGGAGGCGGTCACGGTCCTCGTCGGGCGTGAAGAACCTGGAGGCGAGGCCGCGGAGGACGACCGCCGGTCGCTCCACGGTTCCCCGGATGGAGACCCGCAGGAGGCTCTCCTGGATCCAGTACAGGAGTTGGGTGAAGGGACCGAGGCGGTCCACGAGCGCGTACCGGACGTCGAGGTCGCTGGTGACGTTGCCCTCGAAGCTGACGGTGCCCGCGCCCACGAGGGAGAGCAGGTCGCTGTTGACGAGCAAGCGATCCATCTCGAGCACGCCGTCTGCGATGGTGTAGCGCGCGTACATCTCACGGAAGAGGACCGTGGTGTCGATGCCGAGCCCGACGGAGAGGGCCTGGAAGACAGGGATCGCCCAGAGCGCGGAGTCGCGGAGCTGGATCTCGCCGCCCCCGGTCATCGCGGTGAGCTGGTCGAAGTCTCCCTCAAGCCTGAGGGTCATGTCCATCCGTCCGCGGTTGGCGAAGTCCGAATCGAAGAGCCCCCGAAGGAATTCACCGACGTCGACGTCGCGCATCTCAGCTGCGAGGTGGAAGGGGAACGGCGGGGCGAGATCGATCACCAGCAGGGGGGCTGCGGCGGCCTCATCGCTGCCGATCGCCAGGAGCTGCCCGCCCTCGAAGTCGCCCTCGAAGGCCTCGATGACCAGGCGCGGTTCCACGTAGCTCAGCTGGAGGGTCGCCTCCTGGAGACGGCGGTCGGCCAGCGCGCCGTTGAGCCCCTCGATGGTCGCGCGCGTGCGGAGACCGCTCCCTTCGTGGGCGAGCTTGAGCCGCATCCTGTCGATGTTGTCCACCTCGATCGGGACGCCCAGCAAGAGGAACATCTCCTCGATGGCGACGTCTCCTTCCAGCAGGACCTCGGTCGAGCCGTCCGGCTCACTTGTGATCTCGAGGGTGGTGTCCTCGAGGGCGAAGCGGCCGCGGGCCTCGAGGTCGTCGAGCACCGTACGGAGGGTCCCCGGGTCGAGGAAGAAGCGCAGGTGCTCCTCATCGATGGGGAGGTCGCGGGCGGAGATCCGTGTGCGGAAGGTGGAGCGGTCGTCGCCCGGGGCCCACGAGAAGTCAGACAGCTGCACCGGGGTCCCGGCGAGTCGACCGTTGATCTCCTCTCCGATCCACTGGCCTGTCTCGGGCTCCAGGCGGAAGTGGGCGGAGACCTCGCTCAGCCGCTTCTCTTCCCCGAACCCGAGCCGGTCGAGCCGGGTCTCCACCGAGACCTCGAGGTCCTCGATCGGCGCGCCGGGCTCCTCGGGCAGCCGCAGGCGGGTCTCGAAGTCGGCGCGCCCCTGGAGCTCGAGCTGCTGCCCGGTGAAGGACGGGCCCTTGGCCTCATCGGGCAGCGCGATGCTGGTCAGCGCGGAGACCAGCTGGTCGTCGGCGAGGTCGAGCCCGGCGCCGAAGGCTCGGAGCTCAGGCGCGCGGCCGGGGGCGGTCTCCAGGGAGGCCACCACGGGGACGTGGGGGCCGTCCTGGGCCCACCGACCCTGGACGCGTCCCTGGATCCACGTGAGCGGCTCAAGAGGTCCAGCGCCGCCTGAGACGCCTCCGGCGCCCGCGGCGGGTTCGGAGGGCAGGAGGGACCATGCGCGGACGCTCCCGTGGGTCTCCCTGGTCGTGATTCCTGGCGCGGCGGGGCGGAACTGGACCCCGCTGCGCGGGTCGGTGGGCCTGAACTCGAGCCAGGCCTCAGGACCCCCGAGATAGGCCAGGTCGTCCACGCTGACCCCGCGGGCGACCCGTGCATCGGCCAGCGGAATCGCCCTGGTGACCGTGGCCTTCACGTCGACCGATCCCGCAAGGCCGGAGCCATCGAGGGCTTCCAGGGCCTCCGCGCCGTTGCTCCTGAGGCTCGAACGGAGGGCCTCATGTCCGGGGTTCAGGCCGCTGAGGGCGACCTCGAACCACTCGAGGCCGCGGTCGCGGCCCGCGCTCATCGTCCGGCCTTCGACCTGGATCGGACTGGCGGCGATGGGGGACCGGGCCGTCGCGTCGAGCTGGAGGGAGGACCGCTCCCCCTCGGTGTGGGTGCGGATCCTCAGCTCGCCGTTCGTATCCGTGATGGGGACCGGCAGGGCATCCCAGGTGAAGCCGACGTTCCGGAGATTGGCGTCGATCGCCGTGATCATGTGGAGATCGTCCGGGCCCCTCCAGAGCTCGAGCTTGAAGTCGAGCGCGCCGCCGTCGGGTCCCCAGGTCGGCACGATCTCCTGCGCGGCGTCCACACCACGGAGCGAGCCGAAGGAGGCCCTGAACGTCGCGTCCACCGGCAGTGAGTTGGACTGGACGATCAGGTGGAAGGGCGAGGGGAGGCGGTCCTCTTCCGCGGGGATCTCACCGGCGGGGAGGGGCGTGAAGTGAAGGGACCCCTGCACCGCGAGCGGCCCGCCCGCCTGGAAGCAGGTCACGTCGTAGAACGCGAGCTGCCCCCGGAATCGCCCCTCGGTTCGCACGCTCCAGGTGACGTCACCCATGACGCCCTCCACCGGAACCGGGAACCCCGTCCCCTGCAGCCTCGTCCGCGGGTCGATGGTCCCGTGATAGGCGAGCGATGCGCTCCCCGTCGGCCGGACGAGGGCGAACTTCTCGAGGCGGTCCGCCCACTCCCGGTCGGGGTCGCCGTCGGTCCGGAGTCGTACGCCGAGGCTGACGTCAGCTTGCCCCTGGCTGGCGAGCATCTCATGGACGTCAGCGATGCTCTGCTCGTTCCCGATCAGATCCATTAACTCCTCGCCCAGAGGCGCGGCGGGGACGTCCGCCCAGACCTCCAGGGAGGAGCCCCCAGGGGCGTCCTTGCCGAGGCGGAATGCGGCGGTCGCCTCGACGCCACCAATACGCCCCTCGAGGACGCCGCGGCCGCGCCAAGCCTCCGGGTCAAAGGGGTGGTCGGGGTCCTCCGGGTTGAAGCGGCCGTCCACGAGCAGCGCGATGTCTGTCGCCGTTTGCTTCGCCGGATCTTCGATCCAGGGCAGCTGGAGTGACCCCTGGGTGAGCTGCAGGGTCCCGTTCACGTCGGGGAGGAGCGAGCGGCCAATCTCGTAGCTGGCGTGGGCCACCAGGTCGATCCTCGCCCTGGGGTCAAGGGCGAGGAGCTCTGTCGGGAGGATCCCGCTGGAGAGGGCGCGCTGCTGCAGCGCGCCGCCCAGCTGGAGGCTCCGCGCGACGCCGCGCACGCGCGCGACCTTGTTCGCGTCGAGGGTCCCGTTCAGCCACACGACCCCGGAGCTGCCAGGGGTGCTCCCAAGCGCCGGGACGAGGCGCCCGTAGATCGAAGCCAGCTCATCGGTCAGCCGGGTCATGCACAGGTCGACGGACCCGAGCGCGATCGTGCTGCTCTTGGGCGGGACCACCCGGATACGGAGGTCCCGGACCACAACCTCCGGGCTGTTGGCGAGGACGTCGAGGGTGGTCTGGTCGCCCTCGCCCACCTTCTCCATGTCCACCGCGAGCGCCTCCGAGAGCTCGAGGACGCCGCCCTCGAGGACCACCCGGTCCAGGTGCAGGCCCCTCTCTGGACCCCAACCGATGCGAAAGGTGAGCTCGTCGAGCTGTAGCTCGCGCCCGGTGGGCCCGAGGGCGATGCCCTTGAAGGCCACGGAGCGGTTCAGCCACTGGACGTCCACGTCTTCGACCTGCACGGAGCGCGTCAGGGCGCCCGCGACCCGGTCCCGGACCACCTGGGCGACCCAGCGCTCCAGGGCAGGGTGATGCTCCGCCAGGAGCACGATCAGGATCCCCACGAAGCACACCCATCCCGCCAAGCTGACGACGGCCCGAGCCGCCACCGCTAGCGGTCGACGCGCCCGGAGAGAGCGTCGTAGCGCCCTCGTCTCAAGATCCTCAGCGGTGTCCTTCATCTCGGCTTGGTCAGGCTGCGGGGAGGCCCGCTCCCTGGATCGGCTCTATTTAGGCCCATCTCGGGTGATTCTGGCCGTTGACATCGCCCCGCGCGACCGTCACTCTCCCCGAAGCGTTACGGAATCCTCTCTCTCACCGCACTGAATCCAAACCCAGACCCTCCCAGCCCCACTTTCGGGGCATCGAGTCATGGCAAAGAAAAAAGCCAAGCGCGCCACCAAGAAGGCGGCCGCAAAGAAGGCCCCCGCCAAGAAGGCCCCCGCCCGCAAGACCAAGAAGAAGGCCGGCAAGAAGAAGGGCGCCGTCGACATGATCATCAGCAAGAGCCGCACCAAGGCCTGCGCGTCGATCAACGTCTCCGGTGACTTCTACGCCGCGCTGGACGAGAAGGTTCGCGAGATGATCGCCGGCGCCGAGGCGCGGGCCGACGCGAACAACCGCCGTACCCTGCGCCCGCAGGACCTCTGATCCCATGGCAGGGGCGCGCCTCGCGGCGCGGTTCTCCTGCTGAATCAGAGAACGAAGGAGCCGCCCTCCACCGTTGGTGGGGGGC
>CBFHHK010000084.1:0-16847 GCA_965655435.1 Planctomycetota bacterium | reverse complement strand
CGGTGGGGCGCGGACACGGGCCCCGAGGACGCCCGCGCCTCCATCAAGGACATCTCCATCGCCGGGGACGGCGAGCCCACGCTCTCTCCTCAGTTCGCGGCTGCCGTGGAGGTCTGCGCGCGGCTGCGGGAGCGCCACGGGCTCCATGAGTCCTCCAAGCTGGTGACGATCACCAACGGCAGCCGGGTCCACCTTCCCGGGGTGCAGGCGGGCCTGCGCCGCCTCGGTGCGGCCAGCGGCGAGCTCTGGTTCAAGCTCGACGGCGGGGACGCGTCCGCCCGTGAACAGGTCAACGCGGTCGCCATCCCCGACGCCCGGGTGGAGGCCAACCTCGTCCTCGCCACCACCGCGTGCAGCACCTGGATCCAGTGCATGGCCCTCGCCATGGACGGGGAGGAGCCGAGCGATGCCGAGATCGACGGCCGAGTCGGGATGATCAGGAGGGCCTGCGCCGCCGGGGCCCGTCCAGCGGGGGTCGTCATCTATGGGCTGGCCCGGCCGTCCAGGCAGCCGGAGGCCCACCGCCTGGAGCCCCTCTCCAAAGCACGGCTCGGATCCATCGCGGACCGCTTCGAGGGCCTGCACCTGCCGCTTCGGGTCTTCGAGTGATTAGACTGGGGCACCATGTCCCTCCCCTCAGAAGCCCCGGCGACGACCCCGCAGGAATCCTCGCTGGAATCCTCGCTGGCGACGTCGCCTTCCCCCATCGAGGAGCTGCGCCGCGCCGTTCGGCGGGGAGACGTCGAGGTCGCGCGCACGCTCCTCGAGGTGGACCCGTCCCTGGGCCGCGCGCGCGCCGCGAGCGGGGGCTCTCTCCTGCTCGAGGCCGTCGAACGCGAGCATGACGAGGTCGCCGAGCTCTTCTCCGGGACCCGCGCGCGCACGGGCGGCGAGGACCTCGACATCCACGAGGCGTGCGCGTCCGGGCGGCCGGGTGCCGTCCGTCGCGCCCTCACCGACGATCCGCTGGCCGCCGAGACCGTGGGCCCCGAGGGGTTCCTGCCGCTCCACCGAGCGGCCTTCCGCGGTGACCCCGACAGCGTGCTGCTGCTGCTGGAGATGGGCGCGGACGCGAGCGCGCGGTCGGAGAACACCGCGCGGCTGTCTCCGCTTCACAGCGCCGTCGCCGGCCATGGCCGCGCCCGTCAAGGGGGCGACCACCCCGCGGTCATCCGCGCGCTCCTCTCGGGGGGCGCCGACCCACTGGCGGAGATGGAGGGCGGCTGGACCCCCCTCGCCGCGGCGACCCGGGATGGCGCGGAAGGGATGATCGAGGCGCTCCGCGGCGCCAACGACGAGACCGCCGAGACCGCCGCCGGCTCCCCGGCAAGCGACCCGGAACACACGTCAAGGGACACGTCAGAAGGCACCCCGGAAGGAACCTCGGAAGGAACCTCCACAGACGCCTGAGCCCCTTGACGGACGAGCTCCAAGGGCACCCCCTCGATGGGGTCTGGGTCCGGCTCGCCTCCAGCCTCGACCTGGCCGGCGCGGCCGCACAGGACGCCGAGCGCGTCGGCGTGCGGGGACTGACCGCCAGCCAAGCCGTGGTCGAAGGGGCCGTGAAAGCGGGGCGCAGCGGGGCCGAGGGCGAGACGGCCTGGCCAGCGCCCCCCTCTGGAGCTCTGGAGCACCTCGCGCTCCCCGTACGCCTGGACATCGACCCGGTCCGCCTTCGCGCCCGGGGCCCCGCGCTGCTCCCCGAGCTCCACGCCCTCGGGCCCGACCTGATCGGCCTTCCCGTGGGCTCAGCAGAGCCGACCTTGCTCCACGGCTGCCTCGACCTCGCCGAGACCGAGGGCGTCGAGCTGGTGCTCCTCGTGGGCGAGCTCCGCGAGGCGCCGCTGGCGGGCGCCCTCGCGAGGCGCTCCGATCAGGTCGTGGGGTTCAGCGTGTCCCGCCACGATGAGGAGGTCTTCGAGCTCCTCTCCGACCGCGACGACCTCGGCCTCCTCTCCGCGGCTCCCGAGTTCGCGAGCGCCTTCCGCGGGGGAGCTGGAGGCCTCGAGGGCTTCCCGGCCTCCCTGTCCCCGCCCGCCGCCGTCTGGCTGCTTGAGCTCTGCACCGAGGACGTCGGCGCCGCCCTCGAACTGGAGCGCCGCCTGCTCCGCTTCCTGGAGGGGCGGCTTCGGCCTGCCCAGCGGAGGCTCGAAGCGCGAGCGGCCGGGCGAGACCAGGGGGCCGCCGAGGGGGCGCTCCATGCCGCGGTCGGCGGATGGCCTCCTTCCCGCGCCGTCAGTGACCGCTCCCTCCACGGAGACGTGGACCCCCTCGACCTCCGGTGCGCGCTCCTCGAAGAGGTGCCCGAGCTGGCGAGATTCCTCGGCTGACGGACGCAGCCCACGGCCTCGATCCAGCCGATGAGGGCGAGGTGACCCGCGGGACCCCGACGAGGGGCTCGACCCGCGCGGCTGGCCTCGTCAAACTCTCCCGGCCCTCCCCGCACCATGCTCGCTCCGCTGCGCCTCCTCCTGCTCGTCGTCGCCACGACCCCGCTCTTCGCGTGCTGGCTCCTGGCGCTGCCGCTGATGCTCCTCGTGCCCGCCACCGAGAGCGTCCTGTATCCCATGCTCGTGGGGACCTGGGCACGGGTGAGCCTCTGGATCATGGGCGTGCGCGTGACCGTCGTCGGCGAGCCCCCCTCCGGCGGCTTCTTCCTGGTCGCGAATCACCTCTCCTACATCGACATCCCGGTCCTGCTCGGTCGGCTCAACGGGCGCTTCCTCGCCAAGTCCGAGATCGCGTCCTGGCCCGTCCTCGGCATCCTCGCGCGGGCGACGGGGACGCTCTTCATCGACCGGAGTCGGAAGAGAGACCTGACCCGCGCCATCGACGAGGTGACCGCGCTGCTCCAGCGAGGCCCCGGAGTGATCGTCTTTCCCGAGGCCACCAGCACCGACGGCGCGGGGCTGCACGGCTTCAAGCCCTCGCTCTTCGAGGTCCCCTCACGCCTCGGGCTCGACGTGAGCTGCGCCGCCCTCCACTACGCCAATCCCCCCGGTGAGCGCCCGGCCTGGGACTCGGTGTGCTGGTGGGGCGACGCCGACTTCGCTCCTCACTTCTGGGACTTCTTGCGACTCCGGCGCACGGAGGCCACCGTGACCTTCGCGCCCGAGCCGGTCCGCCACCAGGGCCCCGAGGGGGCCCTCGACCGCAAGGCCCTCGCCGATGGGTCCCGCGCCGTCATCGAGTCCATCTTCACCCCCTCCCGCCCGGCCGCCGAGCGCGCCTGACCCGCAGCCGATGCCCTCGACCGCTCCCCCTTTCGACGAGGACCCGATGGCGGTGGCACCGTGTGCACGCTGACCTGGACACGCCACGGCGGCCGCGAGGCTGACGCCGTGACCCGCGGGGAAGCTGGAGGCGGCTACCGGCTCTGGTTCAACCGAGATGAGATGCGGTCGCGCGGACCCGAGGTGCCGCCCCGCTTGGAGCAGACCCCCGGAGGGCTGCGCTACATCGCGCCTGCCGACTCCGACGCCGGTGGGACCTGGCTCGCCGTCAACGAGTTCGGGATCACGGTCTGCCTGCTGAACGGCTACCGCACGCCGCGGGCGCCGGACCGCGACGAGTGGACGAGCCGAGGGCACCTCGTCCGCGAGCTCGCCGCCGCCCGCAGCCAGGCGGAGGTCTGGCGACGGATGGCCCCCGGTCGGCTGGGCTCGTTTCGCCCGCTGGTCCTCGCGGCGATCGCCCCGAATCGTCCCGCCCTGATCGTGCGCTGGGACGGAATGGACGCCGTGTTCGACCCGAGCGGCGAGCGCCAGCTGCCGATCATCTCCTCCAGCTACGAGCAGTCGGAGGTGGACCGGAGTCGACGCGAGCGCTTCCGCGAGATGGTGCGCACCGACCCCCGCAGCGGCGAGCCCGTCGACCCCGCCGAGCTGGAGGCCTATCAGTCCTGGACCCCGGAGGGCGGTCCGGACGCCTTCAGCCCGTCCATGTCGCGCCCCGACGCCGGGACTCGCAGCCAGTGCATGGTCGTGGTCACCCCCGGAGAGGTGCGGCTCCGATACACCGCTGGCCCCCCCGATTCGACCCCGCCCGGCCCGACCGTTCGGCTCTCCCGCCACCCGGGGCTCGGGGGGCAGCGATGACCACGCCCCCGCCGCCGGACGCGCGGCCCGCCAAGGCGAGCAACCTCCGGCGCTCGCTCTGGTGTCTGGCGTTGCTCTACGGCGCCCTGCTCGCCGCCTCGTGGGTCACCATGCTTCGCCCGGCGGCCCCCACCTCCCCGGAGTCCATGGGGCGAGTGTCCCGGCAGGTCGCCACGTTCAGCGGCGACGGGCAGCCGCTCGCGGGGACCGCGACCGTCGCCTATCGGGAAGCGGGGAGCGGCCCGGCCCCTCCCCTGATCCTGCTCCACGGCAGCCCGGGCAGCGCGGGGGACTTCACGCGCTTGCTCCCGGAGCTCGCGCAGCACCGGCGCGTGATCGTGCCCGACCTCCCCGGCTTCGGGGCCTCCGAGCGAGAGGTGCCCGACTACTCGGCCCGCGCGCACGCGGCCTACCTCGGCGCGCTGCTGGACGAGCTGGGCGTCGAGCGCGTCCACGTGCTCGGGTTCAGCATGGGCGGCGCGGTGGCGCTCGAGTTCGCTGACCTGCAGCCGGAGCGGCTCCTCTCCGTGACGCTGCTGGCCTCGATCGGGGTCGAGGAGCTGGAGCTCCTTGGGGAGCACACCCTGAATCACGGGCTGCACGGCCTGCAGCTCACCGCCCTGGAGGCCGCGCGCTGGCTGCTGCCCCACTTCGGCGGCCTGGATCGCGGGATGCTGACGCGGCAGTACGCCCGCAACTTCTTCGACACCGACCAGCGTCGGCTGCGACCCATCCTCGAGGGGCTCACGCCCCCCACCCTGATCATCCACGGGGAGGACGACTTCCTCGTCCCCGTCGCCGCGGCGGAGGAACACGCGCGGATCGTCCCCCAGGCTGAGCTCTCGGTGGCGGCGTCCCCCCGCGGCCACTTCCTGCCCTGGACCGAGGCTCGCTGGGTCGCGGGCCTGGTGACGGACTTCACCGGACGAGTCGACCGCGGAGAGGGCCGGGCTCGCCTCCTCGCTGACCCGGACCGCGCGGAGCGAGCCGCGCTGGCCTTTGACCCGTCGGGGGTCCCTCCCTTCGAGGGCCCCGCGTGGCTCGCGGTCCTGCTCCTGCTGGCGCTGGGCACCCTCGTCTCCGAGGACCTCTCCTGCATCGCCGCAGGCCTGCTGGTCGCCGACGGGAGGCTCGGCTTCGTGGCCGCGACGGGCGCCTGCTTCGTGGGCATCTTCGTTGGAGATCTCGCCCTCTTCGCGCTCGGCCGTCTTGTCGGGCGCCCCGCCCTCGCGGCGCGGCCCCTGCGCTGGTTCGTCTCCGAGTCAGCGGTGGAGCGCGCCAGCCGGTGGTTCGAGCGCAAGGGGATCGCGGTCATCTTCCTCTCACGCTTCACCCCCGGCCTCAGGCTCCCGACCTACGTGGCCGCGGGCCTGCTGCGCACCCCGCTCGGCCTGTTCGCCGGCTTCTTCGCCGTGGCGGGGCTGCTCTGGACCCCCCTGCTGGTCGGCGTGGCGGCCTTCGCCGGGGAGGCCCTCGCCGAACGAATCGGCTCCCTGGGGGCGTCCGAGCTCCCCTGGGTCCTGGGGCTCGTGGTGCTGCTCCTGCAGCTCTATCGGATCTTGCCCCTCACCCTGACCCACGCGGGCCGGAGGAGGCTCAGGGGAAGGTGGATCCGGCTGACCCACTGGGAGTTCTGGCCCCCCCTCGTCACCTACCCGCCCGTCCTGCTCTGGATCCTCTGGTTGGCCGTTCGCCACCGGTCGCTCTGCGTGGTCACCGCCGCGAACCCAGGGATCCCCGCCAGCGGCGTGGTCGGGGAGTCGAAGTCCCTCATCCTCGATGCCCTCGACCCTGACGCGCCGGAGATCGCGGGGCACATCCTGCTGTCCGCGTCGGCGTCACCGACCGAGCGCGAGGCCGCTGCGGTGCAGTTCATGGAGCGCTTCGGCCCGGACTTCCCCGTGGTCGTGAAGCCCGACGCAGGGCAGCGGGGCTCGGGGGTCCGCATGGCCCCGGACGCCGAGACGCTCCGGAGGTGGGCCCGGGAGGTGAGCCACGACGCCATCATCCAGGAGCGCGTCGACGGGCCCGAGTTCGGCGTCTTCTTCGCGCGTTCTCCGGGCGCCACGGAGGGTGAGGTGCTCGGCGTGACCATCAAGCTCCTGCCGTCGGTGACGGGCGACGGCGCGCGCACCGTGGAGGCGCTGCTCCTCGAGGATGACCGTGCCTGCGCCATGCATCGCGTGTACATGGAGGAGCTGGGCGCCCGCGCGGAGGACATCCCCGGCGCCGGGCTGCGGGTGCCCCTGGTCAAGGTGGGCACCCACTCCCGAGGCGCCATCTTCCTCGACGGCGCGCACCTGATCACGCCCGCGCTCAGGCAGACCATGAACCGCATCGCGTCACGCTTCCACGGGTTCCACCTGGGCCGCTTCGACGTGCGGGCGCCCTCCGCAGAGGCCCTCTCGCGCGGCGAGGGGCTGGGCGTGATCGAGCTGAACGGGCTGACCTCCGAACCGACGGAGATCTACGACCCGGCCATGCCCCTGCGGACCGCGTACCGCAAGCTCTTCGAGCAGTGGCGCCTGGCCTTCGAGATCGGCGAGGCCAACGTGGCGCGGGGCGCGACCACGACGTCGCTCCCGAGCATCCTCCTGGAGTGGGTCCGATATCAACGGGCCCAGCGGACCCACCCCACGTGATCCAGATCGGTCGATAGCGCAATTCCGCCCCGCGAATCTGCGTGAACCCTTGATGCCAGGCCGCGGGCACCTTCGAGTATCAGCAGACGCGCGGGAGCCATGGAGGCTCCCTCCCTTCCCAGGACCTCGACCCGCAGGGTCGCCGCAAGTGCCCGACCAGAACCAACGCCAGATCAGACTGACGGCCGCCCCGGACCGCTCGGCGCTGCTGGAGGATCAGCACCTGATCCCCGACACCGACGTCAGCCTCGGGCCGTATCGCCTGCGCTTCGCCCGGACGCTCGATGACCTCGCGATGGTCCGGCGCCTCCGCTACGCGGTCTTCAACGTTGAGCTCGGCAAGGGGCTGGCCGGCTCCCACGAGACCGGCGTGGACGCCGACGCGTTCGACCGGCAGTGCCAGCACCTGATGGTCCTCGAGCGAAACACCGGGGCCGCGGTGGGGACCTATCGCATGCAAACTGCCGCCGCCGCGCGCGCGGGGCACGGCTGGTACACCGCGGGAGAGTTCGAGCTCGGAGAGATGCCCTCGGACATCCTCGATAACGCCGCCGAGCTCGGACGCGCCTGCGTGGCTGGCGCCCACCGGGACAAGACCGTCCTCTTCCTCCTGTGGCACGGGCTCATCCAGTACGCGCAGCACACGGGCGTGACGGCCTTCTTCGGGTGTAGCTCCCTGACGGGCACCGACCCCAAGCCCGCGGTGGCGCTCTACGCCCAGCTGCTCCGGGACCGCCAGGTCCACCCTGAGTTCAAGGCCCCGCCGCGGCTCGCGATGGCGTGCCCGCTGGTCTCATGGCCCGATGGCCACGAGGAGGAGCGCGTGGAGGTCCCCAAGCTCTTCGCGACCTACCTGCGCCACGGGGGCCTCGTCCTGGGCCCGCCTGCGGTGGACCACGAGTTCGGCACCATCGACTTCCTCATGTGGGTCGAGGTCAAGCCGCGTCACATCCGACTCTTTGGCCGGGTCCGCTGAGCGGGCGGGGCCGGGAACTGGCCAGCCGCCGAGCAGCACCGCCCTGGAGCCTCTGGCCTGAGCGCCAAGGCCGGCGCCTCATGCCCCCGGCCATGGAGCCAGGGGTCCGCTCGCACCTCAGGCCGGCGTGAGCGAGCCGCCATGCGCCAGCGAAGGCCCGGCGAGAGCGAGAAGCCCGGCCTCATCCCGACCGAGGCACACCGCTCGTTCCAGACCCTGAAACCCGACCTCGGACTGACCCAGAACCCCGGCTGGCCGGAAGCCGGGCGGCAGGCCCCCGCCGTGGCTCCCACTGGGGCTCCCACTGAGGCTCCTACTGGGGCTCCTACTGAGCCTCCTACTGGGGCTCCCCCTGAGCCTCTCCCTGAGGCGCTCCCTGTAGCGCTCCATAAGGCTTCCGCTGTGGCCTGCCCGGTTGCCTCGGCCGCGCCGGCCGTCAGGAGTCCTCGTCCTCTTCCGCCTCCTCGTCCTCGGGGTCGCGCTGGACCTCGGGGAGGGCTCGCGCCGGACGGCCGTGGTCCCGGAAGACCGTGAGCCAGTGGTCGATCTTTGGGTTGTCGAGCGCCACCGCGCCGATCCAGGGCTGCGCCTCGCGGATGATGTCCGAGGAGTCGAGGAACATGATCCAGCGGCGCCCCTGATCGATCCCCGCCGCGGCGTCAGCCGCGTCCTCCACGGCGACCTTGTGAAAGAGGATCGTCGGCGCGGAGAGCTCGCCGGCGGCCTCCGCGAGTTCCTCGGCGAGCCCGGCCTCCTCGGACGCCTCGGCCAGCCGCTCGGGGAGGAGCAGCACCATCGGCTGCACGATGTCCCGGCGCAGCATGCGCGAGATGAGCGACAGGGCGACCTTCTGGATGCGAGCGATCGTGGCACCGTCACCGGAGACCCCCGACCGACGCTCGCGGATCCCCTCCGACTTGGAGTGCGCCGGGATCCAGAGCAGGAGGGTCCCGTTACTGGAGGGCTCACGCTCACCCTGGAACAGGACCCGCTGGTTGTTCACCTTCTCGAAGGATGGACCGGTCCCCCGCGCCAGGTCCAGCGCCGCGAGGTCCGAGGCGGTGCCGGCTGCCCGCGCAGGCTCACCGTCCGTGCGTCGGGTGATCGGCGGCGAGAGCGCCACCGCGCCAGACGCTGTACCGAAGCCCACGTAGCCCTCGATGGGCGCGCCGTCGATCGTGTGGTAGGTCCCCGCGTACTGGCCGGCGATCCAGGCGGACACCGCCGACCCCTCCACGAGCAGCTCCAGCTGCACCGAGGTCTGGGAGTTGGTCACGGAGACCGCTCCCGAACGGGCGCTGCCAGGCAGCCCGCCGTCGCGGGTTCGAAGCCCGTCGAAGGCCCAGTTGACGCTCTTGAACTCCGGGCTCGTGTCCTTCTTCCCCGTGGCGTAGTCCCAGTCCGTGGCCGTCAGCCGAAGGCGCACGTTGCGCTCCCGGCTGGTCCAGCCGAGGACCGCGAGGAAGGAGTTGGAGGCCGTCGTGAAGGACACCCGCGTGGAGACCGAATAGGAGCCGGGGAGCATCCAGCGGTCGGCGCGCAGGAAGGACTTGCCTCCGCCCCCGCGGTCCATGTCGCCCGTCCCCGCCTGTCGCTGGCGGCGCCCCAGCAGGAGGCCCCCGTCCGGCTCGATGCGGTAGAGCTCCTTGGGACGGTTCTTGTCGAGGCTCGTCAGCTCCTCATCGCGCCAGCCCCCCAGCTCCGCGGCGAGTCCCGGGAGCGGCGAGGCCGCCGAGTCACCGAGCGCGTCGCCCTCGCCCTCGATTCCCGCCCAGGCCGCGACCCGCAGCGCCTCGATCCGCAGCCGGGCGCTGCTCCCCGCCAGCCCGGCGCTGGCCAGCGCATCGGCCGCCGCCAGCACCTGCTCGTGATAATCCCAGACCGCAGGGAGCGCCCCGGGGAAGGAGCGGCCAGGCCTCTTCTGAAGCACGCCCAGGAAGGGCTCTCCGCGGCGCTCATGGGTCGTCACCCAGAGCGCCTCCGACTCACTGTTCTTGGGCCGCGAAGGTGCCCCGAGCGCCTGCTCGAGGCCGCGGGCGATGCGGAGGTCGTAGCCGTCCACCGCGCGCGCCCAGACGAGCGCTCGGATCGCCGCTGCACGGTCGCCGTGCTCGGCGAGGAGCAGCCCGGCCTCGCGCGCCTGGTTCTGGCCGAACACGGGCTCAGCGCGGTTCCAATCCCAGGTCCAGGTCGGCTCGTCGTAGACCCAGTCCCCCCTCTCGGTCTTCGCGAATCCGGAGCGATAGCGCGCCGTCCAGTCGGCGGGCTCCTTCACATCGAAGCCCGCCAGGAACTCGGCGAACATCTCCTGGAACCCGTCAATGGAGGACGGGCGGCCGTCCTCGCCATCGCAGAACTGATCCTCGAAGTCATCCAGCCGGCCCTTCGGGCTCGAGGAGTGGTCCCCCGAGTCCTCGAACTCCACGAGGCGCTCCGCGAAGATGGGCGTGCCCTCGGAGAGCTTCCGTGCGTCGCCCTCGAACCAGGTGCTGAGGAACACGTAGAGCGCGTTCCCCACCGAGTAGTTCTTTCGATAGTCCTCGGGCTCCCCGCGCAGGATCGCTTCGAGGTTCGCGAGGCTGGCGTCGCCCCCCCGGAGGACGCCGCGAAGGGTCCCAGGGCTGCAGTAGTCGAAGGCAAACTCGGGGTCATCGGTGAAGGCGTAGGCCGCCCCGGTCCAGGTGGCCCGGCCCTCGGCCAGCCAGGCCGGGATGCCCCCGTGTAGCGCGCCGTCGAACCGGTGGGTCAACTCGTGGGTCAGCCCACGGCCGAGCCCCGGGATGGTCCCGACGCTGAACTGGAGCACGGTCGTGTCGCCCCCCTGGAAGCCCCCCGCCCAGAAGAAGGGCGCGCCCTCCGCCTCCAGACCGCTCGGGTCCGGGACGATGCGCACGATTCCCTGGCGCGGGTTCCGTCCGTTGAAGGGGTCCGAGCCGAAGTAGGCGGCGAGGCGCTCGTGGTGCTTCTCCACGGTACTGGCCACCCCGAGCAGGGTCTCGTAGCCGCAGTCGGACTCCACCCGGTACCAGCCCCGCGGGCTCACGGCCACGCCAGGCTCCGAGAAGTCACTGTGCTTGCGCGTGAACGCCTCACCCTCATCCGAGGCGAGCCACTCGAGCTCCTCGACCGTCCACGGCTTGCCGCTCCCGTCCTCCATGCGCCCCCGCGCACGCCCCGCGAGCTCGACCCCCTTGGCACGCCAGCGCGGCATGCCGCTCGGGCGTGGCCCCCGCAGGTCCTTGAAGTCCGCCTGTGCGCCGAGGCCTCGCATGATCCGAGCCGCGCGCAGCGCCAGCCCCGGCTGAGCCCGGGAGAGAGAGTCCTCCGCCACGCGCTGCAACGCCTTGAGCACGGGAACGTGGGCGCCCCTCGGGGCGTGGACCTCCGGCGCGAGCTGCCCGCGGGCCTCGCGCTGGATCGCGGGCGATTGCAGGGCGAGGTCGAGCGCGAACCGGCGCGCCCACGCCGCGGTGAGCAGCTGCTCGGGGTTGCGGGAGCCCTTGGACTCGCGCTCCCCGGCGAGCCGCACGAGCTCCTCCACCGCGCGCGCCCGCGCGCGCGCCACGCCGCTCCCCAATCGGACCAGGTCCAGCTCCCCGTTCCGGGCGTCGAAGACACCCCGGGGCGCTCGAGCGCTGGCCTTCCCGTCAGCCGTCACCACGAGGTCCGACCAGGCCAGCGCAGCGCGGGCGAGCCCGTCGTCATCCCGGTTGTTGCGAGCGACCTCCGCCAGGCCGAGGAGGGCGTCCTTACGGACCCTCGGGTCCCCCGCCACCGCGCGCTCGAAGTGCCCCGCAGCCTGCTCCCACTCGCCCCGCTCCAGGGCCTGCTGCCCCGCCTGGAGGGCCCTCTTGGACTCGCTCTTGCGGTCCACCGCAGCTCCCCCCGAGGCTGGTCCCGAGAAGACCGTGGCGGCCCCTTCGACCGAGGTGAAGGCGGCGCTCGGCAGCAGAGCCGCCGCGGGCGACCCGATGGAGAGCGAGAGGAGAGCGGTGATGAGCGATGCGCGCATGGGGCCGGGCAGGGGACAGAAAGGTGGTCGGACTGGACAGCCGAACTGGAGGGAGACCGCCGGGATGTGCCAGGATACCCGGATGGACCTCTCCAATCATTCGCCCCTGGCTTCCGCAGCCCTCGTGGCCCTCTCCTTCACCTCCTGCGCGTCCATCACGTCAAGCACTGGCCCGCTGAAGGTCGACGAAGCTAGCTGGGCCGCCACCGGAGCCGAGCTCCCCGTGGCCCTGCTCAGGACGCCCGGGCAGGAACGCGTCTCCATCGACGAGGCGGCCGATGAGCTGGCCGATGCGGACGTGGTCTTCCTCGGGGAGCAGCATGACTCTGCCGAGGGACACGCCGTCCAGCTGGCCTTGACCAAGGCCATCGCCGAGCGCCGGGGCAGGATCATCCTGTCCATGGAGATGCTCGAGCGGGACAGCCAGCGGCTGATCGACATGTACCTCGACGGGGAGATCGACCAGGCGGAATTCAGGGCGACGGCCAGGCTCTGGCCGAACTACGAGGAGCACTACGAGCCCGCCGTGGAGTTCGCGCGCGAGGGCGGCCACGACGTCGTGGCCTCCAACGTGTACCGGCCGATCGCCTCGCGGGTCGCTCGCCAGGGGCTCGACTCGGCCATGGGCGAGGTCTGGGCCGCGGCGTCCGTGGACGTGTCCCCAGGCGAGTATCGCGACCGCTTCGATGAGGTCATGTCCGGCCATGGCGGGATGGACGCGGAGGTCATGGACCGCTTCTTCGCCGCGCAGTGCATCAAGGACGACACCATGGCGGAGAGCATCGCCCGCCGCATCGCGTGCGATCCGGGGACGCCCCCCGTGGTCATCCACTGGAACGGCCGCTTCCACAGCGACTACGGGCTCGGCACCGTCGAGCGCCTCCGGTCGCGCCAGCCGGACCTCAACATCGCGGTGGTCTCCATGCTCACCGACGTTCAGCTCTCCAGGCCGCTCGCCGAGGAGACCCTGAACCAGGGGCACTTCATCAT
The DNA here is from genome assembly GCA_965655435.1 of Planctomycetota bacterium. Lineage (GTDB taxonomy): Bacteria > Planctomycetota > UBA1135 > UBA1135 > Saltatorellus. Next base: position 4,130 of record CBFHHK010000084.1, on the reverse strand, counting down.
CCTCGTCCAGGCGCCCCGGGAGGGCGCCGAGGAGGACTAGAGCGGCCCCGAGACCTCGAGCCAGCGCTCGAGCTCGGCCGCCAGCGAAGCCGGATCCAGCGTGCTGGTCTCCTGCTGCCGCTCGGCCATGGCATAGCGCCCCTCGCGGCGGGCGAGGATCTCACGCAGCTCCTCGAGCGCCCTCGGGTGCCCCTCCATGGGCCGGTGGTCCCCCTGATCCAACACCCGCTGGAGGTGCTCCTCCGGACGCGCGGACAGCCAGACCGTCCGGCAGGTCGAGCGCAGCCGGGCGTAGGTGTCGCCGCTGGCCACGATGGAGCCGCCGGTGGCAATGACGAGGCGCTGCCCCTCCGCGAGGACCTCCTCCAGGGCCTCGCGCTCGAAGGCGCGATAGCCCTCCGGCCCTTGCAGGTCGAAGATGGCCCCGAGCGAGAGCCCGGCCAGGCGCTCGATCCGCTCGTCCAACTCGACGAAGGGGACCTCCAGGCGGCGGGCGAGGGCGGCGCCCACGGTGGACTTTCCGGCCCCTCGCAGCCCGACCAGCGCCACGCGCTCCGAGCGAGGGCCGCCCGCCGGGAGATCACAGAGCTCTCGCAGGGGCAGCCCGAGGGCCGCCGCCAGCTGCGCGAGCTTGAGCACGGTCAAATTGGCGCGCCCGGCCTCTGCCTCCGTGACATAACGCCGCGACAGATCCGCGCACTCCGCGAGCTCGGTCACGGTGAACCGCCGCTGCTCACGCTCCCGACGCAGGCGCTGCCCCAGCGCGCGAAGGAGAGAATTATCGTCTTGTCGGGCCATGCCGGGGAAACTATAGTTCACGGCAGAAGGCGAGGAGGGAATTATATTTCCCCTTCGAGCCCTAACCGCTCCCCACCCCTCTGCTCCATCAGACCGTGACGATGACCGAAGCCACCACTGCCGCCCCCGACGTCCTCGAGGGCGCGGCCATCGACTTCGAGGTTCAGCCCTCCGAGTACCGTCACTGGACCCTCGGCGTGGACGGCGACGTCGCCACCCTGAGCATGGCCGTCGAGCCCTTCGGCGGCCTGGGCGGCAAGGACTACGAGCTGAAGCTGAACAGCTACGACCTGCGCGTGGACATCGAGCTCGCGGACGCGATCCAGCGGCTGCGCTTCGAGCACCCCCAGGTCCGGGCGGTGGTGGTCACCGGGGCGCTGGACCGGGTCTTCTGCGCCGGCGCCAACATCGTGATGCTTCGCAGCAGCGCCCACGCCTTCAAGGTCAACTTCTGCAAGTACACCAACGAGACGCGGCTCGGCATCGAGGACGCCTCGGAGAACTCCAACCTCAAGTTCCTCGCCGCGCTCAACGGCACCGCCTCCGGCGGCGGCTACGAGCTGGCGCTCGCGTGCGACCGGATCCTGCTCGTGGACGACCGCAACAGCGCGGTCTCGTTCCCCGAGGTTCCGCTGCTGGGCGTCTTGCCCGGAACGGGTGGCCTGACCCGCATCACGGACAAGCGCAAGATTCGCCGCGATCGCTGCGACGTCTTCTCCAGCGTGGCCGAGGGCATCAAGGGCAAGCGCGCCGTGGAGTGGGACCTCGTCGACCGCGTGGCGCCCCTCTCCAAGTGGTCCGACACCGTGGCCGAGGAGGCTCGAGCCCTCGCCGACCAGTGCGAGGATCGCTCCGACGCGGTCGGCGTCACGCTGCCTAAGCTCGGCGCTCAGGTCGATGGTCAGGACCGCAAGTACAAGTACGTCAGCCTCGAGATCCAGGAGGCCGATCGGACGGCCAACCTGACCATCACGGCCCCGGACGCCTGCCCCTCCACCGAGGCCGAGGCGTTCGCCGCCGGCTCGGAGTGGTGGCTCCTCCAGGCCTTCCGTGAGCTCGACGACGCCCTCCTCCACCTGCGCATGAACCTGCGCGACGTGGCCCTGGTCCTGATCCGCGCCACAGGGAGCGCGGACACGGTGCGGACGACGGACGAGCTGATCGCCGGCGCGGACCACTGGTTCGTGCGGGAGACGCGACAGTTCGTCAAGCGCGTCCTGAAGCGCCTCGACGTGTCAGCCAAGAGCTTCTACGCCGTGGCGGACGGCGGCACGAACTTCACGGGGACCTTCCTCGAGATGGCCCTCGCCAGCGACCGGATCTACCTGCTGGACGACCCCGACACCGAGGTCGAGGTGGGCATCACCGTGGCGAACGCCGGCATGTTCCCGATGTCGAACGGCATCTCACGGCTGGAGACCCGCTTCCTCGGGGACCCCGAGCGGGTCCCCGCGGTGCTCGCCGAGATGCGGCAGCTCCCCGCCGAGGAGGCCAACGAGCTCGGCCTCGCGACCTTCGCACCGGACGACATCGACTGGGAAGACGAGCTGCGGCTCGCCATCGAGGAGCGCGCCAGCTTCTCCCCGGACGCGCTCACCGGCATGGAGGCGAACCTCCGCTTCGCAGGGCCCGAGACCATGGAGACCAAGATCTTCGGGCGGCTCACGGCCTGGCAGAACTGGATCTTCCAGCGTCCCAACGCTGTCGGCGAGCGCGGCGCGCTCAGCTGCTACGGGACGCCGATGCGCCCCGAGTTCAACGTCGAGCGGACCTGATTCACCCCGAACACTCAACCAACGCAGCGCCAGCGCGTCGCGCCCGAGGGGGCGCGTGAAACGCAGCGGCACCGCGCAACGACACCTCACCTCAACACGGAGACCAACATGGCCGGAATTGACTACTCACAGAAGATCCCGAACAACGTGGATCTGAAGTCGGACAAGCGCCTTCAGCGGGCGCTCGAGCGCTGGCAGCCCGACTACCTCGACTGGTGGCGCGACATGGGCCCCACCGACTTCAACGAGAACGACGTCTACCTCCGCACCGCGGTCAGCGTCGACCGCGACGGCTGGGCGAACTTCGACTACGTCAAGATGCCCGACTACCGCTGGGGCATCTTCCTCACCCCGACCGAGCCGGGCGGCAAGATCGGGTTCGGCGACCACCAGGGCGAGGACGTCTGGGAGCAGGTCCCCGGTGAGTACCGCAACTGGCTGCGTCGCCTGATCGTGACGCAGGCCGACACCGAGCCTGCGTCGGTCGAGCAGCAGCGCCTGCTGGGCCTGACCGCGCCCTCCATGTACGACCTGCGGAACCTCTTCCAGGTCAACGTCGAGGAAGGTCGCCACCTGTGGGCCATGGTCTACCTCCTCCACAGCTACTTCGGGAAGGACGGACGCGAGGAGGCCTCTGAGCTCCTGGAGCGTCGCTCGGGCAACGCGGACCACCCGCGGATCCTCTCGACCTTCAACGAGCCCTGCCACGACTGGCTGAGCTTCTTCTGCTTCACGATGTTCACGGACCGTGACGGCAAGTTCCAGCTGCTGTCCCTGGCCGAGTCGGGCTTCGAGCCCCTGGCCCGCACGACGCAGTTCATGCTCACCGAGGAGGCCCACCACATGTTCGTCGGCCAGACCGGCATCGCGCGGGTCATCCGCCGTACCTGTGAGGTCCTCAGCGAGAACCCCGACGCGGACCTGCACGCCGAGGGCGTGATCCCGCTCGAGACGATCCAGCGCTACATCAACTACTGGGCGGCCTCGTCCCTCGACCTGTTCGGCGCGGAGATCTCCAGCAACTCGGCGAACTTCTTCGGCGCCGGCATCAAGGGCCGCGCCTACGAGAAGAAGAACTACGACGAGCACAGCGCCCTCGACCAGGGCTACGCCCTTGATCGCCTCGTGGAGGGCGAGGTGAAGCCGGACGAGGTCCCGCTGCGGAACGCCATGAACGAGGTCCTGCGCGACGCGTACGTGAAGGACAACCTGAAGGGCATCGCCTACTGGAACAAGGAGACCGCCAAGGCGGGCGTCGACTTCCAGTTCACCTACCCGCACCGCCGGTTCAACCGGACGGTCGGCGAGTGGTCGGGCGGGTGCTTCCACCTGCACACGGGCGAGAAGATGTCGAAGGACGCCTACGAGGCCGCCTGCCAGGAGTGGCTCCCGAGCCAAGGCGAGGCCGACTACGTGCGCAGCCTCATGAAGCCCTGCACCGAGCCCGGCAAGTTCGCCAACTGGATCGCCCCGCCCCTGCGCGGCATCAACAGCCAGGCGGTTGACTTCGAGTACGTGAAGCTCTGATTCACTGTCCCGCGGGCCGCGGCCCCGGGG
>CBFHHK010000083.1:0-16885 GCA_965655435.1 Planctomycetota bacterium | reverse complement strand
CACGCGGCGTGGGGGGGCGCGCCGCGCTCGCGCTGCTGCTGCCCGCGCTCGCGGGTGCGCCGCTCCTCTATCGCTCGTGGTCCATGTATCAAGGAGCGAAGGCGGTCGCCGACCCCGTCGGCTCCGTGGCCCACTTCCTGCTCTCCGTGGGGTGGTACGTGACGCCGGCGCTCGGGGCGGCTGCGGTCGCGGCGGCGCTCCTCGGCGCTCGGAGCGGCGACGTGCGGGGTCGCTTCGCGCTCGTCGTCCCGCTCTTGGGGACGGTGGCGCTCATGGCGGGCTCTCTGCTCGCGACCGTCTCCGCTCAGTATTTCTTCGCCTTCTTCCCCTTCGTGGCGCTGGTCGCCGCGTGGCCCTTCGGATCCTCTCATTGGATCAGCGCCACCCCGGCGCGGGCTGCCCTGGCGGTGGCCCTCATCCTGCCGCAGGTCGCCGGGGTCGGCCTCTACATGACCTCGGAGCGGGGACAGCGGCCCCGGTGGCGCGAGGCGGCGGAGTTTGTCGCGGCTCGCCGGGAGCCCGGAGACGCCGTCGCGTCCGATCCGGCCGCCGTGGTCGAGTTCTACCTCGGCGACCGGGACCCGCGCTGGGTTCGGGCGACCCGAGACGTGGTCCGCTTCGACCGGTTCAACCCCTGGTTCGTGAGACAGGAGGTCAAGAAGGGGAAGGCCGTCTGGCTCGTCCTTCGGAACGACAACCTGATGAACTACGACGCGGAGGTCCGAGCTCGCTTCCTCGCGTACGTGGCCGACAACTTCCAGCTCGTCCGAAGGTTCCCCGTCCTCGTGGCCGGACGCGACCTCTCGATCGACGTCTGGCACCACCGCTAGGCGGCCGCCGCAACCCCCGTCCAGCGGGCCGCACCAGCGGGCCGCACCCGGGTGCTGCGCTCGGAGAAAGCGCTAGAAGAACGGGCCCGGCGCCGCCGCACGGGTGGCGGTGACCCGGGCACTCGATCCGCGGAGCCGAGGGGCCCTCAGGCGCGTGAAACCCCTCAGGCGCGGGAAACCCCTCAGGCGCGGGAAACCCCTCAGGCGCGGGAAACGAAGTCGCCGGTGTCCGTGTTCACCTTCACCTTGTCACCTGCGTGGACGTGCAGGGGGACGCGGATCTTGAAGCCGGTCTCCAGCACCGCGTCCTTCTTGATGTTGGTGGCGGAGTTGCCCTTCACGGCCTGCTCGGCCTCGGTGACCTCGAGGACCACCTGGGTGGGGAGCGCGATGGAGACGGGGGTCGTCTCGTGCCAGGTGATCTCGACCTCCTCGGACTCCCGCACGAAGCACATCTTGTCCCCGGCCATCTCCTTATCGAGGTTGAACTGGTCGAAGGTCTCGGAGTCCATGAACACGAAGTCGCCAGTCGCCTCCTGGTAGAGGTATTGGGCCTTCTTCCTGTCGAGGTAGGCGACCTCGAACGGGTCGCCCGCCGCGGGGCGGAACGAGCCGCTCCCGCCGGTCTGCAGGTTCTTGGTCTTGACCTGGATGATGGCTCGCCAGTTCCCGGGCGTGCTGTGGCTGTAGTCGGTGATGAGGAGGAGCTGGCCGTCCTTGAGGAGGACCTGTCCCTTGCGCAGTTCAGTCGCCTTGACGTTCATCTGGATCTTGCGTGGAGCACGCCGCCTGGCGGGCCGGTTGCGGTGGGCAAGCGGCGGGCCAGGGCGAGCCAGAGCATAGCCGGACGGGGGCTCCCGGGGCTACCGGCCACCGGTGCCGAGCGGCCAGGGGGGATCCCCGGGCGGCGACGGCCCTCCCGAGGCTCAGTACTTGCGACGCTGTGTCGACGAGGCGATCTCGAGGGCCTTGCGATACTTCGTCACGGTCCGCCGGGCGATCTTGATGCCCTCGGAGTCCTCCAGCGCCTTCGCGATGCCCTCGTCGGAGAGCGGCCGAGCCGGGTCCTCTGCGGCGACGATGGCCTTGATCCGCTCCTTGATCGAGATCTGGCTGGTGGCCTCCCCGGAGGACTTGGTCGTCCCGCCGGTGAAGAAGAACTTCAGGGGGAAGATCCCCCGAGGGGTCTGGGCGTGCTTGCCCGCGACGCCACGGGACACCGTGGAGATATGGACCCCGACCTCGTCCGCGATCTCCTGCATGCGCAGGGGCTTGAGCGCCTCCTTCCCGCGCTCGAGGAAGCCCCTCTGGCGCTCGAAGAGCGCAGTCGAGATCCGCTCGAGCGTCGACTGCCGCTGGGCGAGGGCGTCGATGAACCAGCTCGCGGCCTCGAGCTTCTTCCGCGCCCAGTCGCGCTCCTCCGGGTCGCCCTCCTTGAGCAGCTTGCGGAAGGCCTGCGTCTGGTACATCGGGCTCATGCGCAGGCTCGGGGTGCGCTCGCGGTCCAGGCGGATCTCGATCGTCCCGTCCTCCTCGTCGAGGTGCACCATCACCTCCGGGTGAATGACCTCGGCTGACGCCTCGCCGAAGCCTGCCCCCGGCGAGGGGTCGAGGCCCTGTAGGAGCTCGATGGCCGCCTTGACCTCCTCGAGGTCGTGGCCCGTGGAGCGGGCAATCTGGGGCAGCCGGTTCGCGCGCACGTCGTCCAGGTGGCGCTCGACGAGCTGTCGCATGAGGGGGTTCCAGAGCCCCTTGGTCGGCAGCTGCAGGAGGAGGCACTCGCGCAGGTCGAGGGCGCCGAGGCCGGGGTGCACGGCCTCTCGCAGCCGCTCGAGGGCGTCGCGGACCTCGTCCTCGGTGACCACCAACTCATCGATCGTGGGCTCATCGCCAGTGGGCTCATCGGGCACGGCGGCCTCGCCTGCCCCCCCCGTCGGACCCAGGGATGAAGAGGAGTCCACGCCGTGGCGGTCCGGGTCGGGCTCGTCTGGGTCGGCCTCGTCTGGGTCGGAGCCGTCGAGCTGGGCGGCGTCTCCCCGGGCGGGCTCCAGGTCGATCGCGCTGCCGGGCGACCGGAGTGGCTCTGCTCCGCCATCCTCGGCGAGGACGCCGCTGTCCTCCTCTGCGAAGACACTGCTGTCCTCGTCTGCGAAGACACTGCTGGGCGCCTCCGCCTCCGCGAGGACCGCGTCGACCCCCGACACTCCGAGGGCGCGCTGCACCTCGCGGGTGAGCTCGTGGGCCAGGGTCGCCGGCGTCTCGGTGAGGTAGCCGCGCTCGTCGAGGGACCACACCACGTACTCGAGCACGGTCCGCTCCCGGTCGCTGAGCTCGAGGGCGCTGAGCTGGTCCAGGATCTCCGCTGCCAGGGTGCGCGCACTCTCCGGCGCATTGAGCATGGCCTCGTACTTGCGGTCGCCCTCCTCGCCGCCCGCGGCCCTGGGCGGGCCTCCGTCCCCGAAGTCCCGGTCGATGCGCTCGAGGTAGTCGAGCATCGCGTCCGCGCCGTCGGATGCCGGCCCTGCGTCGGCGCGCTCGACCTCCCCTCCGGGAGCGCCGCCGTCCGCGACCTCGGTGCCGGCCGAGTCGCGCTCGGGCTCGACCACCTCGAGGAAGGGGTTCTCGGTGAGCTCCTGCTCGATCCGCTCCGACAGCTCCAGCAGCGGCAGCTGCAGGACCTGCATGGCCTGGATCATCTGCGGCGACTGGATCAGTCGCTGCTCCATCCGGGCGGATTGATTGAGGCCGAGCTTCAAGAGGTTCCTGCGGGAGCGTGCCCGCCGCTTCAGCCTAACGACCCGTGAGGTCGCTTATGCCCTCGGACCTCTCAGCGTTCGTCGCTCGGCTGAGAACTCCATGAAACCGTCACGCCGGGGTCGGGCTGCTCCACGCGGTCCGCCATGAGTTGAAGCGGGAAGGAGCGCCGCGTCCGAACGGGCAGCTGGAGCCGGCCGCTCCTGGGAGTGTCGGGCTCACCGGCAGCCGGGCCATGCACCCGCTCAGAGGTCACCGATTGACGGTAGCCGCGGCCCACGAGCTTCCCGTCGCGAAGGACGGCCTCGATCAGGGTGCCGGTCATCACGTGCTCGATCACGGGGCTGCACAGGGCCGCATCGTTGGCGAGCTGGGGCTCATAGCCGACGACCCTGGTCGTTTCCCTCGTGCGTCCGACGCGGAGGAGGGTGCCCTCGACGGTGGGGATGGACGCCGTGAAGTCTCCCCAGGCGAGCGACACCTCGGCTGGCCCCGACAGAGGGTCGAGGGCCTCGCTGAGGCGGCGCATCCGCCGGGCACTCACGGGGGCGTCGGCCGGGGCGAAGAGCAGGGCCTCCGTGGATCGAGGCTGCTTGGAACCTCGGCTTGGAAACTGCCGGGCCTCAAGCTGGGCGAGGCCAGCCGGCGTCTCGCCGGGCCGGAGGGCCGGGGGCCCGTCAGGGGCGAGGGAGTGGGGCGAGCGATGCTGGGCGCGCCACAGTCCGCGGGCCAGGTCGATGACGGCCTCGTTGGCGGTACCCGCGCGGAGCGGGGCGGCGTCGATCTCGAGGATGAGCTTGGCCGTGGCCTCGGTCGGCCCGCTGGCGGTGAGGCGGAGCGGTCCGGTGGTCGGGACCAGACCTGCGAACATCACCTGCGTGGACTCCAGTGCGGGCTGCTCCACGGTGCCGAGCGCGGCGATCTCGGGATCGAAGTCTTCGATGGAGGTGATCCTGGAGACGTCGAGGAACCCCTGGACGAAGAGTTGCCGGGCGCCGACGCCGTCGATGCTCGTGGACGCCCAGAGGTGGAGGACCTCGCCGACCAGCGCAGTGCCGATCTCGGGCGCCCCGATGGAGGCCTCGGAGGCCACCTCGATCTGGTAGCCATGGACGAAGGCTGCGTGCTCTCGCTGACCGAAGACCGCCACGCCGCCGCTGCGGAGCTGACGGCGCTCCTGGATGAGCGTCGCCCCGGAGGGCCCCGCCGTCATCAGCCGCACGCCCACGTCAAAGCGCAGCTGCGCGAGGGCCCCGTCCAGAGTCCGCAGCGCGCCGCGAGCCGCGGCGTGGGCCTCGGCCGTGCCACGGACGAGCAGCGACCCGTCGAGGAGCTGGATCCTCGCTCCGGCCGCGGTCGCGGCGCCCATGGTGAGGTCCTCGGCGAGGCGGCGCGGCAGCTCAGGGCCGAGATCCACCGCGGGGGAGAGCTCCGTCTCGGGGCCGAGCAGGTGCCTCCCATTCAGGGCCGCACCGGGTTGACGAGGCCCCGCCTCTCGAGCGGGGAGGGGCAAGATGATCCAGTCCGGCTCCTGGGCCTGTGCCTGCGTGCGGGGGAGGAGCCCTTCGCTGAGGGGCCCTTCGACGGTGGACCCCTCGACGGTGGACCCCTCGAAGGTGGACCCCTCGACGAGGGACCCGGCGGCCTCGAGCACGCTGGCGGTGTGGAGGGCGGCCCCCAGGGTCAGCGCGCCCCAGGCGAGCGCACGGCGGGAGCGGCGGACGGTGGTGTGGCCTGACTTCATGGGGAAACTAGTGACGGGTGGGCGCGGGGTCACGGTGTTGGGCGAGCAGTGGACTCCAGCGCCCTGTGGGGTGGCGCACCGGGCTCTCCTTCGAGTATCACCTGCCAGCATGAACGAGGCCACGCTCACCATTCAGTCCTCTGGAAACACGCGCAGCGTCGCCCTCCGTCCCGGATTGACCCGGATCGGGTCGGAGGAGGCGCGGGGGATCCATGTGGGGATTGCCGGGGCCGAGGGGGAGCTCCACCTCTGGGACGACCCCCACAAGGTCGTGCGGGTGAGCGGGTCCGAGCCGATCACGGTTGGCGGCCAGCAGGTGGAGGAGTTCGCGCTGGACCACGGCGCTGGCTTCGATTGGTGCGGGGCTCATTTTGAGCTGGACCTCGGGAGCACTGTCCTCGAGGAGATCCAGGCGGCCCCCGCCCCCGCCCCGGCCCCGGCCCCCGCGCCCCTCGCCGAGCCTGTCGCCGAGCCTGTCGCCGAGCCTGTCGCCGGGGCGCGCGGGCTGGGGCCGAGCGAGGCCCAGGCCTTCGAGCGCATCGCGGCCGGCGTCCTCGTGGACGTTGGGCTGGCCGATAAGGCCGTCGTGAAGCGCTGGCAGGCCGCGGTGCTCGCCCAGGAGTGGGATGCCGACGCCGCCGCCCGGGCCATCCTCGCCAGCTCGGCGGGCGGAATGTCGGACCCCAAGTTCCTGGCCCGAGCCGCGCGGTTGGAGCGGGACCTGGTGATGTCGTCCTATCAGAGGGGTATCAAGGGGGCCTCCCGGAGGGTCCGCGGTGCGGCAAAGAACTCCACGGCCTTCTTCGTGGCGAACGTCGTCGCGATCAGCGTCTACAGCGCGATCATCCTCGCCCTGCTCATCCTCGCACGAGTAAGCTACGGCTGGGATCTGAACGGGATCATCGATCGGATGGTCGACGCGGTCACGCCCTGAGTCCCCACGCGCCCACTGTCTGAACTGGCGGCGGCCGCCGCCGGTCCCACATGCCCCTCCGGGCGCAGCCAAACCAACACCGACCGACCACGAATCCGGACGGCCGCCCCGTCCCTCTTCGGTTCCGTTGACGCGATGACCCAGAACGACGCCGACAAGAGTCTCTTCTCGCTCGCCCAGATCCAGCACCTGATGCGCGTGGAGTTCAACCGCGCGCAGCGCTACGGCTACGCGATCTCCTGCCTGATGATCGCGGTGGATCGCCTGGGCCACCTGCGGGATATGTACGGCTACGACTCGAAGGAGGAGATCGTCGACACGATCATTCGCCTGCTGAAGTCGGAGACCCGGAGCTCTGACTTCCTGGGCCGCATGGCGGATGACAGGCTCCTGGCCGTGGTCCCGCACACCGACGCCACGGGCATCGACGTGATGGGCGCGCGCCTGCTGGAGGCCGCCCGACAGCTGGAGTTCATCAGCGAGGGACGGCAGATCCGGGTGACGCTCTCCCTCGGCGGCTCCCATGACTCGGGCGGCACCGCCGAGCGTACGCTGTTCTTCGACGCCCTCCTTGAGGGGGCGGACGAGGGGCTCGAGGAGGCGGTCGCGGCGGGCGGCAACCGCTCGGGGTTCGTTCGGCCGGACCGCGTCGGATACGGAGAGGTCCACCCCCTGGCGTCGATCGCCACGGACGAGGGCTCCCGAGATGCTGAGAATGAGGTGCTCGAGCAGCGCCGCATCGACGGCTCGAGTCCGTCCGACCCCGGGCAGTAATGAGGGTGCTTCTCGCCGAGGACGAGGTCACGATCTTCGTGACCCTCCGCGATGCCCTCGAGGACGCTGGGCACGAGGTCATTGGCGCGACGGACAGCGCGAGCGCGCTCAAGGCGCTCGAGCTCGAGCCTGCCGCGGACGCGGTGGTGACCGACGTGCGCATGCCCGGCGCGGGGGGGCTGGCGATCCTCGATCGCGCCATGGAGCTGGACCCCGAGCGGCCGGTCCTGCTCATGACGGGCTATGCGACGGTGGACGACGCGGTGGATGCCATGCGCCGCGGCGCCGTCGACTACATCCAGAAGCCGTTCAGGAACGAGGCCGTGCTCCGGCGGCTGGACACCCTGTCCCGGGTCGCGGACCTCGAGGAGGAGAACCGCGAGCTGCGCGAGAAGCTCGCCGCGGCGGGACCGACGGGGATCGACGGAATCATCGGCTCCTCGGACGCGATGCAGGCGGTCTTCGGCCGCGTGCGGACCGTGGCGGCCACCGAGGCGACCGTGGAAATCGAGGGCGAGAGCGGTACCGGCAAGGAGCGCGTCGCCCGCGCGATCCACGACTTGAGCCCGCGGCGTGACGGCCCGTTCATCGCGCTGGGCTGCGGCGCCCTCCCGCTTGACCTGCTGGAGGCAGAGCTCTTCGGGCACGAGAAGGGGGCCTTCACCGACGCCAAGCAGGCGCGCCGCGGGCGCGTCGAGCTCGCCGACGGGGGGACGCTGTTCCTCGACGACATCGACGACATGCCCCTCCCGCTGCAGGTGAAGCTCCTGCGGGTGCTGCAGGAGCGCCAGTTCGAGCGGGTCGGCGGCGAGGACACGCTGTCCTCTGACTTCCGTGTCGTCGTCGCGACGAAGGTCCCGCTCCGGAACTTGGTGCGCGAAGGGGGCTTCCGCGAGGACCTCTTCTATCGAGTGCACGTGGTGCCGGTGGCCCTGCCGCCCCTTCGCGAGCGGCGTGGGGACGTTCCGCTGCTGCTGCAGGCGATGATCGAGAGGCATGGTGGAGGGCGCTCCTACGAGGTCACCCGCTCCACGCTGAAGATGCTCGAGCGCTACGCCTGGCCGGGCAACGTGCGCGAGCTGGAGAACTCCGTTCAGCGTGCGATCGCCCTGGCGGGGAGCGGCGAGCGGCTCGAGGCGGAGGACCTGCTCCCCCAAGATGGACGCTGGCGCTCCACGGCGGAGGTCCAGGTGGAAGTCCGTCCGCTCCGTGAGGTCACGCGCGAGTGTGAGGTTGAGCACATCAAGGTGGCGCTCGAGGCGACGGGCGGTCACCGGTCGCAGACGGCCGAGCTCCTGGGGATCTCGCGCAAGGTCCTCTGGGAGAAGCTGCGGGACTTCGGGATCGACCCCGAGGAGTCCGGTGACGCAAGCTGAGGCACAGGCGGCTCCGCCGCAGCGGCTCCCCGCCGGTGCCTGCCCTACGACCCGCGTGGGACTCTTGGAGGGCACGCTGGTCATCACGGACCTACACCTCGCTCCCTTCGGCGACGAGCGGACACGCCGCTTCGTTCAGCTCTGCGACCAGCTGGAGGGGGTGCCCGCCCTCATCTGCCTCGGGGACCTCTTCGACATGTGGGTCTGCCGTCGCCAGGCCGGCATGGAGGGCTCGAAGCCGGTGCTCGACGCCTTCGAGCGGCTCACGAGGCGGGGCACTGAGGTCCACCTGGTGCCCGGCAACAGGGACGCTCTGATCGGGGCCTGGTTCGAGGAGCGCACCGGCGGCAGGCTCCACAGGGACGGCTTCGTGGGGGAGCTGGAGGGCGGCGTGCGCGCGGTGTTCGTGCACGGGGACGCGCTCTGCACCCGGGACACGGGCTACCTCCGCCTGCGGTCTCTCTGGAGGCTCCCGCCCGTGCGCCTGATCTCTTGGCTGGCACCCATGTGGTTTGCCAGGCGGGTGGGGTCCCGGCTGCGGGGGCTCTCCGAAGCCAGCAAGCCGGTCAAGCTCGCCGAGGAGAAGGCGATCCAGCGAGACGCCGTGTGCCGCGTGGCGCGCGAAGCGGGGGCGACAGCCCTCGCATGCGGGCACGCCCACGATGTGCGCGATGAGTCCCTCAGTGGGGAGGCGGAGCCCGTGCGGTGGATCGTCGTGGGGGCCTGGGAGTGGGAGCAGGACCTGCTCCGGATCGGAAAGGCGGGGGGCCTCGAGCTGGGCTCGTGGGCTACCATCGGCGCCCGATGAGCCCCGCACCCCAACCCCCTCCCGGCCCCTCCAAGGAGGACACCCGATGATCATCGCCATCGACGGCCCCGCTGCGTCGGGGAAGAGCACCCTCGCTCGCGCCCTCGCGTCGCGTCTCGGGCTCACCTTTCTGGACACGGGCGCCATGTACCGCGCCGTGACCCTCGCGGCGCTCCGGCGGGGCGTGGCCCCCTCGGACGGGGCGGCCTGCACGGCGCTCGCCGGGGAGCTGGCCATCGGGTTCGACGGCGAAGGTCGGGTGCTCATCGAGGGTGAGGCAGGGGAGCCGGCCATCCGCGGCGCGGAGGTCACGGCCCATGTCTCCGAGGTGGCCGCCCACAGCGGCGTCCGGCGGGCGCTCGTCGGGGCCCAGCGGGTCGTGGCGACGGACGCCGTGGCGGCTGGCGGGGGCGTGGTGGCCGAGGGACGGGATACGACCTCGGTGGTCTTTCCCGCCGCCGACCTGAAGGTCTTCCTGCTGGCCAGCCCCGCGGTGCGGGCCATGCGGCGGGCCGAGGAGGAGGGGCGTCCCGAGCTCGCGGAGGCCTACGAGGCGGACCTCGCCCGGCGAGACGCCCACGACAGCCAGCGGGCGGACTCGCCCCTGCTGGAGGTCGAGGACGCCATCCGGGTGGACACGGACCGCCTCTCTGCGGGGGCCGTCCTCGACCAGGTGGCCGGGCTCGCCGGGGCCAGACGATCCGGCTGAGGGGCCCTCCCTGGAGCGCTCTGGGCGGCGTCCTGGACGTCTGACAGTGGGAAACACCCGGTTCGGGGGTCGATTCGGGCGGTCCGAACGCGTACAACTTCCGGCTCGAACGGTGCCTACGGCCCGATTCGACAGCGTGGCGGGAGCGTTCCCCGCCGGCTGATTCCCAAGGACCAGGCCTCGGCGCCCTCATCCCTCCCCGCGGGTCAAACCGACCACGCAGGGCCGCGCCCGAGACCGTAAGACACAACACGTTTCATCCATGGCCGTCGCCTCGCGTCGCGTCCGCAAGTACGAGCTTGATCCCATCGAGCTCGAGAAGAGAGTCGCCGAATCCTTCGGTACGGAGACCCTCGAAGATCTCGCGGAAAGCCTCAACGAGTCCATCGTTGACATTCTCCCTGGCCAGATTGTCGAGGCCAAGGTCGACACCGTCGACGAGCGCACCGGGCTCGTCATCATGGATGTGGGCGGGAAGGCCGAGGGCCAGATCTCGCTCAACGAGTTCGGCGACGAGCTCCCCACCAGCGGTCAGGTCTTCGAGGTCTACTTCGAGGGCCTCGATGAGAACGACATGTCGGTGCTCTCGAAGCGCCGCGCCGATCGCCTCCGCGCCTGGGAGCACGTCTCCCAGAAGTACGACGAGGGCGACGAGGTCCAGGGCATCGTCCAGCGCAAGATCAAGGGTGGTCTGCTCGTGGACGTCGAGGGCGTCAACGTCTTCCTCCCCGCCAGCCAGGTCGCGCTGCGCCGCACGCACGACATCTCCGACTTCATCGACGAGCCGGTGCGCGCGCGCATCATCAAGATCGACGCGGAGCGCATGAACATCGTCGTCTCCCGGCGGAAGCTGCTCGAAGAAGAGCGTCAGAAGCAGAAGGAGACGCTCCTCAAGGACATCACCGAGGGCCAGATCCGCATGGGTACGGTCAAGAACATCGCCGACTTCGGCGTGTTCGTCGACCTCGGTGGCATCGACGGCCTGCTCCACATCACGGACATGTCCTGGGGCCGGATCAACCACCCCTCGGAGATGGTCCAGCTCGAGCAGGAACTCGAGGTGCAGGTCCTGCGCGTCGACTTCGACCGCGAGCGCATTGCGCTGGGGCTCAAGCAGAAGACGGCCTCCCCGTGGGACGGCGTCGAAGCGCGCTACCCCATCAGCAGCAAGCACAAGGGCGAGGTCGTGAACATCATGTCCTACGGCGCCTTCGTGAAGCTCGAGGAGGGCATCGAGGGCCTGGTGCACATCTCCGAGATGTCCTGGACCCGCCGCGTCAACCACCCGAGCGAGCTGGTCAAGACCGGCGACCCGGTCGAGGTGGTCGTGCTGGAGTTCAACCACGGCAAGCAGGAGATCTCCCTCGGCATGAAGCAGGCGGAGATGAACCCCTGGGACATGGTCGAGCAGCACTACCCGATCGGTACCGTCATCGAGGGCACCGTCCGGAACCTCACGAGCTACGGCGCCTTCGTCGAGATCGAGGAGGGCATCGACGGCCTCCTGCACGTCTCCGACATGTCGTGGACGAAGAAGGTCAGCCACCCCTCCGAGATGGTCAAGAAGGGCGACCAGATGCAGTGCGTCGTCCTCTCGGTCGACATGGAGAAGAAGCGCATCGCGCTGGGTCGCAAGCAGCTGTCGCCTGACCCCTGGCTCGAGCAGATCCCGGGTAACTACCACGTGGGCGACCTGCTCTCCGGCTTCGTCACGAAGATCACCAACTTCGGTGTGTTCGTGAAGCTGGACGACGACCTCGAGGGCCTGCTCCACATCTCGGAGCTGACCGACGACCGCGAGGCCAAGCCGGAGGACATCCTTCAGCCCGGCCAGAAGGTGGAGGTCCGGATCATCCGGGTCGACATCGACGAGCGGAAGATCGGCCTGTCCTTCGTCCACGCGGACTTCGACGCGAACGAGAACCTGCCCGCTGAGGAGGTCGCCGCGCTGACGGACGCCCTCCCCAAGGAGGAGGCTCCCGCCGCCGAAGAGGCACCCGCTGCTGAGGCACCCGCCGCTGAGGCACCCGCCGCTGAGGCACCCGCTGCTGAAGCACCCGCGGAAGAGGCTCCTGCTGCCGAGGCTCCTGCAGAGGAGGCCCCGGCTGCTGAGGCTCCGGCCGAGGACGCCGGCGCCGAAGAGGCTCCCAAGGAGGGCGGCGACGCCTGATTTCCTGGTGACCCGGGGCGTCCGTGCAGCTTGTACGGGCAGCCTCCGCTGATGGGCGGGGACGGCAAAGTGCCGTCCCCGCCCTGCGTTGACCTGAGTCTGGGCCTGCGCCAAGGACACTCACTCCATGCCTCCTCGTCGATACAAGCTCCTCCTGGCCGCGGTCGCGGCGCTGCTGGCCTCGTCCTGCGCGTTGCCCACGGGCCCCGCTCGCGGGCCGGCTGGCCCAGGCGCCGCCATGAGGGCGATCCACGTGAGCTATGCGGCCGCCTTCGAGGCCCTCAAGGAGGCGCTCGAGGAGGACGACCTCCTGCTCGCCCGCTCCACCGTGCGGCAGCTGGAGGGGCGGCTCAGCCGCGACCTCCGCTCCTCGATCACGCTCGCGCAGGCACGCACCCGTACGGATGACGTGGCGACGCTGACCCTGTCGGGTCAGCTGCCGAGCCGTGAGAGTGTGGAGGGAGCTCTCATGGCCGTGGAGCGCTTCGAGAGCATCATCGACGGCCGGGAGCGCCTGGGCGCCGTGACCCTTGGCATCGAGCTGCGCCGTCTCCCGGGTGAGGAGATGGTGGAGGCCTGGCTCACCGGCGACTCCCGGTGGAGCGAGGCGCTCACGGTCCGGCCCTTCGCGGCATCGATCCTCATCGGGCGCCTTCACATCGACCAGGAGGGGTTCGAGGTCAACTGGACCGAGAGCGTGGTGCTCGAGTCGCCCGTGGAGCTGGAGGTCCCGCCCGGGGGAGGGGCCGCAGAGCGCCTCGTCGCGCTCCCGATTCAGGTGCCCGTCGGCGCCATGGCGACCCGGATGTCGGTGTCGCTGGTGTGCACCGGCGGAGAGCTGGAGGAGGGCGGGGACCGGTTCCCTGCCCGTGAGATCGCCGTGGCGCAGGCGGAGCGGACCGACATCGCGGGGTGGATCCCCGCCGGTCTCGTGGACCCACAGCGCCTCGTGGGCCTCGTGGCCCAGGGGCGCGGCGCCACCGATGTGCTCCTGGAGTGTGCGATCCGGATCGCGCCGTCCCGGCGGGCAGAGGCCCTCGATGGGCTCGGCCGGGCCGTCCAGACGCTCCCGCCTGAGGCCCTGGCCCCAGCGGTCCCGGCGATCCGCTGGCTCTTGGGGGTCAGGGGGATCAACGGCTTCGGACGGGAGGAGCGCGACTGGAAGGAGCTCCTCGTGGAGCGGTACGAACGCCGGGTCGAGGCGGGTCAGATCGAAGGCGTTCCAGCCATTCGGTGAATCGCCTCCTCCGCTCCCGTAGGATCCTGCCCCATGGACACCCAAGGCCCTGAAGTGGACCGTCAGCTCGCCGTCTTCCAGCGCGGCGTCTGTGACCTGATCGAGGAGCAGCAGCTGCGCGGCATGATCGCGAAGTCGCTGTCCGAAGAGCGACCGCTGCGCATCAAGTTCGGGATGGACCCGAGCTCGCCGGACCTGCATCTGGGCCACGCGGTCCAGCTACGCAAGCTCCGAGACCTGCAGGACCTCGGTCACCAGATCGTCCTCATCGTGGGAGACGCCACCGCGATGGTCGGGGACCCCAGCGGACGCAACAAGCTCCGCCCGGTGCTCAGCCGCGAGGAGGTGGATGCCAACCAGCAGACCTACGTGGAGCAGGCCGCGCGCGTGCTCGACATGGAGCGCACCGAGGTGCGGAAGAACTCCGAGTGGTTCGACAAGATGAACTTCGAGGAGCTGCTGCGGCTGACCACGCGGATGACGGTGGCGCAGATGCTCGAGCGCGACACGTTCCAGACACGCATGGAGGCGAGCGAGCCGATCGGGATCAACGAGTTCCTCTACCCGCTGATGCAGGGCTGGGACTCGGTCCAGGTGGAGTCGGACCTCGAGCTTGGCGGCACGGACCAGCTCTTCAATCTTCTGGTGGGCCGGCGACTCCAGGAGCAGATGGAGCAGCGCCCTCAGATCGTCCTGACTCAGCCCCTCATCAACGGCCTCGACGGCCGGAAGATGAGCAAGTCCTACGGGAACTCGATCGGCCTCACCGCCTCCGCCAAGGACATGACCTTCCGGATCATGCAGGTGGACGACGAGGTGATGGGGGACTGGTTCCTGCACCTGACGCGCCTCGAGACCGCCCGCATTGACGCGGCGCTGGCCGGGCACCCCCGGGAGGCCAAGGCGTTGCTGGCTGCGGAGGTGACCGCCTTCTACCACGGTGAGGAGGCGGCCGGAGTCGCTGCCGGACAGTTCGACCGGGAGGTGCGCGACAAGGTCCTGCCGGACGACCTCCCCGAGGTCGCGTGGGGCGACGGGTGGGGCGACGCGCTCCCCCTGCCGAACCTCCTCAAGGAGCTCGGGCTCTGCCAGTCCACCTCGGAGGCGCGCCGCGCCATCCAGCAGGGCGGCGTACGTCTGGATGGCGAGGTGAAGAGCGACGCCCGGGAGGAGATCCCGAGGCCGTCCGCGGCTCAACTCGTCCAGGTGGGCAAGAAGCGAGCGGCGCGGATGCTCCCGAGCTAGGTCCGGACGGACTCGGGAAGGTCCCGCGGGAGGCTCAGGAGCTCAGTCGCTCGGGAGACCGGGGAGCGGCCCAGAGACCAGCCCGGAGAACGGCCCATAGAACGGCCCAGGGAGCGGCCCAGGCGCAGACTCCGCCTTACGGGGCCGCAGGAGGGCCCCCGGAGGTGAGCTCGGAGGGGAACCAGAGGGACCTCTTCAATCCGAGGTCCCCCCCTGAGGGCCCGGCGCCGATGCGTCGCTCAGCCCTCGACGACCTGGCCGCTGAGCCGGACGCGGAGCTCGGTGCTCGAGCCATCCGGGCCCACGCCGCCGACGGGCTCGTCGAGCACGAAGACGACGTCCCCGGAGACGAACCCGGTGGGCGCCCCCGGCGGCATGGTGATGCGGACGCTCCACCGGGTGGCGCGTCCGTCGGCGTCCGGCTGGATCGGCTCGGTCTCGATCTCGAGTGGCACGGGCGCGGCGCTCTCGACGCGGGTCGCGAGGACCTTGATCTTCGCGCCCGGGACGAGGGCGTTGAGCTCGCTCTCGAAGAGGGCGCCCTCGGAAGAGGCCACCGCTCCGAGGGTGATGAGCGGCTTCGCGAGGACCACGTCGGGCACGACCTGGGCGATCACGGGGACCTCGAGCCGACCGTCCTCTCCGGTGCCGTCGCGGTCGGTCGCGCGCAGCACCACCTTGCCACGCGTGACGCCGAGCGGAGTCAGCGGGGCGACCTTGACGTCCACGTACCAGACGAACTCGCCGCCGAAGGACTCCGTCACCAGCTCGACGTCGAGCCCGTCGGGGGCGCTCTCCACGCCGAGGATGCGGGCCAGCGTCTCCTTGCGATCGACGATGATCTTGACCCTCGCGTCGCCCCCGTGGGACGTCGGCACGTTGAGGAGCCGTGCCTCGGTGGGCGCCAGCATGAAGGGGCGAGTGGGGAGGAAGCCGAGCTCCAGCGTGACGTAGGGGTCGAGGTCACTGTCCGTCGACATCCGGAACAAGGCCAGCTTGCGCTGGTTCGGGGCGGTGAACGCCGTGAGGACGTCGATCGAGACCTCAAGCTCGGCTCCGGCAGGCACGGTGGTGATCACATCGCCGCGGAAGGACCGCAGGACACGCGGGGCGCGCCCGGGCTCCTTGACGGTCATGCCCGCGAGCCGGGTGCAGCCGCAGGCCGCCTGGGCATTCAAGATCTTGAGCGGGCCGGCGCCGCTGTTGCGGAAGCGCACGACCCAGGTCAGCCGGTCGCCATAGATCAGCTCGCCGAAGTCGTGGAACCGGGGGCGAGCAGGGTCCTGGGGCTCGATCGTCTCGAGCAGCCCCTGCCCGGCGAAGGCGTCCAGGGCGGCGGGCTCCGGAGAGGCTCCCTGGCCCGCGGCCGGGGTCGGAGGTGGACCCACCGGCTCCGTTGGGTTGCAGGAGGAGAGCGCGCCCATGAGGAGCGCAGCCATGAGCAGGGCTAGGGGAGTCTTCATCTGGTGCTCAGCGCCCTGAGGCTTCGTCGTCGGCGGGCTTATCCTCGTCTTCGTCCTCGTCCGCGCCGCCGTAGCCCAGGGAGTTCAGGGCGCCTGCGTCCGGGCCGCCGTCGGACGCCGAGGGCGGCTCGACGCGGGTCACCTCGCGCTCCTCGAGGAACTCGGCCAGGCGGGCCGCCTCGGGGTGATCCTCGCTGTAGAGGTTCTTCAGCTCGGACGGGTCCTTGAGGAGGTCGTAGAGCTGGGAGTGCTGGGGGCTGCGCTCGTGCCAGATGAGCTTCCAGCGGCCATCGCAAGCCATGTACAGGTTGTCGTACTGGTTCGGCGGCAGCTTCTTCGGTCCTGGCGCGTGGCTGTCGTAGGCGTTGAGGGCGTCGGCGTAGGCGATCCGGGGCTGGCTCTCTTGCTCCCCGCGCATGAGGTCCATGAGGGACTCTCCCTCCATCCGCGTGCGGACAGGGACCTCGAGGGCCTCGAGGACGGTCGGGGCCACGTCGATGGTGCGCACCTGGTTGTCGATGACCACCCGGCTCGGGCCACCGGGGACGCGGATGATGAGCGGGACGCGGACGCACCAGTCATACAGGAGCCGGTGCTTCATCCAGCCGTGGTTGCGGAGCCCCTCGGTCATCCCCTGACCGTGGTCGGCGGTGATCACGATGACCGTGTTCTGGTCCTGGCCGTGCTCCTTGAGCCAAGCGCGGAGCCGCGCGATCTGGCGGTCCATGAAGGCGAGCTCAGGGTCGTAGATACGCTCCCGCCACTCGAGGCTCCCGGGCATGGTCCTGGAGGCCTCCGGGGAGGGGTACTCGATCCCGTAGTCCGCGGCGAAGTCGGCCGG
>CBFHHK010000082.1:13224-16899 GCA_965655435.1 Planctomycetota bacterium | reverse complement strand
AGCGCCGCCGGGGTCGCGAGCGGGGCTGAACAGACCAACGCCGTGGGGAGCACCACGGAGGAGAGCGCCGACAAGGGCGAGGGCAACCTCACCGGAATGTGCACCGACGGCGACGACACGCTCTACGTCTGCGGCCAGGGCTTCGATGGGAAGAGCTGGCTGCTGCGCGCGACGCGCTCGACCAAGGAGCTCGTGGCCTTCGCGTCGGCGGATGACGCGGGCGTCAGCGTGAACTCACCGATGCAGTCGATGATGTGGGACGACGACACCGTGCTGGTCCTCTACAGCGGTGCCGGTGGTAAAGAGGACGGCACCATCGCGGCCTGGAACACGGAGAGCGGCGCGCTCGAGGGCAGCTACACCCTGCCCGGGGTCAAGGACCCGATGGGCATGGACCGTATTCCCGGCACGGATGAGCTCGCGGTGGTGGACAACAACTGGAGCCTCACCGAGGTCCTCCCGGGCTCGCTCGTGCGCGTGAGCCTGCCCGAGGGCGACGGGACGGAGTGTTCGGTGAGCACCATCACCAGTGAGCTGCGCGGCCCGGTCTCCTGCGCTTTCGGGCCGGACGGGCGCCTCTACGTCGCACAGCTTGGTACGGAGTTTGACTCGGACAAGGGCCAGGTGATCGCGGTCTCTGGCTTCTGAGCCCAGCCGGCCACGGCGTGCCCCAGGCCCGCTCCCGATACGCTGCCCCGCCGCCCCCCCTGCTCGTGAAGCGGGGGGAGGCGGCGGTTTCTTTGGATCAGTGCCCGTCGGCGAGGAACCAGGGGTGCACCCCGAAGCGATCGAAGGCGAGGTCGAGGCCGACCAGCAGGATCGAGATCACGGCGGCCGCGGCGAAGATCGAGGCGCCCGCGATCATCGTGTCGTCCCCGGCGCGTTGGCGCGCGTCGGGGCGCTGCTCCGTGGAGGTGCCGCGTGTGTACCAGGCGGTGGCCAAGACCTTCAGGAGCCCCCCGAGGAAGATGGCCAGCGAGGCCTCAAGACCCACGAGCAGCCCGATCCCGAGGCCGAAGAGCGACGGCATGAAGCGGGCGGTGGAGGGGTGCACGGTCATGAACGCGTAGACGGTGCCGATGACGCTCACCAGCACCATTCCCCACACGAGCGGCGTGGTGAACTCAATCCCGCCAGCCATGGCCTCGGCCATGGCGGCCCAGACCTTGGCTCCCGGGGCCGCGAGCTGTCCCCCGTCGCCGACTCCGAGTCGCTCCACGAGCAGGTGCAACACGGGAACAGAGGCGATGGCGCCCATGACCACGCCGACGAACTGAACGGCGGTCTGGTGGTGGGGGTTCTGATCCAGGAGGTGCCCGGTGCGGAGGTCCTGCATCATGTCCACTGCCACGGAGGCAATCGTGGCCCCGAGGACCGCCATGCCGAGCAGGACGACGGCATCCTTCGCGACGAGCCAGAAGAACGCCGAGAGCAGGACGATGGCCACCAGCCTCACGGGGTTGATGTCGGTATCTCCCGTGACGCGGCCGTTCACGATGGACAGGGGAATGGCCATGGCCATCGTGGCGACCGACGCGTACCAGGGCAGATCAAAGACCTGGGCTCCCGACCAGGCAGCCGCTGCCAGCCCGAGCACCAAGAGGACGTTGTGGACGGCTCGCTGTCCGGCGGGGCGGGGGTAGCTGGTCACCCCGGGTGTGAAGCCGCTGGGGGTGGTGGAGGCCCCCTTGTAGCGGTAGGCGAAGAGAATCGTCGCGAAGGTGGGCACGGTCATGACCGCGATGGCCGTCCACTTGACCCACTCGCCCACTGGGCCCCATCCGCCGCCCGCCGCGTTGGCGTCTGTGACCATGGGCGCGATCAGGAGTCCGGGGAGCAGCGCTCCGATGAGCATCCCGAGGCCCACTCTCGGGCCAACCACGAGCCCGATGCCGTAGTAGAGCGGGTCGACCCCGATCGGGATGGAATCCAGCCGCGACCAGGGCGTCTTGATCGAGAGCGTCTGGAGCAGCGCGTGTTTGGCCTCGCCTAGCTTGGCAAAGGACACCTTGGTGGGGAAGGTCAGGGCTCCCGCCACGACGCTCCAGATCGCCAGCAGCCGTACGGGGCGATTCGACTCTCCTGGGGCGCGCTCCGCGGCGACCGCCCGCTGGATCACCGCGCAGGCTGTGCCCGACGGGAAGAAGTACTGCACCATCTGGCGCCGCACGAGGTTGCCGACCAACGTCCCGAGGACACCGGCCGACGCGAACAGCACCGTCAAGGCGAAGGGGTCCGGGTTCCATTCAGGGTCGACGATGTGCAGGGCGGCGTAGCACGCCACGGCGAACCCCACGCCACCGCCCGCGCTCACCATCGTCTGGCCGAGGTTGAGCTGGTAGACGGTGGCCTTCTTGCGGGCGAGACCCCCGAGGACGGCGACTGATGCCAGGACCGCCACGATGGAGCCGGTGTCTCCCCACCCGATCAGCAGGGTGGTGTAGATGTTGGCGGCCGCGATCAGGCCCGCGAGGAAGGCGAAGACGACCCACTCGACCACCGTCAGGTTGGGAAGGAGGCCGGAGGCCGGCGTGGGGGGCTGGGGCTTGGCGCTGGGGGAGCTCATTGGCGTGGTGGGCACTCGGGTTGTTCGGGGTGCTTCGGCGGCCGGGTGCGGAGCTGGCCGGTGCGAAGTCGCCGGGTCATCGTGCGGCCGCTGCTGGCGTGAGCAGCGGTGGTGGGGTGATTCGTGATGTCGGCGAGGATCAGGTCACCAAACGGTTCGAGCCGAGGGGCGATAGGGTCGCCGGCGCCGGTGGCTGTGCGCTGGGCTGGCCACGATGGAGCGCGGCGCTCGGGCGGGCGGCCGACAGGCTGCAGGGTAGAGAGCGAAGGCGGCGCGGGCGTCCCTGACGCGCTATTCCTGCCTCGTACGTGCCCATGCGGACGGTTTCCTGGAAACCTGCTTGATCGGCCTTGTGGAGAGGGAGGCGTGAGGCGGTCTTGTTCGACTTGGAGCGCTCTCAGGTGCGCGAGAGCGCCGCTTTTCTGGCGACGGAAGGTTTCCCGGAAACTGTCTGGTGGGCCCTGAAGTGGTCGCGTATGTTCCTCGAACCGCGGATGATTCGCGCCGTCAGGGCGTGCTCGGCCGCCCAGCCTGCCTGCCCCACACGAGTGCGAACGAGGCCGCCCATGGTCCGCTCCCTCCACCTCTGCTTACCCGCTCGGCGCAGGGCCTCCTGCTCCGCCAACCACCTCTTCAATGCTCAAGCAACTCCTCCTCCTCGGTGCACTCGCGGCCCCCGTCGCGGCCCAATCCGGCTCGCTCTCCACCGGCTTCGGCGGGCCGATGTCAGGCGGGCAGGTCATGTACTTCGACCTCGTCTCGCAGACCGATCTCTCGATCTCGTCCCTTGATGTCCGGATTCAGGACGGCAACCCCGGCACCTTCGTCCGGATCTTCCGTCGCGACGGAACGTCACTGAACAACGAGGGCACCGCCAGCGGGTGGTCCGCGGTCGCACAGGGGACGATCCCGAACCCGAACTCCGTGAGCCTGCTCTCGTCCGTGACGCTCGACCAGTCGATCCCGCTTCCGGCGGGGCGTCACGGGATCATGATCGAGTACGTGGGCGACGTCCCGCGTTACAGCGACGGGCTCTTCCCGCTCGGACGCCTCGCCGCGGACAACGCTGACCTCGAGATTTACGAGGGCTCGGCCGGCAACACCCCGTT
>CBFHHK010000082.1:4258-13214 GCA_965655435.1 Planctomycetota bacterium | reverse complement strand
GGACGATGCTGTGCGCCGCGCGTGTTCAGCGGCACCGTCTACTACGACCTCGGCGTCTCCGGTCCTATCGGGGGGAGCTACTGCACGGCATCGCCCAACTCGACGGGTGTCCCGACCCAGATCTCGGCCTTCGGGTCCGATGTGGCGGCATCCAACGATGTGCTGATTCGCTGCGAGTCGATGCCCCTCAACGCCGTCACGCTGCTCGTGGCTTCCCAGACCCAGGGGTTCGTCGTGAACCCGGGTGGCAGCCAGGGGAACCTTTGCCTCAGTGGGAGCGTCGGTCGTTTCCTCGGCAGCGTGGCCAACTCGGGCGCCGCTGGCTCGATTGAAGTGTCCGTTGACCTGAGCGCTATCCCTCAACCCAACGGCACCGTCAGCGCCATGGCCGGCGAGAGCTGGAACTTCCAGTGCTGGCACAGGGACGTGAACCCCTCGGTGACGTCCAACTTCTCGAATGGGGTCTCGATCCTCTTCCAGTGAGGTGACGGCTCCCTTGAGGGCGGGTCGACGCGGAGCCTCCAGCCGCGAGGGCCTGCCGGTCGACTAGCCGCCCCGCCTGGCGCTGCCCCCTCATTCCCCTCGCCTCTCGACGGGCGGGGATGGGAGGGGGTGGCGGGGCGCCCCCTTCGCGGCGGCCTCACCTCGGGGCCGCTTCGCCGTGCGCGGCAGGGGCCACGGAGGCGGTGCGGCGTCCCGTCCCCTTGGCGAGCGCGCGGTCCAGGTCAGGTGGGCGGCTCCAGGTGATTGTTACGATATGCGGATGCACCAAGAGACCGGTACTGGGCCCGACCTCGAGGAGGCCGTTCGCTCCCTCGGAGCCCGGCTGGGCTGCGCCATCGAGGCGGTCGTGGAGGGGGTCGATGGGGTGAGCCTCGGGCCTCAGCGATTCAGCGAGTCCCTTGGGGTCGACAAGGTGCTCGTGAGCCGCATTCTCAAGGCCCTGCGCTGCGAGGCGGTCATCGATCGGCTGCACCACATGCCAGGTCCCGTGCCGCTCCGCCGATTCCTGAGAGCCGCAAGGCGACGGCTGGACGTGCCGGTTGAGCTGCATCGTGAGGCTATGGAGGCTGTCGATGACTTCGAGGCGCTCCTGGCGGACAGGATCGGGGATCGGTCGGCCCTCACCTCACTGTTGACCGCCTGGTCCAAGGAGGTGCGCGCCGAATTCGAGCTGCGTCGCAAGCAGGCAGCGTGGCGCGCCATGAGCGAGCTCCTGGGATCGGTGGTTGAGCTCACCGTCTCCACCGCGGTCCTCGGCCCGGCCACGGAGCCGGGCCGCGTGGACCTGACCTGGGTGATGGGGCAGTTTGGCCTGCGTCGTCTTCGACCGGGGGTCGTGGTCACCGCGAGCACCCGCAGGATGGGCCTGCCGGACGGAGATCGGGAGCCCGAAGGCCTGGACGGCCGCCCGCTCCGGGATCTCGTCGGCGAGAGGCTCGAGCAGTTCTGCGACCGGCCCATGGGGCAGATGAGCCTGGAGCGGCACGGCGACCTGCACCAGTACACGCTCTCTGGAGACGACTACGGACCGAACTCCGCCATCGACCTGCTCGTCGCGGAGGTCAATCCGGCGGAGCTGCCGACCCGTGCTCCGAATGGTTCAGGTCGGCGCGCCTGGCTCTCGAAGCATGCGATCACTCCGGCCAAGGAGTTCGTCTTCGATGTCCTTGTCCACCGGGACATCTTCCCGGATGGGGCGCCTGAGCTGATCATCCTTGGCCCCGGCTGCGGTCATGACAACAACCCCAACGAGCCGTCCCACCGGCAGCATCGCCTCGATCTACTCGAGGAGGTCGTCGAGATCGCGCCCACGTCCGACGGGCTCGAGCTGGCCGCCTTCCGCCGATATCCAGAGGTGATCGGGCACGTCCTTCGGCAGCTCGATTGCAACGCTCCGGACTTTCGCGCCTACAGGGTCAAGATCAACTATCCGCCCACGGGGATTCACGTCGTGTTGGCGTTCCCCACGCCCGAGGAGGAGTAGTCGTCGCCAGTGCGCTGGACCGCCATGCCCTCGGCATGGCGCGCCGGGCGGGCGTGTAGGTCACCATGAGCGAGCTCGGTCACGTGGCCAGGCACGCTCAGGGCGTCGTTCGACCGACCTCTATCATTGGGGCGGGGCCGGCCGCTGGGCGCGACCGGCCCCTTCGGGTCCGGGCCGACGGTGTCGGCGGCTCAGGCGGTGTCTTCCTCGATGAGCTCGATGGGCTTGTACCCACCCTTCGAGCGGAAGTAGAGGAAGATCACACCGAAGACAACCACGAGCATCAGCGGGAAGCGGGTCGCGTAGACCAGGACGCTGCGACCGGCGAGCTCCTCCTCCTTGTCGTAGGTCGCCCGGAGGGCCGCGTTGTCTTCCTCGGAGAGACCGTCCATGTAGGCCCATGAGGCCGTCAGGATCGGGTTGCCTTCGGGGCCCATGAGCTCCTCGCGGTCCAGGATGCCGTTCTGGTTCGCGTCCTCCTCGGCCTTCACCTTGATGCCGGGTGCGATCATGTTGTGGCTTCCCCCGAGGAAGCTACCCGGTGCTGTCGCGACCTCCGCGAAGGCCGGGTTCTGCTCGGTGAGGGCGGCGTGGATCTGCTTGTCAAACTGGACACCGAGGATGGGGGCCCCGATCACGCCGAGGGAGAGCAGCCCCATGGCGGAGACGGTGTTGAGGGTCAGGGCTCCACCCTGGGGGTAGCGCTCTGCCGTGAACCCGAGGATGCAGGGCCAGTAGTAGGTCTGGCCGATGGCGTAGATCAGGAAGGCGGCGAAGACAGCAGCGCCGACCTCCGCACCGGAGAGCCACCAGAGGCCTACGGCGGACAGGAGGCCGCTGATCGAGAGGAGCGCCGGCGGCGAGATGTGCTTCATGATCCCGCCTGCGAAGACCCGCAGGACGAGCATGACCCCCGCCGAGAAGACGATCGCGAACCCGGCGTTGATCCCGAGGCCTTGCACGGACGGGCCGATGAGCTTCATGATCCACGAATCCGTGGCCAGCTCGGCCGTGGCCACCGGGACCATCAGCAGGCACATCAGGAAGAAGAGCGGCCGCCCCAGCGAGCGGACATAGAGGCCGAAGGCGATGCCGATGGCGACGCCAGCGTAGACGCTGTTCTGGAGCCAGTTGGCCTCTGTGGCGAAGCCGAGGGTCTTGCCGAGCTCGTAGACCAGGAGGGTCGAGGCGAGCGTCGCGCTCAGAAAGCCGACCTGCTGGAGCATCGCCTTGAACGAAACGCCGGCCTGGACGCGCTCGTCCACAGGCAGGCGGCAGGGGCGGTACATCAGCGCGTACGCGATGGCGGGAACGAGAATGAAGAGCCCCTGGATCCGCCACGAGGTGAGGCCCACCGTGTCCGCCAGCATGAACATCAACGTGCCGCCAGCAAGGCCCGCGGGCCACGCTGCGTGCAGGATCGTGAGGCGGGTGGTCTTCTCCTTGGGATAGACGGCGGCGCAGACCGGGTTGATCACCGCCTCGACGATGCCGTGCCCGAGGCCGGCACACACGGACGCGTAATAGAGCCCCGAGTAACCGTCCGCCACGAAGTACAGCACCCCTGACGCGGCCTGGAGCAGGAACGCGAGGTACATGGGCTTCTTGTAGCCCGTGCGATCCACGAGGAGGCTGAAGCCGATCATCGTCACCGCGATGGGCCAGAAGGAGGCCCCCATGATCTCGCCGACCTGTTGGAAGGTGAGGGTGAACTCACTGCCGTAGGCGCCTTGCTTGGCGATGCGGAAGGCGAAGCCGAGTCCGGCCGCTGCGAGGGAGAGGAAGCTGGCCCAGAAGAGGAGGCGCTTCTCGCGTTCCGAGAGGTCGCTCGCTTTGACGATGTCCGTCATGGAAGGGTAGGAGTAAGGGTGGGGAAGGGGCCGGTCGGCGGGCACGCTCGACCGTGGCAGTGACATGGGAGGCGAGCGCCTCGGGCGGCGCGATCTCCTCCAGCGTCAGACTCGGTTGCAGGATGCCAACGCGTGCCTCATTCGCCGACCAACTGCCGCGCGGAAACACGCGTCAGCCTCGTTGGGCGTCCAGGGGAGCGCTTGGTGGTCGTGCGGGGAGGCTTCGAGCAGCGCTCGCCCAGGCGGGCCGCCGGTCCCACGCCGCCCTGAACCGCGAGGCCTTCCAAGCGGCGGCCCGCCGTTGGGGGCCCGGCCCAGGACCCCGCCATGGGGCCATGTGAGGGGCGACGAGGAGCCGACGCGCCCTCCGCCGTCAGGGGCCGGGTCCTCGAGCGAGGCTTTGATGCTTCGCTCGTCGGGGCGGGAGTGGCCGACGGGGCTGGCCGGTCCTCGGTGCGGCTGCGGGGTTCTCGCTCGCGTGGGCCCTTGGCAGGTCGTGGTTCGCTCGCTGGAAGGGACCCTGCCAGCGCGCGCCCCTCGTTCGCGGTGGTTCGAGGCGAGGACGGGGCCTCGCCTTGCGGCCTCGGCGGCGGCGTCTCGTAGGACGCCTCCTCGACGGCTCACGTTCCTGGCGCTGTGGTCGGCGCGGTCGAGGGCGCGGTCGAGGGCGTTCGGCGCTCAGGTCTTCGTCCATGTGAGGGGGTCGTCTCCGTACCCAGGAGAGCGTTCCACTCCCCCGCGCGGTGGTGGCTGATCGGCGGGGGCGGCCTGGGGTGGAGCCTCTCGGGTTCAGGTGAGCCTCACTCGGAGTTGGGCCGCTCGACGGCCTTGCTTCCTCCCGGTCTCCTCGCCCTTGCGGACGGACGTCCTCTGGCCTCGGGCCGCGCCGGGCCGGCGGTCCACGAACGCTGTGGGGGCGGCCGTTCACCGTGGCGCGCGGGATCGGGCCCGTTGGATAGAAGATCCAAGGTGCCCTGCTGGGGTGGGGAGCGGAACCGAAGTGGGGCTCGGGCGACGGCCGGAGGCGCGCGGGGGGAGCCGTTCAGGACGATCAAAGGGAGCGCTCTCTCTTCGGGACTCACGCTCACCCCTCAGGGACCTGGCGGTGCCGCCCGGTGCGAGGGTCTCGTGCCGGGGCGAATCGAAGCGCTTGGCCTCCCCCTGGGTGGTTCGGCTCAGGTTCCAGGGCCCCAAATCACGAGGCCTTGGGGTGGCGCAAGCGGGTATCGTCTACTCCGTCCGCTGCCCCCTCGCTCACGCGCGTCACGATCTCCTGTCTCGCCTCACGATGTCCCTGATCGCCCTCGCTGCTCCCGATTTTCTGGTGGGGCCGACTTGCCTCGCCTGCCTCGTCCTCGGCTGCGGCCCGAGCGGGGCGGAGGAGCCGCCGTCGTTGCTGCCCGCCGAGGAGACGGGGTTGGATGTCCGGGAGCTCGGCCCTGGGGTCAAGGTCTCCATCGCGCCCTACGTCGTCGACATCGGCGAGACGGCAGTGACCCTCGCATGGACCTCGTCGTCAGCCTCGGTTGGAGAGGCGCGCCTCATCGGCGAGGACGGGGTGACCGACCGTGTCGAGGCGGCCGCCACACGGCACCATCGGATTCGGTTCGAGGGGCTCGCGCCCGGGTCGACGTACCGCTACGAGGTCGGCGGGATCCACTCCGGCAACGTCCGGACGCCAAGGCTCGGCGCCACGCAACACTTCGCGGTCTTCGGGCACCCCGGCGGCTCCGCGCCCGTGAACTCCCACCCGGCGGGAGCTCTCGCCCAGGCGCTCGTCGACGTGGACCCAGACTTCGTGCTGTGTACGGGCGATCTCTGCTACTTCACGAGCGAAGCGAGCTTCGATGAGCTCTTTATTCGCCCATTCTCGAGGCTCTTTCAGCGCTTGCCGATCTACCCGGCCGCGGGCAATCACGACGGTGGCTTTCCGGCCGAGTACGCGTGGGACTATTCGATCTTTCGACGTCTGTTTCCCCATGACTACGCGAGCGAGCGCGGGGCTTACTACTCGTTCGTACGCGGCAACGTCCACTTCCTCTCGGTGGCCTACCACTCAGTGGACAGCGACGACCTCGCGGATCAGCTGGCCTGGATCGAGCGGGAGTTGAGGGGCAGCCGCTCGGAGTTTCGCCTCGCGTTCCTCGGGGGCGCCAATCCTCCGCGCAATGGCTCGTTCGATCAACTCGCCGATGCGCTGGTCGACGGTGGGGTCGACGCGATCTTTGGAGGTGATGGCTCAGGCAGCCACCAGCGTGATCTTCGGGGCGCGGACTACTTCTTCGCTGGGACAAATGGTGGGGTGCCGGCTGACTTCTACGACGTTGAGGTCCGTCCCTATGAGGTCGTGGTCCGACTGCGGAATGCGGCCCTGGGCAAGGCGGCCCGGGCCTGGACGCTGCGAAGCGAGCGCGAGAAGGTCATGGTGCGGAACCTGCTCCCGATGGCGAAGGAGCACCCGCAGATCCCAAGGGCGGTCGAACTCCAGGGCATCGGCCTGAGGAGCACCGCGTTTCACGGCCTGCGCGTGTCCGCTCGAAACCCGCACGACAAGGCCGTCGCCATGTACGTTCGCTGGGGTCCCCGTCCCGCGAATCCCCGCACGGGCGCCGGCCGGATGTTCCGAGAGCAAGCGGTTCAGCTGCCGCCCGAGGAGACGACGACGTTCGATGTTGCTCTTCCAGCGCGTAACCCGATTAACGGTGAGCCGTGGACCCTCGACGAGCTCGAGGTGCGCATCGAGTCGCCGCACATCGCGGAGGATTATCAGATGATCGAAGACCTGCTGGAGCTAGCGCTCTTCTCCGACCCGCTTGCCCCGGCGACGGCGCCCAGCGTCACCCCGGAGACCGGCCGATGAGCGCGCGGAGCATCCTCAATGTGGTCAGGGCGCTCTTCCTCGCAGCGAGCGCGGCCTGCGCTGGGGCAGCGTACATCTGGAGTCAACACCCGTCGCTGGTCCAGCGGGTGGACACCCACCTCGTGCGGGGATACGTCCATGACGCGCAGCGCGATCTCCAGCGCGCCAAGAAGCTCGCCGCGGCCGGTCGCCGCGCTGACGCGATCGCGACCCTGGAGGCCCGTGTCCCGGAGCTGCGCTCGGCGCAGCGTGGCGATCGCCTCGAGCGTTCACGTATCGAGGCCTTGGGGCTCCTCGCCGACCTGCTCGCGGAGGAGGGTCGAAACGAGCTCGCCCTCGCCTACGCCGAGGAGCTGTTCTCCCACGACGAGCGGGATCTCTTGAACGCGCTTCGTCGAGCAACCCTCCTCGGCCTCCTAGACCGCCATCAGGAGGCGCTGGTCGTCCTCGAAGCTGCGGCGCGGGTCGGGGGCACCACGCCACGCATCGCTCGCCCTTACCTGGCGGCGCTCACTCGTGCCGGGGACGCCGACCGCGCGCTCCAGGTCACCCTTGGCCTCGGTGAGAAGGGCCCGCTCGGCCTGGGCCTCGGCACCTGGGAAGCCTTCCTCTCTCCTGGTGGGGGGCCGCAGCAAAGGGCCCGCGCGGAGCTCGACGTCAGCGACGCCGGGGCCGTGAGCTGGACGCTCGCCGTCGAGGCGGGTCCCACGCCGCTCGCGAGGGTCCGGCTCGACCTCCCCGTTGGGGCACCCCTCGTCTTGGATGATCTCGTCGTGCGACTCGGCCATGCCGACGGAGGTGACACCACGCTCCGCAATGGGGAGATCGCGCGGTTGGCCAACGTCGAACGCATCGGTGACCGACTTCGCTACGCGGGCGGCGCCGACCCCTTCCTCGTGCTCCAGGTCCCAGAGGCCGCTCGCGCCAGGCCAGTGACCGAGGTTCAATTCAGCGCGCAGGTTCAAACGAGCCTCGACGTCGCGACCCGTGACCTGCTGCGGGACGCTGCGCAGAACGCCGACCGCTCGGCGCTCATCGCGGAGTTTGGAGAGCCCATGGTCGCGCGACTCGAGGCCGCACTTCGGTGATCCAAGACATGACGAACCGCGACACGACAACCGGCGCGACGGTACGCGCTGTGCTCTCTTTTGTCTGGCGATGGAGCCTCCTGGTGACGGTTCCGGTCGGAGCGGCGTTCACGCTCTGGTGCGTTCGCACGGTCGACCACTACGTCGATTACGGCCGTAGCTTTGAGAGCTTGGACGCCTCCGTTGACCTTGAGAGGATCGGCTCCCTGGAGGCACGCATGATCCTGCGTGACGTCGAGCTGGCCGCACGGCCGAGGAGGCGAACGCCCGAGGACGGGATCCGGTCCCTCAATGTCTTCCTCCCGGAGGCGGCGGAGAACGCACTCCTGGAGGATCTCCCGCACTCCGGGCGGCAATATGTCGAGGCGGCGCTCGTCTATCCGGACGGGTCGCTCCGCGAGGTCCGCGTGAAGATGCGCGGCGACCACTTCTGGCACTGGGCGGGTCGGAAGCAGTCGCTGAGGATCAAGACGAAGAAGAAGAACCTCTTCGAGCGCATTCGGGGCATCAACCTCAATGCGCCGAAGATGCCGGACCAGGTCTCGGGCCACCTCTCCTACTACCTCGCGCGCGAGATGGGACTGATCGCGCCCCGCAGCGAGATGGTCGAGCTGACCATCAACGGTAGCTATCGAGGTGTCTATGAGTCTTTCGAGCAGATGGAGGAGATGACCATCCGGACCCACGGGCGCATGCCGGGGGACCTGTACTCGGGCGACATCGTGAAGCGCAACTCGTTCCGCGGCATTGGAAACCGTGTGTTCGAGAACAAGGGCCTCTGGGAGAAGCTGGCGATCAACAACCACTTTCCGGTCGACGAAGACGCCGCGCTTGACCGCCTGATCCATCTCCTCGGCGCGCCCCCCTCCCTCGCTCGCGCCGACGCGCTGAACGAGCTCCTCGATATGGACGCGTTCGGCAGGTACGCGGCATACCGGTCCCTTTGTCAGACGTTCCACTACGGTGAGACCCACAACTGGCGCCTCTACTACGATCCCTGGCGCAATCGATTTGAACCCGCGGTGTGGGACCCTGTGGGGTGGCACATTGGCTGGCTCCCGCGCCAGGGCAGGCCGGCCGTGGCGGACATTGTCACGGCTCGGATTGACGAGGTGCTCCTTGAGGACAGCGCGTTTGTCGTCGCGCGGCAACGAGCGATGGACGCCTTCTT
>CBFHHK010000082.1:0-4159 GCA_965655435.1 Planctomycetota bacterium | reverse complement strand
CAACGTCATCCACGTTCAGCCGGCGACCTACGACCTGACCCTCGGTGGCGACGGTTTCGCCGGCAACTCCGTGATCAGTGTCGCCGGGTACCACGCGGGCGGTGTCCGTGTCGGCGCCACTCGCCTCGGCCAGATCGAGCCCATCACCTTTCGGCAGGCGACCTCGGTGGCCCGGGCGGTACCGCTGCGCGTCCCACAGGCGTGGAGCGGCGAGCTCGAGTTCGAGGGTGTCCAGACGATCGAGGATGACATCGTGATCGCCCCCGGGACCGTCCTCAAGATGGCGCCTGGAGCGTCCCTGATCTTCGAGGGGCGCCTCACGGCGATCGGGACGGAGGAGGCACCTATCCGGGTGGGACCTGCGCGGGAAGGGCAGACCCCGTGGGGCTCCTTCGCCGTCCGCGGGCACGGCGCCGACGGCTCGGAGCTCGCCTGGTGCGAGATGAGCCTGGGGAGCGGCTACAAGGTCCCGCTCGCCGAGTACAGCGCGATGTTCTCCGTCCACGAGGTGGACGACGCGGTCGTCCGCAGCTGCGTCTTCCGTGACAGTCAGAACCTCAACGGCGAGATGCCCGACCGCTCCTTCGAGGGCTCGGACGCCGGAGTCCACGTGGACGACATGGTGCACGTGGTCTACGGGACGATCCGCTTCGCGGATTGCACCTTCGCACGCTCACTCTTCGATGCGGTGGACCTGGACATCAGCGATGCCCTCCTCGAGCGGTGCAGGTTCATTGACTCGGGCAACGACGCCCTCGACCTCATGACCTCGAACGTGGTCATGCGCGATTGCTGGATCGAAGGGAGCATCGACAAGGGCGTGTCCGTCGGCGAAGACACGCGTGCGTTCGCCTTGAACTGCGCCATCAAGGACTGCGAAATTGGAATGCAGATCAAGGACCGCTCGCAGGCGGTCGTCTACAACTGCGAGGTGAGCGGGAACCGGCAGGGAATCGACGCTTACAAGAAGAACTGGCGGTACGACTCCGGTGGCTTTGGCTACGTCTACAAGTCGGTCGTCAAGGACAACGGCTCGATGCTCACCGCTGACAAGCACTCCCGGATTCTCGTGCACGACAGCCTCGTGAGCCCATGGGTCGACTCGACCAAGCGGGTCCGGCTGGACGCCACCTGCGATGTGGGGCCGAGCCGGGCCGCGAAGGCCCGGGTCCTCCATCGCTTCCCGGAAGAGGAGCAGGCGGCGCTCGAATTCTTCCGTCCGTTCTGGGCCGACGTCGACCCGCGTGCCCGTGGCGTGCGTGCCCGAAAATGAACCGATCGAGGCTCCATTTCGAAGTCGGGATCTGCCGAGGACAGCGACGGAGACGTCCCACCTGCTCTTTGGGCGGATAATCTCTTCGGGCAGGCTCCGGCCGCTCGCAAGGAACAAGAACGATGCCCGCGCAATCCGAGACAGGCCAGCAGGCCGGACAAACGAAGCTCCACTTCTCGCGTTTCGAGTTCAAGTACCTCCTGCCCAGGGATCTCCGGGAGGAGCTCGAGACGCAGTTCCAGTACTTCGTGGAGCTGGATCCGTTCGTCGCCGGCCAGCCTGGTTCGAAGTACTTCGTGCGCAGCCTCTACTTCGACAACGACCAGCGGACGCATTACTGGGAGAAGGAGGAGGGGCTCAAGCACCGGAAGAAGTTCCGCCTGCGGACCTACACGAAGGACCCGCGCTCCGAGACGCCTCAGTTTCTCGAGATCAAGGGGCGTCACAACAACCTCGTGTTCAAGCACAGGACGCCGCTGGCAAAGGCCACCGGCGCCGGCCTCCATGGGCTCCCCTTTCCAAACGCGACGACCCATGACCTCCTGGAGCGGCTCGCGCCCGGCCCGATCCGGGAGCAGTTTGAGTTCGACCTGCACCGCCGACGGATCAAGCCCGTCACGCTGGTCGATTACCGCAGGCGCCCGTACGTCAGCAAGTACGACCCCGAGTTTCGAATGACCTTCGACGACTCGCTCCAGGGCGTCGCCACCGATTCACTGTTCCCTGGGAGCGCCGCTCGCTCGCGAGCCGTCCTCCCTGGCTACACGATCCTCGAGGTGAAGTTCCGCTTCCATCTCCCCAAGTGGTTCCACCGGCTGATCCAGTCCACGGAACTGCGCCGCGTCTCCATCTCGAAGTTCTGCGCCTGCATGCATGCGCTGGGCCAGGTCGAGAACCACGGCTGAAGTCGCCGGCCTCGCGTAGAGCGCCCATCTCGACCCGCGCCCTGACGGCGCCCGCCCCCCAACAAGCACCTTCCACCTCCCTCCGATGCCGACGCTCCAAGAGACCCTCACTGAACAGGTTGTTTCCGCTCAACCGGACATCTACGGCCCCTTCGAGATCGTCACGAACCTCGCGGTCGCGATCGTCCTGGGGTTGTTCGTGGCGCTGCTCTATCGCCACACGCACAAGGGGCTCTCGTACTCGCAGTCGTTCACGCTGACGATCGTGTTCGTTGGAGTGATCGTCGCGATCGTGATGATGGTCATCGGCAACAGCATGACGCGGGCCTTCGCGCTTGTCGGAGCCCTGTCGATCATCCGGTTCCGGACGGTCGTCAAGGACACCAAGGACACCGCGTATGTCTTCCTCGCGCTCGCCGTGGGGATGGCCGCCGGAACGAGCAACTTCGTCCTCGCTGGCATTGGAACGGGCGTGGTCTCGGCCCTCGCGCTGATTCTGAACGCGACGAACTTTGGGGCCCTCTACAAGAGTGAGTTCATCCTCCGTTTCCGACTCGACAAGAGCAGCGAGAGCACGGAACACCTGGAACAGATCAACCTGATGTCCAAGCGCTCGAGCCTGCTTCACATCGAGCATGCGGGCGACGGCGAGACGCTGCAGATGACCTTCGACATCGTCCTGAAGGAGGGGCGGAGCGCCCAGGAGCTCGCGAGCGCCGTCGGAGGCCTCCCGGGGCTGAGCGAGGTGGTGCTGATCGCCTCGAAGAGCGACGTCGACTACTG
The DNA here is from genome assembly GCA_965655435.1 of Planctomycetota bacterium. GTDB lineage: Bacteria > Planctomycetota > UBA1135 > UBA1135 > Saltatorellus. The sequence continues at coordinate 1,198 of CBFHHK010000082.1, read as the reverse complement.
AGCGAGGGTCGACCGGGGCGGGTGAGCCGTGGACGGACGGCCCCCGCATCGTGCGAGGCTAGCTCTGTCTGGCCAGGTCGTCGACGCTCTCCGCCGCCACGGTGGGAGTCGACTTCCTTGCCGGCTCGCCCGTTTGCAGCGGCGCGCTCATCGGTGTCCGGTGCAACCGGTCGGGCGTTGCTCGGCCCAATCCCTCGGCCCAGTCCCTCGGCTCAAGCCCTTGGCTCAGTCCCTCTGGGGTGTGGGACGGGTGACTCCTGCGCCCAAGGGGTGATCTGTCCGCTGGACAGGGGGTGGGTCCGGGGGCCGCATGAAGCGTGTTGGGGAGTGGTTTGGGCGAGCACCCGCCCGCCGCGTGGCGCGTCCCCCGGGCTCCCGACACCGACGCGATCCTCGGGACGTCGCGCGGACGCCGGCCGGTGCGGTGCGCTGCAGTGAGGCGGGCGTGACGGTGCCGGTGAGCCTTGAGGCGCCGGGGCGGGACGGTGACACGTGGGCGTGCCCCATGGGACCTACCGCGGTGCTTGGGAGGCCAAGGGAGGGCAGCGCCGACTCGGTCCGCGCGCTCCTCTCCGGGTCGGACATCGACATCAAGGGGGAGGTCGATGGGCTGATGCCGATCTCCAACGTGGAGGGGACCTCGGTGGGCGGGGGCAGGGCCTCGCAGCCCAGGCGTGCACGGTGGCGGCTTCCCGGCCCGGCGAGTCGTCGACTCGACGCGTGGTCAGCGCAGGTCGTAGCCGGGCTCGCCCACCTCCAACATGTTGAGGATCACAACGATCACCACAAACAGTGCGACGGGAGCGAGGACCCAGATCCAGTTTCGGAGCAGCTTCATGGGGAGGGGCGGCGGCGCCGCGACTGGAGTCTAGCGGCCTCGGCCATCGGGCGACACGGCCCTCAGCTGTGCAGCTCGCCGCCGAGGCGACGCGGCTCCTGAGGGAGCGACGCCGAGTCGAGTGGCCCCCGGGACTTGCCCCTCGAGCGCACTGGGCCGTGACGGTCGCCCGACATCGCGGCCCCTCTCTCCACCGCTCTCCCGCTGCGAGGTCGACGCCGCCAGATCGAGCGCCGCAGGGTGAGGCAAGGCGTGGCGGCGTCCGGTGGAGTCGGAGGGGCAGTGGAGGCCCACTGGGGCCCTGCCGCCGTGGCTGCCGCGTCGGCCGCGCAGGTCAGGGCGCTCGCCGGGCCGGGGCAG
>CBFHHK010000081.1:0-16931 GCA_965655435.1 Planctomycetota bacterium | reverse complement strand
GACCACCCGGGTCGCCCCGATGGTCGCGGTCGCCGCCGCGGTGGGCGCGGGCGCCGCGTGGGTCGGAGCCTCCATCTCCGCGGTGACCCCGAGCGCCCCCGCTGGTCCGCTGATCATCCTCTCCGCCGCCGCGGCCTTCCTCTTCAGCCTCCTGGTCGCGCCGGAGCGCGGCATCCTCTCCGGGTGGCTCCGTCACCGCCGGCTCGCGGCGGCCGCACGACGCGTGGCGACGGCGGCAGCGATGACGGCCTCGACCGCCACCTCGCCGACTCAGACCTCCCTGGCTTCCACCTCCCTGGCCCCCCCGCACGACGGGCCGGAGCGCACGTGACCTCGCCCGACGCAGCCCAGGCAGGCGTGATCCCTGCTGGACTCCACGAGTTCATGACCCTCGACCTGATGCCCCTGGTCGCGGTCACCGCCTCCGCCGCCACCCTGGCGCTGCTCGGCTCCTTCCTGGTCCTCCGACGACAGGCGATGTTGGGCGACGCGATGGCTCACTCGGTGCTGCCCGGACTCGTCGTCGCCTTCCTCCTGACGGGCTCCCGGGCCGCGGGCCCGATGTTCCTCGGCGCCGCTGCCGCCGCCGCCCTCTCCGGCCTCGCGATCGGCGCGATCATCCGCTACGGACGGGTGGAGCGGAGCGCCGCCATCGGCCTCGTGTACACGACAATGTTCGCCCTCGGCGTCCTGCTCCTCGAGCTCAACGGCGGCGCCAACGTGGACCTCGATGTGGACTGCGTCCTGAGCGGCCAGCTGGAGCTGATGTTCTGGAGCGCACCGACGACCTGGGCCGAGGCCCTCGGAGGGGCGGGGCTCGCGGGGCTCCCACCTCAGCCCCTGCGGCTCGTGGGGCTCCTCGCGGCCTCCTGCGCGGCGGTGTTGCTGGGCTGGCCCCTCCTGCGAGCCGTCGCGTTCGACGCCGCCTTCGCTCGCTCACGCGGCCTCCACCCTGCGGCGGTGGCCGCCGGGCTGATGACGCTCACGACCCTCGCGATCGTGCTGAGCTTCGACGCCGTCGGCTCGATCCTCGCCGTCGCCCTGCTCACCTGCCCCCCCGCCACCGCGCGGCTCCTCACCGACCGCATGGGCCCCTACGTGCTGCTCTCCGTGGGCCTGGGCGCCGCCTCGGGCCTCCTCGGGTACCTGCTCGCCACGCGGGCCGCGCCCCTGCTGCTCGGCGGCTCCGTGGACGCCAGCGGCACGGTCGCCGCGCTCTCGGGGCTCGGGCTCCTCACCGCTGCGGCCTGCACCGCGAGGGCCCGGCGGCTTCCTGCCCGGCGTGCCCGGCCTGCCCCGGGAGGCTCTGACCTATGATCAGGGCGTGTGTGGACGATATGCACTGACCGTCGCCCCCGACGTGCTCGCGGCGCTCTTCTCCCTGAGCAGCTCGAAGAGCTTCATGACGCGCTTCAACCTCGCGCCGTCCCAGGAGGCGCCGGTCATCGTCCGGGGTGAGAACGGGCGGGACCGAGCGCTCACCGCCATGCGCTGGGGCCTCGTCCCCTCCTGGGCAAAGGACTCCAAGATCGCCCACCGGACCATCAACGCCCGGTCGGAGACGGCCGCCGAGAAGCCTTCGTTTCGCGCGGCCTTCAAGCGGCGGCGCTGCCTAGTCCCCGCCAGCTGGTTCTACGAGTGGCGGCGCGAAGCCGGCGTGAAGGTCCCCTACAGGATCCAGCGTGCCGACCACCGGCCCCTCGCCTTCGCCGGCCTCTGGGAACGATGGGAGGGTTCCCAGACGGAGCCCGCGCGGGTCTCCTTCACCGTCCTGACCACCGACGCCAACGAGGACGTGGCCCCGCTCCACGATCGCATGCCGTGCCTGATCGAACCCGACGACTTCGACCGCTGGCTGACGCCCGAGTTGGATGACGTGGGAGCCACCGCCCGCCTGCTCGCGCCCGCGCCCCCGGGCCTCCTCGCCCTCGACCGGGTCAGCTCGCGGCTGAACAGCGTGCGGAACGAGGGCGCCGGGCTGATGGCACCGGACACCCTCTTCTGACGATCAGGCGCTCACCGCTTCCGGCGCGGTCGATAGCGGTTCCAGGACCGCATGAAGTCCGAGGTGCGCAGCAGGAGCTCCGGGTCGGAGGCCGCGACCAGCGCGTCGAGCTGGTCCTCCACCGGGATCTGGTAGGCGGGGTTCGTCTCCCAGGTCCCGTCGGGGTAGGTCGTCTTGTAGCCCGCCTGATAGCGCAGGCGGAACGCCTCCGCGACCTCGGGCAGGACCGCGGGCTCATGGCGTGAGAGGTACTCCACCATGCCGAAGGCCAGCTGGGCCTTGTGGTCATCCCAGGTGTTCCGGCGCCAACCCGCGAACTCATCCAGCGAGAGGGGGTCCTTCTTCCGCTTCTTGAACTCGCGCTTCAGCTCGGCCTCCCAGCCGCCATGCTCGCCGACGCCGACGAACTCCCCCCGATAGGGAAAGCAGTAGATGTCCCGCATGACCTCGAGCTCCACGCTCCACGCCGCGGCGACGCTGAGCCAGGTGGGCTGGGGCCCGTACGACCGGAAGACCAGCAGGCGCACCAGGCGGTTGACCAGCTCGTTCTCCGAGCGCCAGACCTTGCCCACCTCCATGTCCGCGGGCGCCTCTTGCCAGATCGCGGCGGTGCACTGCTCCTCCGAGAAGCCCGGCCGCTGGCCGTACTGGTGCACCAAGGAGGCGAGGTCCTCCCGCGCCGCACCGAGGCCGGTGAGCAGCGAGCGATACTCCTTCTCCTTGCGCACCTCAACGAGGACCACCGGAGCCTGCTCGGAGCCGGGGCGTCCGGAGTCCCATCCCAGGCGATTGAACGCCCCGTCGGAGCCGCTTCGGTCCGGGGGTGACATCAGCCCGTCGAAGCTCTCGAGCGTCTTCTCGACCAGCTTCATCCGACGCCGCGCGACCTTCTTCGAGGAGGTCACCAGCAGCACCCGACCGTCCTGCGAGAGCGAGGCGTGATAGTCGTTGTCCTCGATCCAGTCGCGATAGAGGTCGAGCTGGTCCATGACGCCGGAGGCCTGGCCGTCAGGGAGCAGCGCGGGGAGCTCGTCCACCCCGAAGGCCTTCCCTCGCATCGACACCTCGAGCCCGTCACCGCCCGACGTGACGGCCGCGGCGGTCACCGATGGGATCATGATCGAGGCCACTGCCAAGAGGGGTGTGAGGTAGGGTCGCATGGTGTCTCGGTCGCGAAGGGTGGGGCTGGAGGGGGCTCGATCCAAGGGACGGCCCCGGTAAGGAGCTTGGTCGCACGTCTGCGGCGGATGGCCGCGGGCGTCCTCCGGAAAGAGGTGCCGCGCGGGGAGGCCGCGCGACGGCACGACCGTGAAGTCGCCGCTCGCGGGCGCAGGGCAGGCGAACACCGGATGGATCGATGCTCTCGTGGACCACGCCTTGCTTCGGATGGCGGCTCTGCCTGTACGTAGGAATCCAGGCGTTTATTCACGCCTTCCTCCCCAGGGGCCCCAGCCCTTACGCGCACCCCACACGCTGAATACACGTCCGACGCATTCCTTCAGCTCCTCGTCCGCCGTCCTCTGGCGACAGCAGGGCTCCAGCGCGCGCTACCTGGCCGGGCGCGTGAAGTGCGGCCGCGCCGCGCCGGGCGGCCCCTGGAGCATCCGCTTCGCCCTCGCGAGCTGGTCGTCGTCGACCGCGTCCTGTCGTCGCAGTCGGACGTAGTGGACAGAGCGCCCCTCCTGGATCCAGCGCTCCTCGTAGGCCGTCTTGAAGGCGAGCAGATCCGTGAGCTCCGGCTCAAACCTCCCCGCCTCCGCACCGTGCACATCGTCGCAGCTGTCCTCCACCACCATCTCCGCGAGGGGCCCGTCCCGGAGCGTGTTCTCGAAGAACTCGGGGCTGTCGGTCTTCACGTGCACGACCCCTCCCTCCCGCAGCATGCTCTGATACAGCCGCAGGTAGTGCGGTGAGGTGAGCCGCTTGGTGCCGCGCTTGTCGCCGTTCTGCGGGTCGGAGAACGTCAGCCAGATCTCCCCGACCTCACCGGGCCCGAAGAAGTGATCCAGCCATTGAATGCGGGCGCGCAGGAAGGCGGCGTTGAGGAGCCCTCCTACGTGAACAGCCTTGGCGCCGCGCCAGAAGCGGTGCCCCTTGAGGTCGACGCCGACGACGTTGGTGGAGGGGAAGCGGCGCGCGAGCTCGGCCGCGAACATGCCTTGCCCACACCCGAGCTCGAGCGTCAGGGGCGCATCCTGCGCGAAGACCTGCTCGCACCACTCACCGCGGAGGTAGCTCGTTCCGGCCGCCACCTCGGCGAGGTCCGGCTCGTGGACCCGCTCCATGTCCTGGTTCTCTCGCCAGCGGTCTCGTTTCGTCCTGCTTCGCATCGGGCCAGAGGATGGCGCTTTGCCCCCAGGCCGCAACCCCCATCGCCCGAACCCTCTCTAGCCGGGGGGGCGACTCAACTCCGCCCGACCGCCAGTCCTGGCGGGACCGTCACGGTCACCGACAGCCGAGGCGACCCGCAGGGCCTCAGCCGAGCGGGGTGCTCAGCCGAGCGGGGTGCTCAGCCGAGCGGGGGCCTACGGCGGATCAGAGGGTCAGGGTGATCTCCACGCCGTCCGTGAAGTTCGAGGTCGCGCTGCCCGCCACCGAGTCGCGATGCCACGCCTGGAAGTTCCAGACCTCACCGACCACGCCCGCCACGAGCCCGGTGGGCTGCGGGATCTGGTTCAGGTCCACGGGGAGCGTGAAGCTCCCCGCCGCACCGGAGTTGAGGATCTGCCCCGGGCCAACGAAGCGACCGATGGCGCCGCCGAGGCAGAGATCACCTTGGGACCCGCCTGGCGTCGTCACAAATGCCTGGGCCTGGCTCGTGAGAAAGAACCCAAAGGACGAAGCTGGCAGACCGGAGGCCTCGAGCGAGAGCTGGTTCGCGCTCACCGACGGCGAACCGAGCCCGATGACCGAGCCTGACCCGCCGGTGGAGTTCACCGCTCCAGGCCCGCAGTAGCTCGTCCCCACCCCCGCGGCGGGGTCACCCTTCGAGATCACGAGGTGGTCGAAGTAGTAGCGGTCGTCGTTGTTGCCCCCCGACGAGATACGGATCTCGTTGAAGAACATGTCGTGGACCATCTCATCCAGGTCCGCCGTCCCGGTGGGGTAGTCCGTCGCCGGGTCAACATAGAGCCGCAGGCGCTCCATTCCTGGCAAGAAGTCGAGGCGCGCCACCAGCCGCGCCGGGACCGCGTCGTCCGTACCGGCGATGGTCACAGGGCCTGGTCCGGCAGGTCCCTCGTCATCGATCCCCCACTCGTTCGTATTCCACGGCGAGCCAATGAAGAGCTGTTCACCCGTCCCTTGCTCGATCAGCGCGAAGCCGCCGAAGTGCTCCGCCGGCTGACCCGAGAAGCTGGCCAGGCTGAAGGAGAACCAGACGGTCGTGTCGTCGATTCCGAACAGGCCGCCCGCCGCCACGTCGGGGTGGGGCAGCGTGTCGGGCTTGCGGTAGGCCTCCCCGAAGGGGTTCACCTGGCCCGCGTACCCCCCGACGTTGTCGCTCAACGCGAACGGGGGCGTCGCGGTTCCGTCGAAGACCGAGAGGTCATCGTTCGCCGCGCCGCTCACCCACCAGGGGTTCTCCCAGCCCACGCCACCGGTCTGCTGGAAGAAGGGCCCGGGCGCGGGGTACTCGAAGGTCTCCGAGGAGATGACGGTCACCTGCGAGCTCGCGGGCGACAGGAGCCCCACGGCGCTGAGGAGTGCGAGGGCGACGGGGAGGGGCTTGACCATGGGAGAGGAGGGAGAGAGAAGGTGCTGGCGGAGCGGTCCACTTCCGGGCGCGACGCCACGGCGCGAGGCCCCCATCACTGCGAGAAGAACAGGGCCGTGTAGGGACCGACCGAGAGGTTCACGCTGTAGGGCATCCCGTCGTAGGGAATCGCGTCGGCCTGGACCCCGCTCGAGGGGTGGTTCCCGAAGGCCGGGTCATAGACCGAGGCGTCGCTGTTGAACCGGAGGTGCCACCAGCCGGGCCTGGGAACGCCCACGCGGTAGCTCGGGTAGCTCGCCGCGCCGAAGTTCGCGAAGACAACCACATCATCCCCTGCACCGCCCGCGTCCCAGCGGTGGTAGGCGATGGCCTTGGCCCCGTTGTTGATGTGGTGCACGTTGATGTGCTGCCCGCGGAGGCCCTGGGTGAAGCCACCGAGGTTGCGCCGCATGGAGATCAGGTCTCGGTACAGGTCGCGGATCCCGCTGAAGGTCACCGCCCTCGACCAGTCGATCGGGTCGGTGTCGGTGAAGAACCCGTCCTCGAGGAGCTCCTGACCCTGGAAGAGCATGGGGATCCCAGGCGCCGTCATCACGATGGCCGCGCCGAGCGTGGAGCGCTTCTTCGAGTACCAGCTCGAGGCGTTCCCCGGCCAGATCTCCTCGGGGACGCGCGACCGCCCGTTGGCCACCTCGTCGTGAGACTCCGTATACACGACCCGCTCGAAGGCGTCCGCGTTGTAGCGCCCGTAGAGGACATCCCTCACAGACCACATGTCACGGTCCGCGTCATTGGGCGTGATGACCGCCGCACGGATGGGGTGGACGAAGCCGGCGTCCCACTGGGAGTCGAAGCCCGCGCCGCCTGCACCCGTGGTCTTCGTGACCCACTCGTTGAGCCGCATGTCCTCGGCGATGATCAGCTTCCACGGCTGGACCGCGTCGATCTCGTTGTTGATCCACTGCATCAGCGACCAGCCGTCCGGTAGGTCGCCGCCCGGACCCTCGCGGATGTACGCGGTGGCGTCGAAGCGGAGCCCGTCCATGCGGAACTCCTCGAGCCACATCAGCGCGTTGTCGCGGATGTACTGACGGACCTCGCCGCGCCCGTAGTCGGGGCGCGTGTTGCCCCAGGGCGTCTGGGCGTTGAAGTCGTCGTAGAAGTAGTTGCCCCCGCTGCGACCCGGGAGGGACCCGTCGAACTGCCAGTGCGGGATGTCGTTGGGCCCGAGGTGGTTGTAGAGCACGTCGAGCGTCACCCCAATCCCGCGGTCATGGGCCGCCTGGACGAAGCGCTTCACGTCCTCGACGTCCCCGTAGGCGGTCTCAGGCGCGTAGGGGTGGGCGGGGTTGTAGCCCCAGGAGAACTCCCCGGGGAACTCGTTGATCGGCATGAGCGCGATCATGTTGACGCCGAGGCTCTGCAGGTGGTCGAGGCGCTGCAGCGCGGATTCGAACGACCCCGGCGCGCCGCCGGGCAGGTCGTTGAACGTCCCGATGTGCATCTCGTAGTGCACGGTGTCGTTCCACTGGGGCGTGAAGAACTGCCCGGTCCACGCGAAGGCATCGGGGTCCACGATCACGCTGTCCCCGACGCTGCTGGTCACCTGCCGCGAGCGCGGGTCGGCGCGCCAGTTGAGCTGCGCTCCCGTGTCGACCACGTACTTGTAGCGGTCTCCTGCGCCGAGGCCACGGACGTCGAGCGACCAGTTTCCGTCCCCCTCGTCGACGAGCGGCGCCGCGGATGGCGACCACGCGTTGAACGGTCCCGCCACGTGCACCGCGGCCGCGTCCGGAGCCCAGACCCTGAACGTCGTCCCGCCGGGGTAGGGCAGGGCGCCCACACCCGGCCGGCTGGAGGCCTTCGAACCGCGCTCGATGTCGAGCGCGTACACGGTCCCTGCCGGACGGTGAACGCCCACGTACCAGATCCCCGACTCGAGCGCGGGGACCGAGCCGGCGTCCATGACGATCATCTCGTTCGAGGTGCCGCTCGTCCGGGAGCGCGCGTCCCAGTCCGTCAAGGTCGGCGGCGCCCCCTTCCGCAGGTAGAGGTCCGCGCCGGTGCCGAGCTGCTCGGTCAACGTGACGCGCAGCTCGGCGTGCCAGTTGGAGATGACGAACAGCTGCTGGACAAAGACGGACGGTCCCGCCGGCGTCGCGGCCCGCTGCCGCTGCGGGGGCAGCGACACCTGCCCTTGGGCCACCGCGGGGGGAGCGAGCGGAAGCACCGCCGCGAGGAGCGCCGCCGAGAGAGTGAGGGATGTGGGGCTCGGGGTCATGAGGTTGATCCGTTCGCGCGGACCTGGAGACGTCGAGGTCAGCGCCGGTTCATTGTCGCTCCGGCCGATGAGTCCGCAAGCGAGCCCTCACGCTCCGTTCGTCAGAGCTTGGATATGGTGTCTTGAAACAGGCCCCAGGAGCGCAGTTGGGGCCTTGGTGCTCCAGGAAGGCCAGGCCGCCCACGGCCGGGGAGCTCGCACTGGTGCCGGGCCCGCCTCGGCACCCGGAGGAGTTCTAGGCCATCGCTTGAATCCGACAATGACACGCCGCGGCAAGTGAGAACGGGGCCTTGGGCGCAGGAGGGAGGAAGGCGGATTGCAAACTCGCGCGGGGACGCTTGCTGGACTCAACGGGCAGCCGCAACACCTTGCGAGACGGTCTCACCTGCGACATCTTCACACACATGAACACTCAAGCTCGCACTTGGGGGTGGAGGACGCTGGCCGCCCTCTGCCTCGCCATCGTCCTTCCCTTCGGCTCCACGGCGGAGGCCGCGACGCCAGCTCCCCCGCCGCTCTCGAGCCTCGAGCAGTCCTCCGAGACGGGCTCGGAGGACGCTGCCTCGGAGGATGGCGACCCCAAGGACCCCAACGGTGATAATCAACCTCCCCTTGGAGACCAGATGGAGTCGCTCTTCAAGCGCCTCATGGATGAGCCCGGCGTCGTCCTCAAGGAGTGGGCCCTCGAGGATGGGCCCCGCATCATCGGCAACCTGCTCCTCTTCTTCCTGATCCTCTTCGTCTCGAAGATCGTCGGACGATGGCTCGGCCGCTTGACCCGCGGAGGCCTCGAGCGCTCAAAGCTCAACGCGAGCGAGCTCTTCAAGAACTTCGTGCAGAACACGATCACCAAGGTGATCTTCTTCGTCGGCCTGGTCGTCGCCCTTCAGACCATCGGCGTCAACGTGGCGCCGCTCCTCGCCGGCGTCGGCGTCATGGGCTTCGTGGTCGGCTTCGCGCTGCAGGACACCCTGGGCAACTTCGCCGCTGGCGTGATGCTGCTGCTGTACCGCCCCTACGACATCGGCGACGTCGTCACCGTCACCGGTGAGACCGGCTCCGTCGAGGCCATGACCCTCGTCTCCACGACCCTGCTGACCCCGGATAACCAGCGCCTGACGATCCCGAACGGGTCCATCTGGGGCAGCACGATCCGCAACATCACGGCCAACGACACCCGCCGCATCGACCAGATGTTCGGGATCGCCTACGACGACGACATCGAGAAGGCCGAGGCCGTGATGCTCGACGTCGTCAACAGCATGGAGCACGTCAAGACCGACCCGGCCGCCCAGGTGATGCTCATGGAACTCGCCGACTCCTCGGTGAACTTCAACGTGCGGGCCTGGGTCCCCACCAGCCAGTACTTCGGGACCGTGTGCGAGCTGCGCCGCCAGATGAAGATGCGCTTCGACAAGGAGGGGATCTCCTTCCCCTTCCCGCAGCAAGACGTCCACATGCACCAAGTGGACCCCAGCTGAACCGGGACAGGTGGCTCCTCGACGAGGTCTCCCCCCCTCGGAGCGCGCCCTCGCTCTCCGGGACGCCCGGAGGGTCCAGCGCACCGGCGCGACCATCGCAGCCGCTGTGCTGGCGCTGGTCGCGGCCGGGCTGGGCCCGCCCCTGACCGTCTGGAGCATCAACGAGGTGAACCGCGAGTTCGGTGTGCTCGCGGTTCGCTCTCCCCTGACCGGCGCGCTGCACCCGTTCCTCCTGACTTACGTCGCCGCGGGCGCCGCCGCCATGGGAGCCATCGGGCTCCTGACCCGCCAGCACTGGGGCTGGTGGGCCGCTGCCGGGGGCGCGGTCCTCGGCCTCGCGGACCTCGCTCGCCTCTACGTCGGATTGTTCGGCTCGATCAACCCGGACCATCCCAGGGCCGCCGAGGTCACCCTGGAGCTGGTCGGCATCGTGGCCCTCCCAGGGGCGCTGTTCACCGCCGCCGGCGTGCTCCTCGCCCTCCGTCCAGTGCGCGTGGCGTGCCGTGTCTCGGGCAGCGGGAGGCGACCCAAGGCGGAGGCAGAGGTCGGTGAAGAGGGCTAGGCAGGAACCTAACAAAAACCTACCATCGCGCCATGCGATCGCCCCACGGCATCGAGGCGCTGCTCAAGCAGCTGCGAACTGGCCCCCTGGCCGGTGCTCCGGAGCCGGACCCCGAGGTCTTCGGACAGCCCTCCCGCGCGGTCCCCAGCGGCTGGCCCTCGATCGACCGCGTCACTGGATCCACCGGCGGCGCCGCTGGCCTCGTCCGAGGGTGCGTTCATGAGTGGTTCGGCGTGGGCGGCGCAGGCTCCGCTCGCGCGGGCCGCAGCACCCGGGAGTGGAGCCCCCCGCTGCTCCTCCTCGCCCACCTCGCACGGCGCGCCGCCCGCGACGCGGCCTCCCGCGGCGCCCCCGCCTCGGTCATCTGGATCGGGCGCCGGGTCTGGCCTTACCCCGGCGCCATCGCGCGCCAGACCGCCGTGATCGAGGGGCAGCGAGCACCCGCGATGGAACGCTCGGCCGGTGAGCTCGAGGTTCACCTGGAACCCGGAGACGACGCGCCCGCCGAGGGCTCCCCGGGAGTCGCCTCTGAAACGGCCCCCGAAGCTCTCGCCGGCGACTCCCCTGGGGACGTCCCTGGAGGACTCCTGGCCGACGACCCTGCGGGCGTGGGGCTCATCGAGCGGTCCATCTTCGCCGCCCCGAAGGACGCAAGCCTGCGCCTCTGGACCATCGATACGGCCCTGCGCTGCCCCGGGATCACCGCCGTGGTCGCGGACGGCTCAGGTCTCGGGATGGCAGCCACCCGCAGGCTCCAGCTCGCAGCCACCTCCTCCGAGGCCCTCGTCCTGCTCGCGCGCCCCCCCGGTGAGGAGCGCGAGGTCTCGGCGGCCACCACTCGCTGGCGAGTCCGTCGGCGGGAGAGCACCTGCGACGGCCCCGCCTGGAGCGTGACGCTCCTACGCGCCAAGGGAGCCCAGCAGCTCCACCGGAGTCGGATCGCCGCTCCCCGCCCCCCGCAGGAGCGGCGGCGCGGCGGCGCCGACGAACGAGCACCTACGCTGTCAGCGCAGCTGGCGCCGACCTTGGCGCCGACCTTGGCGCCGGTACCAGCGCCGGCACCTGCGCCAGGGTCGAGACCGACGGAGCGATGAAATCAACCGGGGAGGACTGCCCATGAGGAGGGCCTGACACCTGAAGACCGAGCAAGGCCCATGAGGCGCGTACTCGCCATCCACCTGCGTTCCCTGTCCATCGACCTCGCCCAGCGTCGCCGACGCCGCGCGGCCCGGCGCCCGGGAGCACCCAAGACCTCCTGCATCCTCCTCGCTCGATCGAGCAACGGGCGGTCCCTGGTGGCGGCTCGCTGCAACGAGGCGGCGCGGCGCGGGGTACGCGTCGGGCTCTCCCTCGCCGAGGCCCAGGCCCTGATCGACCCCCGGGTCCGCGCACGCCACGGAGAGCCCTGGGTCGAGGAGCTCTCGGAGGAGCGCGACCTGCGCGCGCTCCATGCCCTCGGGCAGTGGCTCATGGCGCGCTTCTCGCCGCTCGTCGCCCTCGAACCTCCCGACGGGCTGTTCGTCGACGTCGCCGGCACGGAGCGGCTCTTCGGCGATGAGGAGGACCTGTGCCGCGCCGTGCTACGCGCCATGCACCGGCTGGAGATCGGCTCACGCCTCGCGGTGGCGGACACCGCCGGCGCCGCATCCGCCATCGCGCGGTTCGGCCGGACGCCCCGCCAGATCGTCCCAGGCGGCGATGAGGCGGTCGCCCTGGGGCCCCTGCCCGTGGCCGCGCTCCGGCTCCCCGAGGCCACCTGCGACGCCCTCGCCGAGCTCGGCGTGGAGTCGATTCAAGAGCTCCTGCGGCTCGACCGTGACCGCGTGGCTGCCCGCTTTGGAGGCGACGTCGCCATGCGCCTCGACCAGGCGCTCGGGCGCGCGTTCGAGTCCGTCACCCCCCTCGCCTTCGAGAGCCCTCCCCAGGCCGAGCGCGTGTTCGAGGGCCCGGTCCGGCAGGCGGAGGCCATCGCTCAGGTCGCCGAGGAGCTCGTGACCGAGCTCTCGGACGAGCTCGAGCGGGCGCGCCAAGGGGTGCTGGAGGCGACCCTCGTGCTCGAGCCGTCCGATCTGCCGCCGCGGCGGCTGCCCCTGTCCCTCTCCCGCCCCAGCGCGGACCCCCGGCACCTCTGGACCATGCTGCGACCCAGCGTCGAGTCCGTTCACCTGGGGTTCGGCATCGAACGGATCCGCTTCGTCGCCGTCCGAACCGGGCGCCTCCCGGCCCAGCAGGTCGGGGCCTGGGAGCAGCCGGAGCCGACCCACGTTCCCGGACCAGAGCCCCTCGATCGACACGTGGGTGAGCTCGTGGACATCCTCGCCGCTCGCCTCGGCCCCGAGAACGTCCTCGCCGCGCGCGCCGAGCCCTCGCACCTCCCGGAGCGGTCCTACTCGTGGGTCCGCCCCCAGGAGCACCGAGCCAGGGGAGCCAGCAAGCCCCGCCACACGCCGCGGCCCTCCCTGCTCTTCTCTCCACCGGAGCCCGCGACCCTGGAGGGCTCCAGCGACCAACACAGCCAGCCCGACCGCCTGCGCTGGCGAGGGGTCGCCTACCGGATCCAGCGGGCGCGGGGGCCCGAACGACTCGCGCGGCCCTGGTGGGACGATAGCCCCGCGTGGCCCGACGGATCACCCCACACCGTGCGTGACTACTACCGGCTGGAGACCAGCTGCGGCCGCTCTCTGTGGGCCTTCCGCGAGCCCAAGCACGGGCGCGCCTTCATCCAGGGCGAGTGGACCTGACGTCGCCCCGCCCTCCGACGAAGACGGGATCGGGGACCGAGCGCCCATCCGCGAGCCTCTCCCCTGTGACGCTGCGGCCCTTATGCCCCTGTGTTCCCGTGCCGCTGTGTTCCTGTGCTCCTGTGCCGCTGTGATCCTGCGGCCTCCGTGCTCCTGCTGGCAGCCCGCCGCGATGCGGCGACCACGGTCCCTAAGAGCCCTGGAGCCGGGACGCACCACGCGAGCCTGGCGAGCGGACCTCGACCTCGATCGAGCCGTTCCCCGTGCGAGCGATGGAGCGCGTACCGCCTGCGCCGACGGCGAGGATCGAGGCCTTGCCCTTCTGACGCTGCCCATCCTGATCACAGAATCGCACCTGCCCGTTACTGGTCGAGGCCTCGATGACCCCGGACCAGTCGTGGCTCACGCTCAGGTCAATCGAGCCGTTGCTCGAGCGCAGCCGGACCGCGTCCGTGGCCTCGTCTGCCAGGGAGACATCGATGTCTCCGTTCGAGGTCTCGAGATCCAGCGGCCCCACGAAGCCCACGACCTCGACCCGGCCGTTCCCCGTGACCCCGCGCACGTCGCCTGAGCCGCCCTCAAGCGAGATGGCGCCGTTGCCCGTGGAGAGCCGGCCGCCCCCCCGGCAATCCACCAGCTTGATCGAACCGTTCGATGACTCCGCGTCCACGCCGCCGCTCGCAGCGGACACCACCAACGAGCCGTTGGATGTCTTGAGCTGCACCGCGCCGAGGTCCGGGACGGTGACCCTCAGGCTGATGCGCTCCGACTCCCGCCGGCCGCCCTCAAAGGTCGGCGTCACGATCAAGCCGTCCGTCCGGCGCTGGATCGACGCTCCGAGCTGCTCGAAGCGCGCCAACGCGCCCTCCTCGTCACGCGCCGTGAGCCGCGCCATGCCGCGCACCTCGATGCCGTCCAGCGAGGGATCCTCCCCCACCTCGATCGACCCCACGTCGCAGGCCACCTCGAGCGAGACCGGGCGGCCAGGTGCGAGCTGCTCGGTCACGGTGAAGGTGTCCTCGAGCTCGAAGGTGGAGCAGGACGCCGCGAGGAGGACCGGGACGAGGAGGCAGCGACGAAGTGCAGAGAGCATTGGAGTCAGGCTTGTGGCAAGTTGAGGTGCGAGGCGCGACCCCGATCCGGGAGGGCCAGGGGCGCGAGGATACCGCGCTGGCCCAGGATCCAAGGCCCCGATCGAAGGCCACGGTCGAAGGCCCCGATCGAAGCCCTATTCGAGGGACACCGTCGAAGACCCCTGCCAAAGCCCAGGCACCACCCCTCCAGCACAGCGCGCTCCCATGACAGACGAGCCCCAGGCCTGCGTCGGCCCCACGGACACCACCGCGCGAATCCGCGCCCTCCTCGACGGCGCAGGCGTGGACTACCGGTACGTCGAGCACGACCCCACGCGCACCAGCGAGGAGTCCGCGGCAGCCCGCGGAGAGGTGCTAGAGGTGGGCGGGAAGTCCATCGTCCTGAAGGTCGGGGACACCTTCCGCGTCTGCGTGCTGTCGGCGGCGCGACAGCTGAACTCCAACCGCGTCCGCAGGCACTTCAAGGAGAGCCGCGCCCGGTTCGCGAGCCGCGACGAGCTCCTGGACCTGACCGGCCTCGTCCCCGGCTGCGTCCCCCCCTTCGGGCCGCCGATCCTCACGCCGCCCAACTGCCTCGACGAGGCGTTCCTGGAGAACGACCGCATCGCCTTCAACGCGGGCTCGCTCACCTGCTCCATCGTGATGCCCCTGGAGCACTACCTGGAGCTGGCCCGCCCGGAGGTCTTCGACTTCTCCAAGCCGCTCACCCCCTGAGCTCCCACAGCGCCCGGCCCGCGCCTCCGCCGCTACCCCGGGTCCGTGGTCAGCGCCGTCCCGGGGCCAGGGTCCGCCTCGAGGCGCTCCCGAAGGAGCGCGTCCAGCCGCTCGACCTCCGCGTCCGCGTCCCGCCACCAGTCCACGGCCCAGACCCGCATGAGGTCCCAGCCGAGCCCGGACAGCACCATCGGGCGCAGCCGGTCCCGATCCCGCGCTGTGGCCGAGCGCGCGTAGTTCCCACCGTCAGTCTCGATCCCCGCCAGGAACCTCCCCGGCCGGCCCGGGTGCACCACGGCGACGTCCACCCGCACGCTCGAGGCCCCCACCCCCGTGGAGACCTCCCAGCCGCGCTCGACGAGGCGCGCCGCGAGCCGCTCGACGAGTCCGTCCGCGATGTCCTCCGAGGATGACGCGGTGCTCCCCAAGGGTGGACGGAGAGCCGCGCCGCTCCCGGCGCCTCGCTCAGCGTGCCGCAGGAAGGCCTGCAGGTCGCGCACGGCCCGCGCGCTGGTCCGGGCCAGGTCGATCTGATCCGGCCGCAGGGACGTGAACACGAGCACCTCCTCACGGGCGCGGGTGACCGCCACGTTGAGCCGGCGCTCGCCGCCGTCCTTGTTCAGCGGCCCGAAGTTCATGGAGACGTTGCCTCGCTCGTCCGGGCCGTAGCCCACGGAGAACACGATCACGTCGCGCTCGTCGCCCTGGACGTTCTCGAGGTTCTTCACGAACACGGGCTCGTCCGCGCTCTCGTCGAAGAAGGGCTCCAGCTCGGGGTGCTCACGCACGGCCCCGTCAAACAGGTCCATGACCAGCGTCTGCTGCGCCTGGCTGAAGGTCACGACGCCGACCGAGCGGTCACGCTGCGCGGGGTCCTTGAGGCGCCGCACGACCTCGTCCACCACCTCCCGGGCCTCCACCGCGTTCGTCCTGGTGCGCCCCTTGTCGTAGACGCCGCCCTCCACGTAGCGCGAGGACACGCCGAGCCCCTCGGAGGAGTTCGAGGGGAACGTGAGGAGCCCCCCGTCGTAGTAGCGCTCGTTGCTGAAGGCGATCAGGCTCTCGTGGCGGCTGCGGTAGTGCCAGGCCAGCCGCTGGGTGGGGACCTGGGCGCCGATGCACTCCTCCAGGATGCTCTCGAGGTCCTGGATCTCGTCCTCCTCCACGGCCTCGTCCTCGCTGCGGCTGAAGAAGCTCGTGGGCGGGAGCTGCTTGGGGTCGCCGACGATCACCGCCTGGCTCCCCCGCGCGATGGCGCCGATCCCGTCCCAGACGGGGATCTGTGACGCCTCGTCGAAGACGACCAGGTCGAAGCGCGGGTGGTCCGCCTCCAGGTACTGGGCGACCGACATGGGGCTCATGAGGAAGCACGGCTTGAGCTCCATCGCCAGCTCACCGACCTCGGCGAGCAGGCGCCGGATCGCCATGTGACGGGTCTTCTTGGTGATCTCGCGCTGCAGGACGCCCAGCGCCGTGCCGCGGTTCTTCTCCCGCAGGGTCGCCGGCTGGGGTCGCTTCGCTCCGACGCGCTGACGGACCTCCTCCCGCGCCGCCTCGAGGCGCTCCTCATCGAGGCCCTTGAAGCGCTCGATGGCGCGCCCTTGATCCACGCCATCGAACGCCTTGAGCGCCCCGTCCGCGGAGATCTCGTGCAGCACCCAGGACTGCGAGTACGCCTGGTCGAAGGCGTGGCGGGCCCGGCCGCTGCGGACCCGGCCGTCCTCGAGCGCGGCCACGACGTCACCCCGACCCGCCTCCAGGGCCGCAGCCCGCAGGGTCTGCCAGCGGGTCCACCCGCGGAGCTCTCCCCAGCGGTCTGTCCAGCGCAGGGTGAGCGACTGCAGGTCCGCCACCTCATCCCGGGCCCAGCCCACCGGCGCGCCCGGGAGCGGCTGGGCGGCCTCCTCCGCAGCCGCCTTGCGGACGCAGAGCTCGGCCAGCGCAGGCTCCAACTCGCGGGCGAAGGCGGAGAGCCTCCCCTCTGGATCGGTCCACTCGCCGCTCCAGTGGGTCGCGAGCGACTCCGCGACAGACCGCGGAGTGAGCCCCGCCTCCGGCGCGAACGCGGCCAAGGCCCCGGCCAGGTCGCGCACCCGCCGCAGGTGCTCGGAGCAGGCGCCGAGGTCCCGCGCGTCCGCGGCCCACGAGGGGCCGAGCGCCGCGCGCTCGAGGCCGCTGACCTCGCCGAGCTCGCGCTCCAGTTCGAGCGCCCGCTGGACCTCGTCGAGGCCGCGCAGGGCGTCCTCATGCCCGATGGCGCCCGGCTCCCGGGCGATGCCTCGGAACGCGTCCCGCAGCGTCCGACGCCCGCGCCAGCGCGTGAACAGTCCAAATAGCC
>CBFHHK010000080.1:12778-16992 GCA_965655435.1 Planctomycetota bacterium | reverse complement strand
GGGTCCAAGGTCAGCTCAAACCTCGACCACTGGCCCTCCGCGGCGGCGAGAAAGAAGCCCGGGAGGGAGTTGAGCTCCACCGCGGCGGCGCCGTCGGCGCCGTCGTGGCTGGCGACCATGAAGGTCCAGACCCCAGGACGATCCGGCAGCCCATCGGCCAGCCCGACGCCCGCGCGGTTCTCGTAAGTGAGCCAGTAGCCCGACTCGTACCCGTTGGTGCTCGGGTCCTGGGGGAAGAAGTGGCTCCCGTGCTGCCCGCAGAGCCCGACCCCGATGGCCTGGGCGGGGTCAATGGAACGCGGAACGTACAGCTCACCGCGTACACGGTGCGCGCCTTGGACGCCGAGTGAGGTGTCGCTCACCCGGCCAATGACGCCCCCTCCGGCGGGGTCCACCACCCTCCACGCTCGCCCGCCGTCGGGGGAGGAGGGCATGCCGGAGAGGTTCGGATCCCGACGCTCAGGCGCGGAGAAGGACTGGAGCAGGGAGGGGCTCGGCACCTCGAAGTCGAGGCGCGCCGGCAGCAGCAGGGGGACGCGGTTGGCGCGCCCGGGCGTCGCTGGCGAGACGCAGAAGTCCGCGTGGTTGTGATCCGTGTCGACGCCGTCGACGCGGCGCGCGAGCGAGGCGGGCTCGCCCGCCTCGTCGGTCCCCGGGCCCACGTCGCCGCACCAAGGAGCCCCCTCCCGCGCGACGCCGCCGGTCTGGGGCCGCGCGAGCTGCTGGAGCCCGCCGAGCGCCCGCATGACCACGGAGTCGTGCACGTGCCCGGTGAGAATGTCGACGAGCTGAACGCCGAGCGGGCTCAGGTTGGAGAGGTCGTCGGACCCGGGGGAGAAGCCGGAGGTGAGGTCCAGCTCTGCCACGCCCGCGTCACCGACGACCAGCAGGCCGCGACCGCCGCCGTCGTCGGGGATGGCGCCCATCAGCTGGAACTCCCGCTGCACGCTTCCGTCCGTCCTGTCGTAGGTGCGCAGCGCAAGGCCGGGCGGGAGCGGGCCGGCGGGCCCGTGCAGCTCGACGAACTCCCGAGCCGCGCCGCCAGGGCGTACCTCATTGATCCGGTAGCGCCGCCCCCCCGGATCGCCCGCCCGGTAGGCGATCTCGTCCAGCGTCACCTCGACGCGCGCTGCGCCATCCGTCTCCACCACGACCCCCAACACACCGACGTCTTGGTGCACCGGGCCGGCGGCGTCCACCACGCCGTTGCCCGACGTGAAGGCGGGCTCGGCCGTCTGGACGGCCCGGGTGGCCGCTGCGACATCGAGCTGCCACCGCGCTGTGCGCTGGCCGGGCTGGTCGAGGGGGAAGGCCCTGGAGGCCTCCACCTGCCCGCGGGCGTCGACCACCAGCAGCCGAAGCCGCGCTCCGACAGCCGGGACCGTCACGTCGTAAGTGAGCGCGAGCTCAGAGGACCACGGGATTCGTCCCAGGACCGAGTTCGTGTCGGTCAGGCCCGGCGCCAGCGGGCTGGCGAGGACCTCGTGGGCGAAGACCGCCCGACCGGCCCCCTCAAGATCGGCGGTCAGCTGGAGGCCGCGGCCCGTGGTCCCCGGTCCGGTCACCACCAGGTCGCGCCGGGAGTCGAGGTCGAGGTCCCCCGTGGTGTCCGGGGACTCGTTCGGGTCGCGCCAGCGCGGGTCCAGGCCGTCGAAGCGCTCCAGGCAGCGCCATGGGTTGCCCGACTCGGCAAAGGCGTCGTGGACGAGCTGGTAGATGTGTGGGTAGGTCCGGGTCCGCGCTACCGTCGCGCCGGTCCGCGGGTCCACGGAGCTGAACTCGCTCATCCACATCAGGGACCAAAAGCCCACGCCGCCCAGCCGACGTCCTCGCCACGGCCCGGAGGTGCCCTGAAAGCTGAGGGCGTTCATGACTTCCACCTCGAGCGCCTCGGGGGACTCGAAGGTCCGCGTGGTGGGCGTCCCGGCGCCCCACGTGTACCACCCGGCCTCGTCACCGCGGACGTGGCGGAGCGCGGGCGGCCCGATGCCCGGCCTGAGCGACACGTCAAAGAGGGCGTCGGTGAAGCCAGAGGACTGCGAGCTGGTCCCGGTGGCGCCGTACGCCCCCGCCCCTGTCCAGCGGCGAGAGTAGGCGGAGATGACCGGGACAAGCTTCTCCGGCGGCAGCCCTTCGTCGAGGTACGCGGGCATCCGGCTCGAGCCGAGGCAGTTATCGAGGTCGCTGATCGCCCGCGCCGTCAGGCCGCTGGCCCAGTCGTACATGCTGTAGAGCATGAAGTCGATGTGCGGAGTGATCCCGGTCACGGCGTCGAAGTCCCACTGGGAGCTGCTCAGGATCGCGTTCGTGTAGATGCTGAGCTCCATGTCCGGGCCCAGCGTCGTCAGCGCCCCCTTGAGCTCCCGGCAGAAGGCGGTGATCCCGTCGCGAACCTGGGAGCCCCAGGAGAACTCAAGGTCCAGGCTGACCCCCTGGCAGTAGCTGTCGGCGGCGATGAGCTGAACCAGCTCGGTGATCAGGGTCGCGCGTCGCGACGCCGAGGTCATCACCCGCTCGATGTCGCCCCCGGGGTCGTCGTCGAAGTTGGCGAGCACCAGCACGAAACGGACGCCGGCAGCCTCCGCGGCGCCCCCTGCACGCAGGTAGGAGGAGCGCCCGGTGAAGGCGCTCGTCCCGGTCAGCCTCCCGTCCCCATCGAAGCCCACGAAGCGTGACCCCACGTGGGTCAGCGCGTGCCACCTGAGGTGGTAGACCTGGGTCTCGGACTGCAGGTACCCGAAGACGATCGCGTCGTCGGCCAGCCGCGCGGCGCGGACGGTCGTCGGGACGGGGGACGCCGCTCGGGCTGGTGCGCCCGGGGCCTGGAGAGCGCTGGTCCTGGGGGCCACGGTCAGAGCCTCCATCTCCTCCTCGTCGTCGCTGGGGGCATGTAGCGACGGGCCAAGCTCCCGCAGCTGCGAGGCGTGGATCGAGCCCCGCTGAGCGAGGACGGGTGAGGCCGCCTGAAACGCCAGGGCGAGGACCAGGAGGGTCGTCCGGTGGTTCATGGGCCCATCATCGCATATCTCGCCGCGGCGTGGCGTGAGGCGCGCGGTGGCGGCAACCCTTGATCGCTCGGCGCGGCGACCGGCCGTGCCGAAGACCAGCGGACCCTCCCGCGTCTGGCACACCGCGGGGCCCAGGCGTCGCGCTTGAGATTGTCCCGCGCACGCCTGCGAGTGACGCGGCGTTGACATCGACGGTCCATCAACCGGCGGCTTCAGCGGCCCTCCCTTGGCCGGCCATGGTCCGTCCCTCTCAATCTCCTCCCCCCCCGCGGCCCCATGCTCGGCCAAGCCGCAGCTTGGATCGCTTCTCGTCTTCCCCGCGCGCCACCCCCGCACTCGTCCTGCGCTCGGCTCATTAGCACGGCTTCTGAGCGCGGGCCATGCAGCTCAGCCACGCAGCTCGGCCACGCAGCTCAGCCACGCCCGGGGGCCGAGCTGCGATGAGGGGTGTCAGTTCAGCTCCCAGACCTCGAGCGATGCGCTGGGCTCGAGGAGCCGGACCTCCTGGGCCACGGCGTCGTAGCACCATCCGGGACCCGTTACGCCGGTGCAGGGCGCGGTGACCGGGACGCCGTTGCGCAGGACGCTGAAGGGCGCCGTGGTGATACCGTTGAGGACCAACGTCGTCGGGAGTCCGTCGACTGAGCTTGTACGGACCGTGATCCCCGCCGAGACGTCCAGGCCGTAGGCGAGCCCGTCGAGCTCGAGGCGCTGGAGGTTCTCCCGGTCGAGGAGTTCGACCGTCGAGGAGCCAGACGGCTGTGTCGCCACAGCGTAGCGGAGCGCTCCGAACTGCCCTGCGGTCTCCAGCTCGACCTCAATGGACCCCCAGCGTCCATCGCGATCCGCCAGGAGCTCACCCTGGAGCGGAGCGGGTTCCAGGCGCTGCGACGACAGCCAGCCGCAGGCCGCGGCGAGGTCCACGGTGTCCCAGCAGTGCTCGTTGGGAACGGAGCAGGTGGACGACGGGCAGCCGGGCGCCGTGCCCACAAGCAGCGCCGAGGACCCCCCGGTCGCCGTCGACAGGAAGCCGTGAAAGGCGCTCGTCTGGTCCACGAGGTACGTGAGCGCGTCCTGGGCGTGGTAGTGGCTCTGGACGGGCACGCCCGCGAGGTTGACCGCCATGTGGCGCCCGCCGGGAAGGAGCTGGCCTGCCGGGTCAAGATCGACGAGCGACGAGCGCTGGTACTCGAACGACGGGGGCGG
>CBFHHK010000080.1:0-12679 GCA_965655435.1 Planctomycetota bacterium | reverse complement strand
CCCCCCGAAGGTCACGTGCATCTTCGCCCGCGTGTCATTGGTCGCCGTGGGGTTGCAGGCTCCCGTCGGCGGGTTGTTGGTCCAAACATCACCGACGGAGACCGTACCCGTGTGGTTGACCACCGCCGCGAAGGCGCCGCGATGGCGATCCCTGTGGCGCGCCGCGAAGCTGAGCGCGTTGCCGCCGCCCATGGAGAACCCGATGCCATAGATGCGGTCCAGGTCAACGCTCCACTGGGCGAGGACGAAGTCGATCAGGGCCTCCACGTGCACCTGGCTCTCGGCGGACGCGAAGCTGAAGCTCGGGTCCCGGAGGGAGGCGCTCAGAGAGGTGTCGCTCGTCGCCGGATTGATCTGGAACGGAGCGAGGAGGAACCAATTACGCGCCGCCGCCTCGTCCATCAGCTCCCGGGCGTTGAAGTACAGGTCGAGGTGAGAGGTTCCAAAGCCGTGGAAGCCGACCAGCATGGGTCGAGCGACACCCTGGGGCGCCGCCGGTACATGGAGGGAGAACAGCTCGTCGTAGCCCGTCGCGGGGACAAAGAGCCGGTAGAGCAGCCCGGTGAACCCGGGCGCCCCGGGGCCGGTCAAGCCGCCGGGGCCCGCCTGCCCTTGCAGCGGAATGGACATTCGCTGGATCCACCCCACGGTGGCAGGGCTGGTCCTCAACTGGACCGGCGTCGCGGCGGGGCTCACCGTCCGCTGGCCCAGCAGCGTTCGCAAGCTGGCACCTGGCAGGGGACGGTTCGGCGAGGACTGGGGCAGAGCTCGCTGGGCGAGCGCCGTCGTCGGGAGCAGTGAGGTACAGGCGAGCAGCAGCGCCGGGAGCACCCGGTTCAAGGTCAGCATGGGCATGGATTGCCTGGGCAGGTCGGTCGGAAAGTCGCCGCCCGTGGGCAGTCACGGGCGGAGTGAACACAGAGTAGGGCCTCGGGCCGTTCCACTCGTTTCCGACCCGCGGCCAGCGGGCGTTTCTCCGGAAGCCTGCGCCAGGCCACCGGGGCTGGGCCCGAGCACCGGGGCCGAACGACGACAGCAGCCCGCCAATCGGCGACACGGGCTCTCGGGCCTCAGTGAGTCGGTGCCCCGCCCCTGCAGGCCGCCCCCGGGGCCGCCCACTTCCCCCGTCACCGCCTCGGGCGACACCTCGTGCTTCAAGGCGTGGCTCCGGAACACGTCGGCAACCCTGGCGACCTCCAACCGCACCGACGCGGTCCTCGAGTCCCTCCAGTGACGTCCGCCCCATCGGCCGGTGAAACCGGCGGGACGGGGGCTGATGCATGACTCCCGACACGCGGAGCGCCAATGAGCCTCGTTCCTTTCCCGCTTTGGGTCAGAGCCTCCGATCTGAACCCAGGAACCCCGATTCGAGGTCACGGAGCTCTTCAAGCCTCTCTCTTTCGCCTGGGCCGATGCCCTCCCCCGGAGTGCAGCGTGCTGATCCTGCCATGACCTTCTGAATCGTCTCCGCATCGCTGCTCCCCGTACTCCGGGCGGTGGCATTGGACTCACCCGCTGTCGCTCCGTTGTTCCGCGCCAAGATGGTGATCCCCACGAGCTCGAGCTTTGCCAACTCGACCTACGCCACCGACCTGGGCGGGGACGCGAAGGTGCCGTCAGCGAGTTTCCTCGACGACAAGATCGCGTCGTACGAGGGCCTCATGAGTCCACCTGCCTGCAATTGGAACAGGACCCCGGACCAGCAGATGGAAGCGCGTCGCCATCACGGACCACGCGTGCATATCCAACCGACCGGCCCTGATCCCTCGCGCGAGCCGAGGGGGGACGCTCCGAAC
Organism: Planctomycetota bacterium; assembly: GCA_965655435.1. GTDB lineage: Bacteria > Planctomycetota > UBA1135 > UBA1135 > Saltatorellus. Next base: position 10,883 of record CBFHHK010000080.1, on the reverse strand, counting down.
GTCCGTCCGCTCTTCGAAGGGCGTCCTCCGCGCAATGGCGCGCCTCTTCACGTGAGGCCAGCGGCCGGGCTCGTCCTGTATCGATCATCTCGCCATGGTTGTCTCCAGGGGAGGAGACACGGCGGATTGGTCGAGGTGACAGACTGTGATCGAGGCTCGTCTGTTGCGTGACGAGAGAGGGCGCGCCAGCGGAGTTGTGCGCGATCGTTGCTGCGACTCCGTACTGCACTCGCCGCTGGCGCCGAAAGAACTGGCGACGGCGGTAGAGCCGTAGCGGCTGCCGATGGCGTCGAGGGCGTCGTTGCTGTTGAGGTCGAGTGTCGGTTTGGAGGAAACTTCGCTGCCGTCCAGAAGACCATCCCCCTTGCAATTGAGGAGCCGGCTCGACGCCGAGCTGCCCCTTCAGATCGGGACCTGCGCCGCCCTCGCGTGATCGAGGATGAAGTCGTGTGCGCGCCGGCCCGCAGCTGCGTTATCTCCCGCACGAAGATTCAAGCGGCACTGATCGGCAACCACAGCCCACTCGGCGGAGCAGTGTTCAGCGGGGGCTCCTCCGAGGGCCCCGTGGGTTCCGCCGAAGAAGCGCGTTCGGTGGCGTTCGGAACAGAGGATGTCGTTGCTCGTATTCCCCCAACTGCTTCGTGAGCCGATGGCGGGATCGCGCATCGCATGGGCATACCAGTCGATGTTCGGCGGAATCGTCATGGTGTCTCCACCGTTCCAGGTCATGTCGACCGAATCGTAGAGCCCCATAAAGTGAACGCGAAGCGTCGGCGTGGAGTCGTTCGCATTCGACGCACGATGGGCCACCTGTGCATGGAGCATCGGAGCAGACAGAGGATCGTGAACGAGCAGCCTCGTCCCAGTCGGTGGCCTTGGCGAAGGACGGCCCGCGCCGGGAAGAACGTCGGGGAGACGTAGCCGGTTCAGTCGCATCGCGATGTCAGTCACGATGTGCCCGCCCCGGCTGTGGCCGACGAGACAGATCTTGAGTTCTGGCTCGCTCGCGCCGTGCCTAATGGCCTGCCGTATCGCTCTGTCGGCACGCCTGATGATGTTGTCGACGTCGAACCCCGGTGCCGAAGCTGGCCCCTCGAAGAACACCTTGTAGCCGCCGCTGAAGCGGTCGAAGAAGCGACGGACGAAGCTCCGATTCGTACCCGTGTTGTAGTGCGTGGCGGAGAAGGTGCCGTCGACTGCCAGGAGGATGTACATGCGGGTGCCTGATCAGTGACGGTTCGAGAGGCTAACGGAGGGTGCGCTCGTACGAGTGACGGAACGCATGGATAGAGGTGCTGCCTCCAGCGTAGAACCTTGAAGGGAGCGGTTCGACAACCCTGTTTCGGTGAGCCTGTAAGCAAACGGAGTCGTAGCGACTGGCGGAGTGCGCTCTCCGCCGGTCCATCCGTGGTGACGTTCGGTCACCGGGCGGGCTTGCACCTGGAGCCTCGCGCTCGCACGTAGGGTGACCAGAGCGCGCTCACTGGAGTGCGATTCCGCTCCTTCTGCGAAGCCCCAGGGCCCAGGTTGCCAAAGGGTCCATGGCAATCCATGGCTCGGGCGATCTCCCGGGGAGGCGAGGAGGGGGTGGCACAGCGCTTGCTTCCCGAAGCCCGCCCCAGCTCGCCCACGGCCTGACTGGAACCCTGCCATGAAGCACCACATGTCTCTCATCGCGTTCGCCGCGTCCTCCTTCGTCCCCGCGACGGGACAGGGTTGGCTGCAAGCGCTGACCAACTTTGGTTCAGCAGGGGAGCATGTCCGGGCCATGGACGCCGACCCGCGACCCGGGTCCAACGAGCTGGCGGTGGCGCTCACGGGGGTCGCGTCGGGCACCGCACCGGATGACCGCATCGCCCTCTATGCGCTGGACCAGGACGGTCTGCTGGCACCCATCGACCGGTTGGTCCCGTCGGGGCCGCTCCTTTCCATCGCCGGCGCCGAGGGGCTGCACCTCTCCCATGGAGGCGACCGAATCGCCCTTGGGTCCCGAGATGCCAGCGGCCAAGGCCGGGTCCATGTCTTTGACCGGATGCCCTCCGGGTGGGTCGAGGATGCCGTGCTCACGGGCGCTGCGGCCTTCGGCAGCCGGGGATTCGACGACCCGCAGCTGGATGGCGACCGGCTGCTGGTCCTGCAGTCCGACCCCGGCGCCTCGATCAGTCAGATTCACACGTTCAGGGACAGGCCGAGCGGGTGGCAAACGGAAGGCTCCATCGTCCTGCCGTGCGTGCCCCTCGGGTGCCGCTGGAGCGCTGCCCTCGACGGGGATTGCCTGGTCGTTGCCCGCGCAGCGGAGGTCGATCTGGCCTCCTTTCCGGAGGGCTCTCCGGTCACGACCTACCGGTGGAGCGGGGCCGAGTGGGTGCTCGAGGATCGCTTGGACCCGCCGCCGGGCACGTGGTTCAGCGGTCCACTAGCGCTCGAGGACGAGCTGCTGATCTTCACCGAGAACGAGCCGCCGTTCGGGGCCGTCCGTAAGGCCTTCGTCCATGTCCTCAGGAAGACGACCGCCGGCTTCCGTCGCGTCCAGCGGTTCGACCATCGTCCAGCGGAGGGGTTCATAGGCGTCTGGGGGGCGGCAATCTCCGGAGTCGTCCTCCGTGGGCGCGAGCTCATCATCTCGTCCGAGCAGTACAGGGTGGCGACCCGTTACCGATGGAATGGGGCTGAGTTCGCGCCAGAGGTCGGATATCGAGTGAGCGGGTTTGGATTCGGCGGCCCCAACGCCGAGCCGGCGGAGTTCATCGGGGATCGAGTCGCGATCGGCCGCGGCGCACTCTTCCTGTTTGAGCCGTCGCCCATGGGGCGCGCCGACTACAACTGCTTCGCTGAGGAGTCGATCGGCTGGATCGGGCTCGACGGGAACCTCTCCCTGTCCCAGGGGAACCCGAGCATCCGGGTCTCCCTAACTGGGCCCTGGGGAGCTGAGCCCGGAGCGATGCTCCTCATGGGGTTCGGCTCCGCGGTGCCCGCTATGGGAAACTCACCCCTCTGTCTCAGCACCCCCCTCCTCCGCCTCGGTCCGGGCGTTCCGGTGAGCTGGAATTCGACGCTTTGGCAGATCGGTCACGGACAGCCATTCAGCGCGCTGACGCCGGGGACCACGGCTTACTTCCAGTACTGGACGCCCGCTTCCTCCGGCCCACCTGCCGGGCGGGTGACGCACTCCATCGCCTTGACCTTCACGCCCTGAGAGGCCACTCCGCCTGGACCGCACCCTCAGGACTTGAGCCGGGGGAGTGGTCGATCCCGGACAGCAGGGCGAATCGAGTCTCCACTGCGACGCAGGTGACTTCCACGGACAAGGGCTGCCCCGCCACCCCGGCGATGGCCTCCATGATCCTCAGCCCCGCGTAGCTGCCCCGCGGCACCAAGCGTCCCTGCGTGGGCGCCAACTGCCTGAGGGGAAGCGACCTGATCCCGGGCGGCGCGCTGCTATCCTCTCCCCCATGCCCGCCAGCAAGCCCACCGAGTCTGGATCCAGCTTCCGCGGAGACCTTTCGCCAGGAGACCTCCTGGACGGGCGGTACCAGATCGTTGCGATGGTCGGCGAGGGGGGGATGGGGCAGGTCTACCTCGCCGAGGACAACATCCTGGGTCAGCCCATCGCGCTGAAGCTCCTGCCAGCCCATATCGCTGAACGGGAGGGGAGCCTTGAGCGCTTCCTGTCGGAGGTGCGCCACTCGCGCGAGGTATCCCACCCCAACGTGGCCCGGGTGCACGACATCGGGACCTTCGAGGGGCGGCACTTCCTGACGATGGAGTTCGTCGATGGAGAGACCCTTGAGCGCTTGATCCGGCGTATCGGGACGCTCCCTGGCGAGAAGGCCGCCGAGATCGCCGTCGAGATCTGCTCGGCACTGACAGAGGTGCACCGCAAGGGGATCCTGCACCGCGATCTCAAGCCGGCCAACGTCATGATCGATGGCAACGGGCACGTGCGGCTCACCGACTTCGGCCTCGCCGTGGTGGAGGAGCACGGCCCCGAGGCCGAGTTCGGCGGCACGCCCGCCTACATGGCTCCGGAGGACCTGGGGCGTGCTCATCCCAGCGCGGCAGGTGAGGTCTTCGCCCTGGGGCTCGTCCTGAGCGAGGTCTACACGGGGGAGAGGGTCATGAAGGGCCGTACCCTCGGAGAGCTGCGCCGCGAGCACGAGCTGAGGGCACCCGAGCGCTCCGTTGACGTGCTCGAGGATGGCGCCCCGCGGGTCGCAGCGATGCTCGGCCGGTGTCTGGCCCCGGACGCACGGGAACGGCCCAACTTGGCGGAGGTCCGTCAGTGCTTCGAGGCGGAACTTGAGCAACGTCCAATCACCGCCGCCCAGCTGAGCGGTGGGGTGCCCCCCCATAACCTGCCTCGCCTCACGGGGCGGCTCGTGGGACGGACCGCGGAGCTGGAGGCGGCGGAAGAGGCGTTGGCCATGGGGCCGCTCGTGACCCTCGCAGGGCCTGGCGGAGCGGGCAAGACGCGACTGGCCCTCGAGGTGGGTCACCGCGCCCTCAAGGGCGCTCCAGGAGGAATATGGATCGTGGACCTGTGCGGGCTGGGGGACGGAGCCTCCCTCGCGGAGCTCGTGGCCTCCGCCATCAAGGCCAAGCCCTCGGGGTCGGGCTCCACGCTCGAGGCCATCTGCGCACACCTGCGCGCGAGCCCCGGGCTGCTCATCCTGGACAACTGTGAACACATCCTCGATGACTGTGCGTCGCTGGTCTCCGGCGTGCTCGCGGGTGCAGCCGGGGTCCACATCCTGGCCACCTCCCAAGAGCCCATGGGGTTGATCGAGGAGCAGGTGCTCCGCCTCGCGCCCCTCGAGGTCCCGGCGGCGGAGAGCCGGGCTAGCCTGCAGGAGATCGAGGGCGCAGCGGCGGTCCAGCTCTTCGTGGACAACGCCAAGCTCGCCAACCCTGGGTTCGTGCTCACCGCGGAGAACGCACCTTCGGTCGCGGAGATCTGCCGCCGGCTCGACGGGATCCCCCTGGCGATCAAGCTGGCGGCCGCGCGCGCCGGGAAGATGTCGCTGGAGGACATCGCGCAGCGGTTGGACCAGCGCTTCCGGCTCCTCACCGGGGGGCGGCGCGGAGAACCTGACCGCCAGCGGACCCTGCGCGGGGCACTTGATTGGAGCCACGATCTCCTCACCGAGGCGGAGCAGCGCGTCTTCCGCTCCCTGGCAGTGTTCGCAGGCTCGTTCACCTTGGCAGCGGCCGAGGAGGTGATCTGGAAGGACGACGAGGACCCGTGGAGCGCGCTGGACGACTTCACGCGGCTCGTGGACCGTTCCCTGGTGCTGCTCCGCCATGACCCCGCCGGTGGGGTCCGCTACGTCTTGCTGGAGTCGATCCGTTCTTACGCGGCGGTCCGCCTCGAAGAGAGCGGCGCCACGGCCGACCTCCGGCGGCGCCACCGGGAGTTCTTCGTGGGGCTCGCGCCGACGCTCGTGGAGACAGCGCTCAAGAAGGGCGAGGACTCGGACCGGCGGCCGCTTCTGAAGGAGATGGACAACCTGAGGCTGGTGCTTGAGGTTCAGGCTGCCGAGGATCTTGAGTCCAGCTTGGCCATGGGCTCGGCGCTGGCCGAGTACTGGCACAGCTCCGGCTTCTGGAGGGAGGGACATCGTCACCTCGCAGAGCTCCTCGGCGTGGACGCCTCGCACCTCGACCCATCGCTTCGCCGGGACCTCCTCTACTGGGCGGGCAGAATCGCCCAAGCGCTCGGTGAGATGGATGAGGCAGAGGGGCGGTTTCGCGAACTCCTGCAGGTGTCCGAGGGAGCGCAGGACCTGGCGTCGCGCAGGTTGGCGCTCTCGGGGCTGGGGAACCTTGCTGAGTTCCGGGCAGAGTACGGGCTCGCCGAAGAGCTCTACACCGAGACCTTGAAGCTGAGCCGCGAGGCTGAAGATCGTCGCGGCATCGCCAGTTCCATGGGCAACCTCGGGGTCGTCGCCCAGCGGCGAGGCGACATGGCCACCGCGCGCGCCTCCTTCAATGCGGCGCGTGAGCACTTTGAGGCGCTCGGGCTGCAGTCGCTGGTGAGCGTGAGCCTCAACAACCTCTGCGTGATCTCCATCCTCGAGGGCGACCTCGATACGGCCAGGAGCCTTGGGCTGCAGAGCCTTGAGATCCGCGAGAGCCTGGGAGACGCGTCCGGGATAGCGGGGTCCCGGACCAACCTTTCGCAAATCGAGCTGAAGAGAGGCCGGCTTCGGCAGGCCGCGGCACACCTGGCGGAGGCGATCAAGCTGAACGTCGCGCTCGGCTCGATGTACCAGTTAGCCGGCACGCTGCAGTGCGGCGGTGACGTCTTCTTTGAGGCAGGGGGGCCTGAGCTCCTGGTGCGGTTCTACGCTGGGGCGGAGCGACTCCGTCAGGACCTCGGAACCCCCATCTCCGACGATGACGCGAGGCTACGCGGACCCACGCTCCGGCGAGCGGAGGAGCTCATCGGAGCGGAGCGGTTCCGGGCGGAGTGGGACCTCGGCGAGGCGACCGAGCTGGACACCCTCGTCGAGGATCTCCTCGAGCGCCTGGGGGCGGTGGAGTGAGCGCGGCCTCCCGCGGCGGATGCTGCGGACGACCTTGGACAGACGCCCTCTCTCCTGGGACGCGCCGGGTGCGGATGTGACGAGGCCCTTCGAATAGCCGCTAGCCCTGAGAGGGTAGCTGCGCGCTCGAGCCTGTCGGCGCTCCTTCAGGCGCCTGGTGCCGGGCCCCTACCGTGGTGGCCGTGCCGGCGGACAGTGTTGGCCGCGACAAGGTGGGTGCCTGTGGTGACCGCCGGGAAGCGCCGCCGTCGCCGCACCTCGATGCGCTGGCGGCCACGGGGGAGGCTCCTGCGTAACGCGTAGCCATGCCCTCTAGGACGCCCGGCCCGCGCTGCGCTGTTGGTGGGCCGGCACTCGAACCGGGTCGGGACGACCATCGAGTCGCTCGGCGAGCCATCGACACCGCCCCTCCAAGAAACGACCCTGTCGGCTCCGCGTCCGGCGCACACCTCCGTACCCCTCGGCGAGTCGCACCCGCGCGGCGCGGAGCGAAGCGGGACCCACCCGATCGAGTCGGGATTCAATGCGACGTCCGGCGAGGCCAGGGCAACATCCAGCATCCACCAGACCGCCCACCTCGACGGCGTGCGTCGCGACGAGCCCGGCGACGATTCAGCCTGCGTACAGCCGGCGCACCGGCCGGCGCAGTCAGTGGTCGACAATGCGCGCGTTGCTCCCGCATGTGGCAGCTTGGATCGCCTATCCCCTCCCCCAGGTCAGCCTTGCTTGCGGTCAGTCCTCGTCGACGTAGCCCAGGACCTTCAGGCTCTGCAGCTCCTGGGGCGAGATCCCCTGCAGACCCGCGCCCTCTTCAGTCGACCTTGCCGCCACCGCGCGGAGCTCGTTCCATCTCCTCTTGGCGACCTCGCTCAGCCGAGCGGTGAGGTCCGGGTGATCGGTTGCGACGTCGCTGCGCTCACCCGGGTCCGCCTGGATGTTGTAGAGCTCAAGCGTCCCCAGGTCCTGGTTCCAGATGGCCTTCCAGGGCCCAGAGCGAAGGGCGAGGTTGCGGTCGCCGCGTGCCTTGAGGGCGACGTGGAGGCGCTTGCTCGTGTTGAGTCGCGTGGAGACGACGCGCGTCAGGACCTGCTCGGCGTCGCCGGCGGTGAGGTCCTTGAACCAATCCCGGCCCTCGAGCTCGTCCAACCCCTGAAGGGAGGGTCCCGAAATCCCGAGGTACCCGATGACGGTCGGCGCGATGTCGACGATGGAGGACGCCTCCTTGATACGAGTGCCTCCAAATTGACCGTCAGGGAACCGGATGAGCATGGGCACGTGAACCATCTCCTCGTAGAGAGAGTGGTCGTGCTGCCAAGCACCGTGCTCGCCGAACTCGTCACCGTGGTCAGCGACGACAACAAGCAGCGTCTGGTCCCACCGGCCGCGGTCCCTGATCGCGTCGACGATTGAGCGCAGGCGCCTGTCGGCCTCGTTGACGCTGAACTCGTACAGCGAGTAGATGTCTGCTTGCCGATCGATGAGGCGATCCAGAAACTTCTGCTGCTCCTCGGCGAAGTCCACCGGGGGACCCGACCAGTTGTCCTGGTAACTCTGGCGCGCGATCGCGCGGAAGAACTTCATCTGCCGGTCGTACCAACGGCAGAGCTCGACCGACTCGCTCGAGGCGTCGGGCCCAGAAAGGGCGGGAAGCCGCTGTGGGTCGTGGGGCTCCGTCGTGTGGACGTAGAGGAACATCGGGAGCCCTGGCTCCAGCTCGCTGATCCACTCGCGTATCTGCTCCGCGCCAGGCTGGTTGGGGCAGTGAACGCTCGACTCGTACCCGCGGTCGAGCCCGGCCAGGGGCCCCGCAAAGGGGTTCTTGTAGTGCGCCCCGGTCTGGAAACCATTGGCAGCCAGCCCAGCAGCGAGCGTTGGCGTCGAGCTCCGCAGTCGGTCATCGTGGTCGACGATGCCATGGGCGGCCACGTGGAGACCTGTGACCAGCGACGCAACGGAAGGCAACGTCCACGGCCCCGCCGAGTACGCGTGTTCGAAGACGACCGCGTCTTCACTCAGCTCACGCAGAAAGGGCGTCGGGTCTCGCTCATCCTCGCGATCCACGAGGCTGGTGAAGTCCGCGCGCAGGGTATCCACGAGCAGAATCACCACGTCCATACCCCGACGATCCTCCGCGGTCGGCGCCGAAGCCACCTCAGGAGCCGGAGCTGTTCGGCTGTCATCACCACAACCTGCGAGGAGGGCGAGGGCGACGAGGGCCTGGGGTGCCAACCGGCCCCCAGTTCGTCTGCTTCGGAAGGGTCTCTCAGTGGGAGGGGGCATGGCGGGGCGGCGCTGTGGCTCGTACGTCACCTCACGAGCCTAGCAGGCCAACGGGCGAGTATGCAGCCAGAGGCCAGGCGGTCGGGCCTTTGACGGTGTGCCGTGGGCGGCCTCGCCTGCTCTGAGGCCGCGTCGTTGTTGGCCCCATCGCGTCCCTGCGCTGAGCGTCGACGAGGCCCAAGCTGCGAGGCAGGATTCGGAGGAAGTGTACGGCGGGGAGCGATGGGCCCGGAGCGGACCCCTGGAACGGACAGGGGGCAGGCGGTACACGCACCGGCGATGCTCGGCGGCATGCTTGGCCTGCTCGAGGTCGAAGGATGTCCGTCAGGCACCTTCACCGGCCCTTGGGATGCCTCCGCTTGCGGCAGCGGCCAAGTCGCCGCGCCGCTCGCTGATCTCAGGGGTACGTCGCGTCGATCAGATCGGATACCGGAAGGCACCCTCGGGCTCCTCCGAGAGCACGCCGAGAGCAACGGCCACCGCGATCGCGACGAGCACGACAGGGATCAGGATCCAGGCCCAGTTGTTTCGGATGAACTTCATGAGTGCGATGGGAATGTGGGGAGCGCCGTCAACGACCCCAGGACCCGACCGCGGCGGCGACCGCCTCGGCGAGGATCTGATTGCCGAGGCGATTCACGTGGCAGCACTGGTCGACGTAGATCGACTCGGGATGGTCCTGGTAGACGAGCGTCAGGTCATGGAACCGGACGCCGGCCCCGGTCAATTCGTCACCGGCGCTCTGAAGCAGCGGGTAGGCCTCGGGGACGAACGATCCGTAGCTGACCTCCGACGAGATCGCGACGCGCTCCTCCTCCTGGGAGAGTGGCTTCGAGCCGACGACGTACTGGTTGGGTTGGAGGAAGTGGTAGTACTCGATCCCATTCGCGCTGCAAGCCTGATCGAGCAGGAGTGAGCTCCTGCGCCAGAGAGCGACCATCGACGCGCGCCGACTGTCCACGGACGAGCCGGGTTGCCGCGGGCCCAAAGAGACGAAGTCGTCGACACCGTTCGCCTCGAACGACGCCAGCGCTTCGTCGAGGGCGCGGCTGGAGTGCCGCAGGTTCCGATCCCGCGCGATCCAGATGAGTTGCCGCACTTGCGAGAACCGGAGCGGGGAGCCGAGCAGTCCGGTGGCGAGCTCGCGCCGCTGCCGCTGAACGTAGGCGCGCTCGCCGATGACCTCTGCGAGGTCGAGGCGCGACGTCCGCAGGCGCCAGTGGCGGGGATAGATCGGCGCGACGCCGTTGCGCTCGTTCTCAAGCTCGTGCAGCGCGACCTCGTTGAAGCCGTCGATGTTGATCAGCAGGTCGAGCCGCGCACCCTGGACGAGGAGCCAGTCGAGCGCGAAGAGCTGCTGCGGCTGCTTGACCCCGCCTCCACCGAGGGCGACGAAGCGCACGTTCCGCCCCTCGAAACGCGGCTGGCTGGACAGCAGCTCGCCGAGAGCCTCGGCTCCTCCCCCGAGCGCGAACTCCTGTGAGACAGAGCCGCCGGCAATGGCGACCATCAGGTCCTGCGCGTCTCCAGCAAGCAACGGCGAGCCGGACCGATAGAGCTCCGGCTGGTTCAGCGTCATCACCTTGTCAGGATCCCAGTCTCGATCCCCACGGTGCAGGAAGCCCAGGTACGGATGCAGCCCCTCCGCCTCGAGGTAGTTCGGGCGATAGGCGCCCTGGAGCAGCCCCGGCGCCCCTGAGCCACCTACCGCGGCATCCGGCGCTGCGCTCCCAAGCACGCCGGCCGGCCGGAGCTTCTGCACGACGACGCAGGCTCCGATCTCGGAGCTGGCGACGAGGACGAGGACGGCGCCCAGCAGCTTGAAGGGTGTATTCATACTGAGTCGTGCAGTGTGGGCTGCGCCCGGTCCGGTCGGCCAGGCGTCGGAGACGAAAGCAGGGTAACGGCCGGGCGAGCAGAGGGGCGCTCCGGAAGCCGAAGTGCGCGGCCAGGACGGTCCTCGCCGTACCGCCTGCGGGCCCCGGGATCACCCACGAGCTCCCGATCAGGCAAGGGCGCAGCGGTCCTCCCCTTGGCCACCCATCGCCCGTGCCCTCA
>CBFHHK010000079.1:0-17329 GCA_965655435.1 Planctomycetota bacterium | reverse complement strand
CCCTCCTCCCGGGCGATGCGTTCGAGGAGGGCGCGGGCCCGACCGCCGGAGGCGACCTCTGCTGGGGCGCCCTCGGGGAGCACCGGCGGTGCCGCCCCGAGCCACACGGCCGTCGCCCCAGCCGCCACCCAGACCAAGAGCGCGCCCCAAGCGCGGAGGCCGTCCGTGCGGAGTCTGCCCGGCGCGTCTGCCATTTCGTCCATGGCAGGCAGTCTGCCACACGGGGGTCGGCGTCACACCCCGAGCCCTGTTCGGATCCACCCAATGACCTGTCCCGGCCGACCCAATGGATGGTTGGCCTTTGGATGGCCCCCCGCCGCCCCGTAGCCTGTGCACGGATACGCACGCCCCCCCGCGGACGGCCCCAACACCTTCCGCGGGATCGCGTAGCCCAGGCTCCACCAGCTCCCGCGCCCCATGACCATCACTCCGGCCCTGGCTCCGCTCTCGAGAGCGGCAGCCCTCGCGACCCTCGTTCTCGTGCCCCTCCTCGGCGGCTGCGGCGACCCGGGCCCCTCTCCCAGTCAAGCCCGCCCCTCGGTCGAGGCCACGCTGATCCGGGAGCGGGTCGCCGTGCTCTTCTCCAAGGAGGAGTACCGCACAGCGCTCGAGGAGATCTCGCCGCTCATCGGCCTGGAGAGCCCCGCCGTTGGTGACCTGGTGACGGCCGCTCAGGTCACCCTCAAGACCGGTGACCTCGAGGGGTCCATCGCCCTGGTGGCCCGAGCCCTCGAGGCGGCGCCCGACGATCCCGGTGCCACGTACCTGCAGGCCCGGCTCGCATCGTACGACCCGGACCGTATGGAGGAGGTACCCGCGCTCTACGAGCGGGTCCTTGAGCTCGCGCCCGGCGACCTGCCGTCGAAGCTGGGCCTCGCGCGCTCGCTCCTGACGCTGGAGGAGGACCTGGACCGCGCGGTCCAGGCCCTGGACGAGGTCGTGGCCCTGGGCATCGAGCTCGGGCTCCAGTGGTACGTGACCGCCGTCTATCAGCGCTACCGCTACACGGCCGCCTACGAGGAGGACGAGGAGGAGCTGCGCAGCTGGGACAGCCTCTGGACCTCACTCCGCGAGAAGGGCTTCAAGCCCACCAACGACGTCGAGCTCGACCAGGGGCTCCTGGCGCGCGTCACCCCGCCCGCGCCCTTCGGCTCGTTCCCTGCCCGCGCCGCCTTGGCGCCAGAGTTCGGCGACGCGCGCACGGTGGCCGCGCTCGGTGACGGCGTCAGCGCGCTCGAGATCCGCGACCTCGACGGAGACCGCACCCTCGACCTGATCACCGTGGAGGAGGGCGCCCTCGCGGTCCACCTCCGCGACGGCGGCGACGACTCCAAGCTAGAGACCACCGAGCTGGCCGCGACCGGGATCACCGGCCCTGTCCGCGCGCTCGACCTCAATCAGCGCCTCAGCGGCGACACCCTGGATGTGTTGGCGGTCGCGGGCGACCGCCTCGTGCTCTTCGAGCAGTCGGACGCCGAGGAGGGCCCGCGCTGGGCCCCGTCCCCCGTCGCGCTCCCGACCTTCGATGGGGAGATCCGCGACCTCGAGACCCTGGACTTCGACCACGACGGCGACCTGGACCTGCTGGTGGTCGGCGCCTTCGGGGCGCGGCTCCTGAGGAATGACGGCGCCGGCGCCCTCGTCGACAAGGACGGCAACGTCCAGCCGCGCGGCGCGTGGCGAGACGCCAGCGGAGCCGCGAGCCTCCCCGCAGGCGACTTCACCTGGTGCGCCGCCGAGGACCTCGACGGCGACAACGACGTGGACCTGCTCTTCGGCGGCGCCGAGGCCACGCACCTCATGGACTCCCTGCGGCGCGGGCTCTTCGAGGACGTGGGAGCGAGCACTCTCGCCGGCGCGACCCTCGACCGGGAGCCCGCAGTGGCGGACCTCGACGCCGATGGACGCCCTGACCTGCTGGTCCCCGGGGCCGACGGATCGCGCTGGTTCCGCCGCACGAACGGGGGCACCTACGACGAGGCGCCCCTGGAGGTCGCCGTCGCACAGGACAGCCGCGTGGAGGTCACCGACCTCGACATGAACGGGGCGGTTGATCTCGTATGGATCGACCCGGCGGGAGTCTGCCGCGGCCTGCTCGACGTGACGCAGGGGACCCCCCTCACCTTCGAGGTGCCCCTCGGGGGCGGCCGCGAGCTGCTGGTGAGGGACATCGACCGCCCGGACCCCTATGCGCCGCTCACCCTCGAGGTGCTGCGGCTGACCGGCGACGGGCTGGTGGCGGTCTCCCCCACCAACGCCGCAAAGAACGCGCTGCTCCTGAAGTTCGTCGGTCAGAAGGACAATCGGCAGGCGGTGGGTGCGGTCCTTGAGGTGCGCGCCCAGGACCTGTACCGCCGGGTCTACCTGCGCGGCGAGGCCGCCGTCATCGGGATCGGGGACCGCCCCTACGCCGATGTGGTGCGCGTCTCGTGGCCCAACGGCGTGGTCCAGCAGGAGCTCGACGTGGAGGCTGGCGTGCAGTTCTTCCTCGACAACTCGGACTTCGGCGTCCAGCCCGAGGGGCTCATTGGCTCCTGCCCGTTCCTCTACACCTGGAACGGAGAGACCTTCGAGTTCATCAGCGACGTGATCGGCATCACGCCCCTGGGCCTCCCCATGGCGCCGGGGATGCTGGTCCCGCCGGACCACGACGAGTACGTGCTCGTGCGCGGGGATCAGCTGGTCCCCGACGAGAACGATGAGCTGGTGCTCCAATTCACCGAGGAGCTGCGCGAGGTCGCCTACCTCGACCGCGTGCGCCTCGACGTGGTGGACCACCCCGCGGGCACGGCCATCTACCCCAACGAGCGCTTCAAGTTCCCGCCCTTCCCCGAGCCCCATACCCACGTGGTGGAGCGGGTCGCCAAGGTGCGCAAGGCCACCGGCTCCGACGGCGCCGACTGGACCGCCGAGATCCGCGACCGGGACGCGGTTCACCCCGTGCCCTTCGAGCGCCTCGCGGGCCAGTACCTCGGCCTCGCCGAGCCCCACTGGCTCGAGCTGGAGTTCGATCCGGCGGACGTGAAGGACGCCGAGCTCCTGCGCATGGTGGCCACCGGCTGGTTCTTCTGGAGCGACGCGAGCGCCAACGTGGCCTCGGCCGCGACGCCGGGGGTCGAGTTCATCCCGCCGGTGATCGAGATCCCCGGCCCGGACGGGACCTGGGTTCCGGCCGGCCCGCCCGTGGGCTTCCCAGCGGGCAAGACGAAGACGATGGTCATCGACGTCTCGGAGATCCTCAGCCGCGAGGACCCCCGCATGCGCCTCGGCTCGACCCTCGAGCTCTACTGGGACTGCATCGAGCTCGCCACCTGCGACGACGACGCCGGGCTGGTCACCTCCTCCCTGGAGCCCATCGGGACGCGCCTCTGGTCCCGCGGATTCTCCGAGGGCCAGGTCCCCGACCGGCAAGACCTCCCGCTCTTCTTCGACTGGGACAAGGTCGCCATGGAGCCACGCTGGGACCAGCATCCCGGGGACTACACCCGCTACGGGACGGTCGGCCCGCTGCTCACAGAGGTCGACGATCAGTACGTGATCATGGGCTCGGGCGACGCGCTCACCCTCCGCTTCGACGCCTCGGAGCTCCCCCCCGTCCCTCCGGGGCACGTGCGGGACTACCTCGTGTTCCTCGACGGCTGGGCCAAGGACCGGGACCACAACACCTACGAGGCCCTCGAGGTCGAGCCGCTGCCGTTCCACGCCATGAGCGGCTACCCCTACCCCGACACCGAGTCCTTCCCCGACACCCCCGAGCACCGCGCCTGGCGGGCGGAGTGGAACACCCGCCCCGCGCATCGCTGGGTCGTCCCCATGGCCCCGGCCCTCGAGACCGAGTGGGTGCACGCCATGGTCCGGCCCGGGGTCGACCGTTGAGGCCGTCGACGGCGGTCGCGAGCCTCCGTGCGCGGGTGGGGCCGTCTGTCCTCGCAGCAGCGCCGCTGCTCGCCGCCTGTGGCACGACCTCGCTCCCCCACGATCAGGCCCTCCCGAGCCCGCGTGGCGAGGCGGCGGTGGCCGACGCCCCGGCCGCCCCAGCGCACCGCTGGGACGTGCCGTCTCCGGGCCACGTCCTCATGGTGGGCAACAGCTTCACCTTCTGGAACGGCGGCCTCTGGAAGCCCCTCGCCGCGGCCCTCGACGGCGAGGACCGCGGCGTCACGGTGGAGCCCTGTGTCGAGGGCGGCGCCTCCCTGGAGACCCACTGGCATCGTGACGAGGTGCTCGACCGGATCGACGCCGGTGAGGCGGACGTCGTCGTCCTCCAGGCCGACATCCCTGAGTCGTCCGTGGCCTCGTTCGAGGAGCACGCGGGGAAGCTCATCGAGCTGGTCCGGGAGACGGGCGCCCGCCCGGTCCTCTTCATGACCTGGGACTACGAGCGGCTGGGGTGGCTGTCGTTGGAGGAGATCGTCGCGGCCCACCGAGGGGTGGCGTCCGGGCAGAGCGTCCAGGTCGTGCCGGTCGGAGAGGCCTTCGGGATCGCACGACGCGAGCGGCCCGACCTCGATCTGTACGCCGCCGACCGTGAGCACCCGAGCCAGGCGGGGAGCTTCCTCGCGCTCGTCATGCTCGCCCTTAGCCTCGGCGCCGACGACGTGGAGTCCATCGCGCTGCCTCGACGCTGGCGACGGCTCGCACCAGAGGACGTCGCGTACCTGCGCGACCTCGGCCGGCGGGCATGTGAAGGGGAGGTCCGGCGCATGCGCGAGCTCGCGGAGAGCAGGGCTTTCGGCCCGAACTGACCGGGCGTGGGAAGACGGCCGCCGGGTCGAGGCCGCCCCCCGGCCTCGGCCTGCGCCGCCCCCCTGGCTTTCTCTAGGGCCTTCTCTCGGGCCGTCTCCCGAGCCGTCTCCGCGGGGTCCGCGGGGTCCGCGGCAGGCCCCGCCGGGAGCTTCGTCGCGGGCGCCCTCAGGGCGGTCCATCCGCGCCAGGCGATTGGGGCCGATGGCGAGAAACTCGGGCCGCTGCTACGGTCAGCGAAGTCTCCACACTCCCTTCCCCGAAGATCATGCGCCGCCCGATCACCCTCCTCGCCCTCGCCTCTCTCACCCTCTCCGGCGCCCTGGCCCAGGGGGCGGACGACTGCGCCAACGCGCAGCCCATCACCGGGCTCGGGCCGCACCCCTTCGACAACACCAGCGCGACCCCGACGCAGGGGCTGTCCGACTGCAACGGGCTCCCCGTCCGGAAGGACGTCTGGTTCCTCTGGACCGCGCCGAACGACGCGAGGGTCACCGTGGAGGTTTGTGGGCAGACGACCCTGGAGACCCGCGTCGCCATCTATGACGGCGCCGACTGCAACAACCTCGCCCAGCTGACCTGCTCGGCCATCGACTGCAACGCCGGGTCGAACGTGCGCTTCTCCTCCGTGGCGGGGCAGCAGTACCTGATCCGCTTCGGCTCGCGCTCGGTGGGCACCACGGGCGTCGGGACCTTCACCCTCTCGGAGTACATCCCGAGCCTGAATCCGAACAACGGTCGCTACTACGAGGTCGTCGCCGAGAACCTCTCCTGGACCCAGGCCCGCGATCGCGCTGCCAACCTCACCTGGCTGGGCCAGCCGGGCCGCCTCGCGGTCCTCTCGAACCAGACCGATCTGGACTGGGTCATCAACAACCTCTCGGTCGGGCGGCCGTGGATCGGGCTCTTCCAGGACACGAGCCACCCGTCGTACTCCGAGCCGGCTGGCGGCTGGGTCTGGCTCGACGGGACCGACGCCACGTTCACCAACTGGTCGCCCGGGGAGCCGAACAACAACGCCGCCGGCGGCGGCGCTGAGGACTACGCGGAGCTCTTCGGGAACGGGCAGTGGAACGACGCGGAGGAGAACCACACCAGCACCACGCACTTCCTCGTGGAGTACAACGTCGGCGGCTTCGGCACCAACTACTGCGCCGCCAACCCCAACTCCACCGGGGGCACCAGCGCCATCTCAGCCGACGGTTCCCGGACGGCTGCTTCCAACGACCTGACCCTCACCGCGAGCGGGCTGCCGAACAACAGCTTCGGCTTCTTCATCGCCTCGCGAACCCAGGGCTTCGCGAGTAACCCCGGCGGGTCCCAGGGCAACCTGTGCCTCGGCGGCGCCATCGGCCGCTTCCAGCAGCAGATCGTCAACAGCGGCTCAGGCGGCGCCTTCTCGATCCAGGCGGACCTCACCGCCTTCCCCGACCCTTCGCTCGGCACGGTCGCCGTGGCCCCTGGCGACACCTGGAACTTCCAGGCCTGGCACCGCGACGCCGTCGGCGGATCCACGACCTCCAACTTCACGAACGGGCTGGAGATCACCTTCCAGTGACCGGCTCGTAGCCCCATCAACTCCCCGAGCTCCCGCTCCGCCCCTCGGCCACACACCCCGGGGGGTGGACGGCAGTTCTGCTCGACGGCGCTCCTCAGCCCTTCATGGCGTCGAGGGCATCCCGGAGGTCGGCGGGGATCTCGGCGGACTCCATCGTGTTGGGGTCGTAGCACACCAGAGCGGCCTCGGCCTCGGCCCAGATCTCACCCTCGGCGGAGCGGACGCGGTAGGCCTGGCGGAAGGAGCGGGTGCCCACGTGGACCGTGGAGAGCTCCACGCGCACGCTCTCGCCGCCGCGGCCCGGCGCCACGAACCTCACGTTGGTCTGGGCGAGCAGGAACGGGAAGGCCCCGTCGATGAGGACCTCGGCGGCGCGGCTGAAGCCGTGCCGCGCCTCCTCAAACAGCGTCAGGTAGACGGCGTTGTTCAACACGCCCTGGCTGTCGTCATCCGACCAGCGGGTGACGGTCTCGTGGACGAACTGCGGGAACTCGGGGATCTCGGGGGCTTGCATGGGGCCGAGTCTACGCCGCCTGCCGAGGCGCGGGGCGCTTGACCACGAGCGCCATGCCGGTGAACAGACCGAGGGCCGCAAAGCCCAGCTCGGGCGTCGGCCGCTCGGCCAGCAGCACGGCCGCGGCGAGGGCCGTGATGATGGGCTGCGCGAACACGAAGAAGGCCGTGGTCGAGGCCTCGACGCGCGCGAGCGCGTATGAGTTCAGCGCATACGCGAGGATCGTCGGGAAGACGAGGACGTAGACGAGGGACAGCCACGCTCCCCTCGAGGCGGTCTCGGGCGCCAGGGACTCCCCCACGAAGAAGAAGGGCAGGAAGGGGACCGACAGGACGTAGATCCACGCGACCAGC
This sequence comes from Planctomycetota bacterium, assembly GCA_965655435.1. Lineage (GTDB taxonomy): Bacteria > Planctomycetota > UBA1135 > UBA1135 > Saltatorellus. The sequence goes on along the minus strand of CBFHHK010000079.1, from coordinate 10,161 downwards.
ACCAGCGGCGGCATGCGGCGCAGCAGGGGCTTGGAGAGGACCAGGTAGATCGCGTAGCACAAGGCGTTCCCGGCCATGAGCAGGTTGCCGAAGGCGTGCGCGGACGAGAGGTCGCCGCCGCTGGAGAAGAACAGCGGGACGGCGCCCCCGAGTGCCACCGCGACGCCGAGGACCCGCAGCCCCCGGAGCGCCTCCTTCCCGAGCACCACCGCCACGGAGTAGGTGAACACCGGGATCAGGCAGATCACGAGCCCCGCGTTCATGGGCGTGGAGCGCTGCAGCCCCTCGAGGAACAACCCCTGGTTGAGGACGATGCCGAGGACCGCGAAGGCGAGCAGCGTCGGCAGGTCCCTGCGCGCCGGGATGACGCGCCGGCCATACATCAGCGCCGCCATGACCATGAGCACCACCGCCCCCACGCCGATGCGCCACGTCGCCACAGCGAAGGGCGAGAAGCCGGTGACGCGGTCCATGGCGAGGGCGCCGAAGACCGGGAACAACCCGAAGCAGAGCTGGACCGCCGTCAGGGCGAAGAGCCCCGACCGGACGGAGTGATCCGTCGACGGCTGCCCGTGCCGGCGCTCGAGGCGCGGGTCCCCCCCCTCCGCGGGGAGGCCGCCGGCCGAGGCCTCGCTTCGGGCGGGGCCGGATGAGGGCGCCTCGGCCCCAACGGTCACTCCATCGGTCACCCCATCGGTCACCCCGGGCGGCGGTGTCGCGTGCGGGGATGCCAAGCGCTCAGAACCCGGGCCCGGAGAAGCGGGCTGCGCGCCGGTGGAGTCTGTGCGACGGCCCATGGGGCGGTGAGAGTAGGACGGGCTCCTCCCCCCTCCCGCCCCCTTCCCCCAGAACCGTCCAGAGATCCGTCGAGGTTCCCGGGGGGGCAAGCGGTGCATTCGGCCCGATTGCGGACTACCGTGACGCCATGGCAGCGAGCGAGCGACCCGAACCGCGGTCCATTCCCGACCCCAGGCCGTGGCCGCGCCACGGCGTTCGGCCGGGAACCGAGTATCGGATCTTCACCACGACCTTCGAGGACCTCGAGAACCCGAGGACTGGGCGCCGCATGGAGCGCGTGGTCGTCGATGCCCCCGACTGGGTCAACGTGATCGCCCTCACCGACGAGGACGAGGTGGTCGTCGTGAAGCAGCACCGCTTTGGCGTCGGGGCGCCGACCCTGGAGATCCCCGGGGGCATGATCGACCCGGGCGAGGAGCCCCTCGTCGCCGCGATCCGCGAGCTCCGCGAGGAGACCGGCTTCGAGTCCGACCGCTGGCGCTCCATGGGCTCCGTGGCCCCCAACCCGGCCTTCCTGAACAACCGCTGTCACCACTTCCTCGCCGAGGGGTGCCGGCTCTCCGGCGACCAGCGACAGGACCCCGGGGAGGACATCCACGTGGGCACCATGCCCCTCGCGGAGATGCGAGCCGCCATCCTGGACGGCTCCGTGGACCACTCCCTGGTCCTCACCGCGATGCTGCGCGTGCTCGACCTCCGCTCCCACGACGTCGACGGTCGTGACCCCAAGGGCCAAGGCGCGGAGGGCCGCCCGTGACCCGCAGGCGGATCATCGTGCTGGGGGGCGGCGTCGGGGGCCTCTCCACGGCTCACGCCCTGGCACGCGACGGCGACGTGGACGTGACCCTCGTCGAGCGCGAGGCGCGCCACGACGTCCACTCCACAGGTCGGAGCGCGGAGATCCTGCGCGTCGCCGTGGACGACCCCGTCACCCGCGCCCTCGCCCTCGAGACCGACGGCCTCCTCGACGATCCTGCGGCGGCGGGGCTCGACGCCGCGGCCCTCGTGGAGCGGACCGGCCTCCTGGTGCTGGACTCCGGCGACCCATGCTGGGCGCAGGACCTCGAACGCCGCGGCCTCTCCGAGCGCGCCGACGCCGCCTCGATCGGTCCGCGGGTGGCTGACCTGCGGCAGGCCGAGGGCGCCCTTCAAGTGAACGGACGGGGCCACTGGATCGAGCGCGGCGGGAGGATCCACGGCGAGCGGCTGGTGGCCTCCCTGGCCGAAGCCGCGGAGCGCGCGGGGGTGACGCTGCTGCGAAGCGCCGGGGAGTCCAGGGTGGTGACCGGTCCAGGGTCCGTGGCGGGCGTCGAGCTCCAAGGAGGCCCGCTGGTGGAGGCGGACGATGTCGTCGTCGCGGCGGGCGCGTGGAGCGGCCCGATCGCCCGCGGGCTCGGGCTCGACCTCCCCCTCAGGACCACCCGACGCCACATGTTCCTGACCGCGCCGGACCGCGACGGCGCCGCCGCGCCGCCCGTGGTCTGGGACGACGAGGCCGCCTTCTACATCCGCCGCGAGGGCGCCCGCTGGGGCATCTCCCTCTGTGAGGTGCTCGACGCCACGACCGAGGCCCCGCTCTACCCAGTGGATCCGGAGGTCGAGCACCAGGCCGCTGCAGCGCTGGCGGCCTGGGTCCGCCGCCCCCAGGGCACACTCTCCCTGGAGCAGGGCTGGAGCGGCTTCCGGGACCTCTCACCCGACGATCGACCGATCCTCGGGCCCGATCCCAGGCTCCCAGGCCTGCACTGGTGCTGCGGCCTCGGAGGACATGGGATGACCCTGTCGCTCGGGCTCGGGCGCGCGGCGGCCAGCGCGGTGCTGGGTCAACCGACCGCGCTCGCCGCCCGGTGCACAGTGAAGCGCTTCGAATCCGTCCCGGCGTAGTACGTTAGGGGCGTGAAGATCCCCTGCATCCTCGCCCTGCTCGCCCCGTTCGCACCGCCCGCCCGGGCACAGGAGCGCCCGGTCCAGCCCGACCCCGGAGTGACCGCAGCGGTCGAGCACTTCGAGGCGCACGTGCGCCCGCTCCTCGCCGAGCATTGCATCGAGTGTCACTCCGGCGAGAAGCCCAAGGGAGACCTGCGGCTGGACACCGTGGAGGGGCTGCGCGCAGGCGCCGCCGGGGAGCCCATCTTCGTCGCGGGCGATCTCGAGAACAGCCTGATGGTCGAGGCCGTCCGCTACGAGGACCCCTTCACCGCCATGCCGCCGGACGGAGAGCTCGCGGACGACGAGGTCCGCGCGATCGAACGCTGGATCGAGCTCGGGGCCCACCTTCCCACCGCGCTGAACTTCGACGCGAGCGAGACCCAGCCTTGGTGCTTCCAGCCGCCAGTGAGCACCGAACCGGCCCGCGGCGCCAGCCCGGGAGCCGACCTCGTGGATGCCTTCCTGCTGGAGGCCCTCGCCCGCGAAGGCGTGGAGCCGTCCCCGGCAGGCTCACCGCGCGCCTGGCTCCGCCGGGTGACCTTCGACCTCACCGGCTTGCCGCCCACGCCCGAGGACCTCGCGGCGTTCCTCGCTGACGCGACGCCAGAGGCCCGCGAGCGCGTCGTCGATCGACTCCTCGCGTCTCCCGCCTTCGGCGAGCGCTGGGCCCGGCGCTGGCTGGACCTCGTCCGCTACGCCGAGACCAAGGCGCACGAGTTCGACTACCCCATCCCCAACGCGTACCGGTACCGCGACTACGTCATCCGCGCCTTCAACGCGGACGTGCCCTACGACCGCTTCATCACCGAGTTCCTCGCCGGCGATCTCGTGGAGACCGCCCGGATGGACCCGACCGGGACGTGGGACGAGTCGATCCTCGGCACCGGCGCCTGGCAGCTCGGCGAGGAGGTCCACTCCCCGGTCGAGCCGCGCGGGGACCAGACCGATCGCATCGCGAACCAGGTGGAGGTGCTCTCCAAGTCCGTCATGGCGCTGGGAGCCGCCTGCGCCCGCTGCCACGACCACAAGTTCGACCCCATCAGCGCGGAGGACTACCACGCCCTCGCGGGCTTCGCCCTGTCCACCGCCCCGAGGCAGGTCCGCTACGAGTCCGACGAGCGAAACCGACAGCTCGCGCGCGAGCTGGCCTCCTGGATCGACGGTTCCCAGGCCGCCGCGCGGCGCGCCGTGGCCGACGCCCTCACGGCCGAGTCCGAGGGCCTCCAGGAGATCCTCGCTGCGGCCCGGGCCACGAGCGCTCCTGAGCCGCACACGGACGCGGCCACCGCCGCCCTCGACGCCGCCTTCAAGGAGCGCGGTGAGACGCGACCGTCCATCGTGATCGAGGACTTCGAGGGCGAGGACCTCGACGATTGCTCCCTCGGCCCCTGGACGCCGGAGGGTGAGGCCTTCATCGACCGTCCCGTCCGTCGCGCCGACATCCACGGGTCCCAGCCGACCTTCAAGCCCCGCGGGCGCGGGGCCGTGAACAGCTACGCCGGGCACCCGGACGCCGTGGGGTCCGCGGACGCCTTCGTGGGCACCCTCACCAGCGCCCCCTTCTCGGTCCGCCGGTCCTACCTCCACTTCCTCGTGAACGGTGGAGACGAGCCCACCACCCGGGTCGAATTGATCGACGCGGAGACCGGCGAAGCGCTGGTCGCGACGAGCGGCGACCGCACCAACACCCTCACCCCGGCGCGCTTCGACCTCGAGCCGTTCCAGGGGCGACGCGTCCGGATCCGCTTCGTCGACGAGCACGAGGGCGGCTGGGGCCAGATCGGAGGCGACCAGTTCGTGCTGAGCGATGAGCCCGGCGCCGAGGTGCTCGACGTGGCCCTGCCCGTCGCTCGCATGGCCACCCTGCGCGAGGTCCAGGGCGGGGCGGACCTCGTTCGCGTGCTTGGGTGGACCGACGCCCTCGCGTCGGCGGGCTTCAACGTGAGCGCCCGTCGCTGGGTCAGCTGGCTCGACCTGATCGAGAGCCAGGACACCGACGCCCCGCGCGGCGTCACCGAGCTGGTCGACTACGGGGCCCTCTCCGGCGCGCGCTGGATCACGAACGGGCCAGCCTTCGGCCCGGCCCCCCGCGGGCTGGGTGAGGTCATCCTCGACCACCGCGATGGGTCGCTCGAGGTCGCCGGGATCACCTCGCGCGCGGCCGCCGTCGGTCACCCCACCTGGGCCGACCTCGAGGTCCGGGACTCCTCGACCTCGCGAGGCTCCTCCCTCAATTGGGTCCAGGCTGGGCGCACGCTGGTCTCTCCGGAGTTCGAGTTGGAGCACGGCCGTGTCGCCCACCTCGTGCGCGGCACGGGGCGCATGGTGATGCCCATCGCGTCCCACAAGCTGGTCCAGGGTCCGCTCCATGGAGCCTCCACGCGCGCCTTCGACACGGAGGGCGAGTGGCGCTGGGTGATCCAGGACGTCCCCTCCGGCGCAGGCCTCTCGGCGCACCTGGAGCTGACGGCCACGGGTCGCGGGCTCTGCCAGATCGCCGCCACCGTGGAGGTCGCCCGGGACGGGGTCCTCCCCGCGCCCCTCTCCATGGCCTGGGTGGAGGACCGCTCGCTCGATGAGCTTGAAGGCGAGGCCCCGGCCGACCGCGCGCGCTTCGTGGCCCAGCGGGTCCTCGACGCCGCCGAGCTCGTCCGTTCGGGCGGGGTCTCCGGCCGCGCCCTCTCCGACGGGGAGCGCAGCTTCCTCTACAGCCTCGCCGAGTTCATGGCCGCCGAGGTCCCCTCGGTGCGGGAGCGCGTCCGCCGCGCCCTGGAGCCCGAGAGGGCGTCGCTTGCGGCCCTCCTCGCCCGGCGCACCCTCGCCTCACGGCTCGCGCCGGCCGCCCTGGACCTCGAAGGCCGGGACGAGCGGATCCTGGACCGCGGCAGCTGGCAGTCTCCGCTCGCGGCGGCGCCGCGACGCCTTCCGAGCGCGCTGCGCGCCGACGACACGCCTCTCGTGCGTGACGCGGAGGGCAGCGGTCGCCTCGCCTTCGCCCGGGGGCTCCTGGGTTCGGGCTCCGCCATCGTGCAGCGAGTCTGGGTGAACCGCACCTGGCAGGCGCTCTTCGGGAAGGGCATCGTCGAGACGACCGACGACTTCGGTGCCATGGGCGCCAAGCCCACCCACCCCGAGCTCCTCGACCGCCTCGCCCTCGACTTCGCCGCGGACGGCTGGTCCACCAAGCGCCTGCTGCGTCGCCTCGTCCTCACGGACGCCTACGGTCGCAGCACCCGCCCCACCGCGTCCGCCAAAGAGCGAGACCCCAGCAACGGGCTGCTCGGACACATGGCCGTGCGGCGGCTCGAGGCCGAGGAGGTCCGTGACACGCTGCTGGCCGCCAGCGGGGAGCTCGACCAGACGCGCTTTGGCGCGCCCGTCCCCATTCACCTGACGCCCTTCATGACCGGGCGCGGCCGCCCTGGGCGCAGCGGGCCCGAGGACGGCGGCCGACGACGCTCGATCTACATCGAGGTGCGGCGCAACTTCCCCCACCCGCTGCTCACGGTCTTCGACCAACCGACCCCCTCCACCTGCCACGGGCGCAGGACCTCCGCCAACGTCCCGGCCCAGGCCCTGGCGATGCTGAACGATCCCTTCGTGGAGGCCCGCGCTGTGGCCCTCGCCGAGGGTGTCGATCGGAGCGCACCAGCGGCGGCCGTCGAGGCGCTCTGGCTCCAGACGCTCGCACGGCGTCCCTCTCCCAAGGAGCTGGAGCAGGCCACCGCGTACGTCTCCGACGCTCCGTCAGGCGACCTTGATCCGTGGGTGGACCTCGCCCATACCCTGTTCAACACGAAGGAGTTCCTGTTCCTCGAATGAGCGCCCACGACCGACTTCCGTGCAGCGCGCCCCTTTCCCGGCGCGCCCTCCTGACCCGCACCGCCAACGGCTTCGGCGCGCTCGCGGCCGGCGCCCTCTTCGGCTCCACCGCGAGCGCGGCGGGCGTGGGCCTGGACGCCCGGAGGACGCTGGACGGCGGCGGCCCCTTCACGCCACGCGCTCCCCACTTTCCGGCGCGCGCGAAGAACGTGATCTTCCTCTACATGGACGGCGGTCCAGCGCAGATGGATACGTTCGACCCCAAGCCCGAGCTCGCGCGCTGGGCGGGGAAGCCGATCCCGGTCGACACGCCGCCGACCCAGTTCGACAACATCGGGACGGTGCTCCCCTCCTACTGGGACTTCAAGCCCGGCGGAGAGAGCGGGCTGATGATCAGCGACCTCTTCCCCGAGCTCCGGCGCCAGGCGGACAAGCTCTGCGTGGTCCGGTCCATGACCAACAAGTTCCCCGAGCACACGGCGGCCAACTACCTGCTGCACACGGGGCACAACCCCGCCGGGCGCCCGTCCGTCGGCGCCTGGTGCGCCTACGGCCTCGGCTCCGAGGCCGAGAACCTCCCTGGGTACGTGGTCGTCGACGGCGGGCTCACGCCCCCCGGCGGCATCGAGTGCTACGGCAGCGGCTTCCTGAGTCCCTCCTACCAGGGCTCGACCTTCCGGTCGGAGGGTGAGCCGGTCGCCCACGCCCGGGGTCCCTACTCCGGGACCGAGCGAGAGGCCGGCCGCCGCAGGCTCCTGGACGCCCTGGATCAGCGCGGAGAGGAGCGCGACCGCTCCGTCGAGGCCGCCCTCGACAACTATGAGCTGGCCTTCAGGATGCAGTCTGCCGTCCCCGAGCTCGCGGACCTGGGCGCCGAGTCCACCGCGACGCGGGAGCTCTACGGAGTCGACGCCGAGTTCAAGCCCACCGCGACCTTCGCGCGTCAGTGCATGCTCGCACGACGGCTCGTGGAGCGCGGCGTCCGCTTCGTCCAGGTCCCCATGGTCGCGACCGGTCACGACCGCTGGGACCAGCACTCCGACCTGAAGAAGGGGCACGCTGACAACGCACGGGCCGTGGACCAGCCCGTCGCAGCGCTGCTCGCGGACCTCGAGAGTCGCGGGCTCCTCGAGTCGACCGTGGTGCTCTTCGCTGGTGAATTCGGTCGCACCCCCATGGCCCAAGGCGGCGGGAGCGGCGAGAACCGGGGCCGCGACCACAACCCGCACGGGTTCTCCATCTGGCTCGCCGGCGGCGGGTTCAAGGGCGGACACAGCTTTGGCGCCACCGATGACTTTGGCTACTTCGCGGTGGACCAGCCGGTGGAGATGCACGATCTGCACGCCACCCTCCTTCACGCCCTCGGCCTCGATCACACGCGGCTGACCGTGCGGTTCGACGGCCGGGACATGCGCCTGACCGACGTCTTCGGCCACGTCCAGCGCGACTGGCTGGCCTGAGGGCCCAGGGAAGGGACCTGGGGGCCCAAGGGCGCGGGTACGTTCCCCGGATCCGCTCCCGCCCGCCCTGCAACCGGCGCTACATTTGTGCTCCATAGACGGGTTTTGGCCAGATTCCCGAGGCGGCCGACGCCTCCTCGACGCCTCTCTTTACGAAAGACCCGGCCCGCCTTTGACCCCCTCCCATCCCCCCCAATGAACCACACCCTCACTTCCAGCGCCGCCCTCCTGATCGGCCTCGCGGCCCTCAGCAACAAGCCCGCCGTCGACGAGGTCGACCTCACCCTCCGCTTCAAGAAGGGCCAGACCTTCTCCGTCACCAGCAGCACCGAGGTCGACATGGCGCTCGATGAGCTCGCCGTCATGGTCGACGGCGCCGAGGTGCTCGGGGACGGGATCGGCTTCGAGATGCTCGCCGAGATGGGAGAGGCCACGACGACCGAGGTTCTCGAGGTCAAGGACGGCGCGGTCACGGCCATGCGGATCACCTATGACGAGCAGAGCGGCCAGATGGAGGCCAGCTTTGACGCCATGGGTGAGGCGGACTCCATGAACGAGTCCCTCGACTCCGACCTCGCGGGCCACACGGTCGAGGTGCGCCTCGACGAGGACGGCGAGGTCGTGGTCACGGACGTGTCCGAGGACGTGGACGAGACCCTCAGCGAGGAGCAGCTCGCCATGTTCGACCTGGAGCCCATGGCTGCCCAGCTCCTCCCGGAAGGGCCCGTGGAGATCGGCGAGGAGTTCGAGCTCGCCAGCGAGTGGATGGAGCTCGCCGCCGAGTTCATGGAAGAGGACCTCGGCGAGGCGATGGACGACCTCGGTGACGAGGAGGCCGCGGCCGCAGAGGTCGTGATGGAGTCCTTCTACGAGGCCCTGAGCATTGAGGCGACCGGCAAGGTGACCGGCGTCGAAGACGGCATGGCCACCATCGAGTACGTGATGTCCGCCGCCGTCGAGATGGACGACCTGATGAGCCTCGCCGCCGAGGTCTCGCCCGAGGCCGGTGAGATCCCCCCGGGCGTGGAAGCCTCCATGCTGATGGGGCTCGAGATCTCCGGCACCGGGATGTTCGACCTGGAGCTCGGCCAGCTGGTCTCGCTCGAGCTCGAGGGTGACATGAGCATGGAGATGGACGGCGCCGCCGACATGCAAGGCACCAGCGCCGAGGCTTCCGCCGCCATGTCGGGGACGCTGACGCTCAAGATGGCCGTCGAGATCGAGTGAGCTGAACGACGGAAGGGGCCGGCCTCAGGCTGGTCGCCTGTGACCCTCGCGGTCCGGCCCCGGGATATCCCAGGGCCGGACCGCGGTCGTTTCAGGGTCTCCTCGCTACGGGGTCTCCTCGCTACAGGGTCTCCTCGCTATAGAGTCCTTCACCTGCTGAGTCCTCCACCTGCTGAGTCCTCCACCTGCTGAGTCCTCCACCTGCTGGGCCCTTCACCTTCTGGGTCCGCCCGCTTCTGGAGCACCGCCTTCCAAGGGAGACGGGCGATTCGGAGGGAAATGAGCAGTCAGCGTGTAACGACCACGGGCGCCGTGCGTGAGGGTGAGCGAGCGGGCAGGTTGGCCCCGCCCCCCCATCACCAAGGAAACAACATGAGACTCCCCGTCATCGCCTCGATCTGCCTCCTGGCCACGTCAGCCGCACGAAGCAGCCCGGGGGATCCCGTCGACCTCAGCCCGCGAGTCCAGGACGGGCAACGCCTCGAGGTCACCACGCAGGCCGTCTTGACCGGGGCCCTCGACGACCTCCTGGTCACCGTGGAGGGTGAGGAGGTGATGGGGCCCGAGTTCGGGGTGGAGCTCAGCTTCAGGACCGAGCGCACCCGCGTGGAGGAGGTCCTCTCCTCTGACGCGGGGGCCGCGACGGCCAAGCGCGTGGACTTCATCGAACAAGAGCTGGGGACGGACTTCACGTCCGAGCAGCCCGGTCGCAGCAAGGCCCGGGACGGGGCCTTCGATCTCCCCGTGGATGATCGGAGCTATCTGATCCGGCTCGATGAGGACGGCGACGTATTGCTAGAGGACGTCTCCGAGGAGGGGCTCTTTGACGACGAGCTCGCCGACGAGTTGCTGGAGGAGCTGACCCTCGCGGCCCCGTTCGCCGCTCTGCTCCCCTCCGCCCCCGTGTCCGCCGGAGAGCCCTTCG
>CBFHHK010000078.1:0-17911 GCA_965655435.1 Planctomycetota bacterium | reverse complement strand
CGCCCTCGCCGAGCAGAGGTTCCGCGCCGGGGACTTCGCCCAGGCCAGTGCGCTCTACGCCTCGGTCGCCCCCGACGAGCCGGGCTACTCGCTCGCGCAGCGCCGGATCGGCTGGGAGATCCAGACGAAGCTGGACGGTGATCCTCTCGCCGGAGTGGGGAGCGTCAACCGGAGCCTCCGCGCCGACCCGATGGACGGGAACGCGTGGCAGGACGCCAGCCGCGTGTACGTCGAGAGCCTGGCCTCGGTCTTCCGCTTCCGCTGAGGAGCGGCGCTCAGGCGAGGTCGTAGTCGATCGAGCCGGTCAGCATCTCGCTGCGGCTGGCGACCTCCACCTTGAGGGCGTTCACCAGGCGCTCGCGGTCGTCGTAGAGGCGGAAGCCGCGGTCGTCGCGGAGGTATCCGCGGGCCTCGGGGTGGCGCTCCAGCAGAGCGGCCTCGCCCAGCTCGTCCCGCAGCCGGCGCAGGCGATCACGCTTGTCGAGCAGCGCCTTGGTGAGGAAGGGCATCACCGTCGAGTAGTCCGCCTGCATGGACTCGGTGGTCTGGAGGTAGGCGTCCTTGTCGACCTTGCCCCAGGTGACCGCTTCGGCGGGCGGGCAGGAGGAGAGGGACCCGTCGGTCACCGGCGCCGTCGTGATCTGGATGTCGTAGAGGAAGCCCTCGACGTCCTCGAGCCCGAGGATCTGGCTCAGGGCAGGCTCCGGCTGGAGGTTGAAGTTCTTCGGTACGCCTCCGCCAAGGACGAGCGTCCCCAGCGCCTTGGCGCTCGACTCTCGCTGGCCCCAGACGTGGTAGGCGCAGCTCTCGAAGACCTCGGCGTGCAGGTCAAGCTCGAAGACGTGCTCGAGCATCCCGGCCTCGGCCATGGCCCAGAGCTTCATGGAGTTGAGGAAGACGGAGCCGTCGGCGGGGGCGCCGACGAAGACAGGGATGGCCTTCCGGTGGCAGAGCGCGAGGAGCCCCTCGGGAGCGTCGTTCTTCTTCTCTTGGCGAGCAAAGCGCGAGCCCAGCAGGTAGCGCAGCTCGGTGCCGGTCATCTTGCGCTGGAACTCCGGCTCCCGGAGGAGGGCGCTCAGGAAGCGGTCCTGTCCGAGGAGGACGTCCTCGTCGAAGCCGACGTCGGTGATGCGGATGATCCGGTCCTCGCGTAGCGCTCCGTCGTCGCCGTTGAGGGGCACCTCGTGGATCGGATGGAGGGCCGCGTCGTCGAGGCCCCGGTGCCCGTCGTGGTAGCAGACGGCGTCCGTGGTCGAGACCAGGCAGAACCACCCCGTGTCCAGGAGCGGGTTGAGCCAGGCGATGTGTTGGCCAGAGGCGGTCACCGGACCCGCTACGGCGAGCGTCATCGGGACGCCCTCGCCGATGGCTCGGTCGAGGAGCCCCCAGACCCGCCGCACGTAGCCGCCGCCGAAGCTCGGGAAGGCGTTCTCGATGAGGTGGTCGAGGTGGCGCACCTCGGTCACCGGGCGGTGCCTCAGGGGAGGGCCCCCCTGGGGGCAGGCCCCGGCCGGGGCCGAATCGCGTCGGGTAGGCATGGGGCGAGTGTACGCGGTCAGGGTGCGGCCAGTCGGGCCTCAGGACCCGGCCCGCTCGGTGACCATGATCATGTTCTCCAGGGCAAGCCTGGCCTCGGCCTTGAGCTCCTCGCGCTCCGCCTCCGTGAAGCGATCACGGCGACCGGTGATCTCGTCCACCGAGTCTCCGGCGAGCACGCGGTTGGCCTCAGGGGCCTCGCCGCGCCGGAGCAGGTCGAGCATGCCCGCCAGGTGCGGGGGGTCGTTCCTGCTCATGGTCGCGCAGCCGCAGCCGGCGGCCAGGGACCCGGGGACCTCCGCGAGGTGCACGATGTCCACCCCGCGCTTGGCGCCCTCCGCCTTCGCGTTGCGCACGAAGTGTCCCTCGGTGCCGATTGCGAGGCGGTCCCCCGGCTTGGCGTCCATGACGGCCTTCCAGAGGAAGTTGGTGCTGCCGCTGCCGTCTGCAGCGCGGACCGTCTCGACCGGCGACTCGGGGTGAACAAGGACCGTGCGCCCGTCCCGCTTCCAGTGGTCCACCATCTCGGGCTTGAAGACGGTGTGGACGCCACAGAACGAACCCCACAGGATCATCTCGGCGGCGTCGAGGGCCTCGAGCCCGCCGTCGACGTCCTCGAGCCGGTAGGACCCGGAGAAGGTGCCGGGGTCCGGGAGGGCCACGAGGCTCGCTTGGTCCATGCCGAGCTGGTCGGCCACGTTGCGCCCGAGGTGCTGGTCGGGGACGAAGAAGATCTTCTTCCCCTGCTCGCGCGCCCAGCGCACCACGTGTTGGGCGTTGGAGCTGGTGCAGACCGCGCCGCCGGTCCGGCCCGCCAGCGCCTTCAGGCGACCCGAGGTGTTCATGTAGGCGACCACCAGAAGGTCGTCCCCGTAGCGCTCGATGAGCTGGTCCGCGATCGGGAGCACCATGTGGTCCTTGGCGAGCATCTCCATCGTGCAGCCGGCCTTGGGGTTGGTGATCCAGACCTCCTGATGGGGGTGGCTCAGGACTGCCACGGTCTCGGCCATGAAGTGCACCGCCGACTCGACGATGACGCGCTTGTCGGGGTTGCGCTCGGCCTGGAGGGCGAGCACGTAGCTGTCCGAGACCGCCCCGTGGTAGCGCTCCACGAGCTTGACGATCTCTCCGCCCATGTAGAAGTGGGCGAGGAGGAGCAGCTCGTCGCCGAAGTGCTCGATGGCCGGGACCACGTAGCGGTCCAGCCAGGGCAGGACGGTCTCAGGGGTCCTGTCCGGGAGGGCCAGGTATTCCTCGGCGTAGGGCCGGAACTCCTCCTGGTACCAGTCCAGGGGCAGATCGGTCTGGCAGATCGGAATTCCGGCCTCCAGGGTCAGGCCGGTGGGCCGAACCTCCGACGATAGGGACGTGGACGGGGCGTTGCTGGGTCGATCGGGGGACATTCTGGGTCTCCTGCGGGGCGGAGACGCCGCCCGGACAGCGCACAGTCTAGGCCGGAAGCGGTCCGTTCCATCCCCTGCCATCGACTCGTAAGCTGCGCTTTCCTCTGGATCACCCCGATCAGCAGCCCCCGAAGCCCCGGCCAGCGGCCCTCGAAGCCGCGACCAGCGGCCCACCAAGGACGTCGAATCATGTCTGACTCGCCTCGAACCTGCCCCCGTCTCCGAGCCCGATCGGCCTCGTACCTGACGGCTGCATCGATGATCTTTCTGGTGGCCGCGTGCTCGTCGGGCGGCGGCGAGGCCCTGCCAGCGCCGGTGGAGGAGGACGTCAGCCCCTTCCCCAAGCTGGAGCAGGGGCTGAACCTTCGACCCGTGACGCGGGTCGACCAGGCGGTCTTCACCCTCGAGGGGATCAATGGCGGCGTCTTCGACCTGTCCGGAGTGGAGCTGCGCGGCCAGGGCGCCGGGGCGCGCATTGACACGGCGCTCGGCTACGGGATTCTCGTGCGGGGCTGCAACGGCATCACGATCCGGGGCGGGGTGATCGGCGGCTACAAGGGCTGCATCGTCCTCGAGGACTCGAGCGACGTGACCATCGACGGCGTCCGCTTCGACGGGTGGTACGGTCAGCGGTTGAGGTCGACCGAGTTCGCGGAGGACTCGACGGACTGGCTCGCCCCCCATGAGAACGACGAAGGGGAGTGGCTCGAGACCTACGGGGGCGCGATCTCAGCGACGAACTGCCGCGGCCTTGAGGTCTCTGGCTGCCGCGGCCGGCGGGGCCAGAACGGCATCCTGCTGACCCGTAGCGACGGGTGCCAGGTGTACGACAACGACTTCTCGTTCCTCTCGGGGTGGGGGCTCGGGATGTACCGCTCCTCGGAGTGCGTGGTGTCCCACAACGTGTTCGACTACTGCGTGCGCGGTTACAGCCATGACTCGTACTGGCGGGGGCAGGACTCGGCCGGGATCCTCATGTTCGAGGGCTGCTCGAGGAACCTCGTCGTCCGGAACAGCGCCACCCACTGCGGCGACGGGCTCTTCGTCTACGCGGGGCAGGATCTCGTCTTGGACGGGTCCGACACCGCCACGGGCTGCGATCAAAACACCTTCGCGGAGAACGACCTGCGCTTCGCGGTGGCCAACTCCGTGGAGATCACCTTCAGCGACCAGAACGCGGTGCTGCGGAACGACCTGCGAGGCGCCCACCAGCACGGCGTCTGGGGCGGCTACTCCTCGCGCATGATCATCCTGGGGAACCGCATTGAAGAGGTGATCGGAGGCGGTATCGCGATCGAGCACGGACAGAACTGCCTGATCGCAGACAACTCGATCGCGCGCAACGAGATCGGGCTGGAGCTCTACTGGGACGAGGACCCGGAGTTCGTGAGCGGCCCCTATGCGAAGGTCCGCGACGTCCGTTCCCGGGACCACTTCGTGCTGGAGAACGCCTTCGCCGACAACGTGGTGGACCTGGCCTTGCGGGGCACGACAGGGGTCACCTTCCACGCGAACGAGTATGTGCCCGGGACCCGCGCTCCCTACATCGCTGACCTGAGCTGCGAGGGCGACGCCAGCTTCAAGCAGGACACCGTGAAGCGCTGGTTCGACGCTCCCCTGGGCGCGATCCCCTCTGGGAACATCAGCGACGTGAGCATGCGTCCCTGGGTCGGTGCGCCGCCGGCGATGCTGGAGGTGTGGCGGAGCTACCGTCTGCCGGACGTCCCCGGCGCACAGGAGGTTCGCGCCGAGGAGCGGGACGAATACCTGGGTGGGCTTGAGACGATCGTGCTCGGGGAGTGGGGGCCCTGGGACTTCCGGTCGGGGGCCAAGCGTCCCCCGCGGCAGAAGCCCGGCGGCATCCTCGAGGACTGCCTCTGGGATGCGGAGTGGTTCCGCTGGGACCTCGAGAGCAGCGACCCGCGGACCCTTGAGCGCGCCTGGCGTCAGCGCGCCACGAGCCCGGACGTGTCCGCGCGGGTGTCCACGTTCACCAACCCCTGGTCGAGCGATGAGGTGCGGCGCGTGATCGGCGCCGAGTTCTTCGGGCTCATCGCGAACACCACCTTCCAGTGCGATCGGAGTGGCACGGCGACCTACGCTCTCACCGTGAACTCGGATGATGGCGTGAGGGTCCTGATCGACGGTGAGCTGGTCCTTGAGGACTGGACGCTCCATGCGCCGCGGCGCGAGGAGCAGCTCGTCGAGCTCGGGCCCGGCGAGCACTCGCTCCGCGTCGAGTACTTCCAGATTCAGGGGGCCGCGGCGCTCTTGGTCGACCTCTCTCCTCGCTGAGACAGAGGCGGCGGCGGCTCTGACGGCGGCTCGTTGTCCGGACCGGCCTCGCCCTGCCTGACGAGCGCCCGGGACGAGCGGCCGCTCCCTCCGGCGCGCCGGTGGAGGAGGGTCCTCGCCTCCATGCCCTGAAAGGGCATGCGTCGCCTGGAGCGTTGCAGCCGAGCCCCGCCCGTTCCGGCGTGACTCCCCTCTGCGCGACTGAGCCTTTCGCGACTGAGCCTTTCGCGACTGAGCCTTTCGCGGCTGAGCCTTTCGCGACTGGGTTCCCGGAGAACGGGTCGGCCGCGACTGGGTCGGCCGCAACTGGGCCCGGCCGTCGTGAGCGCGTGAGGGCCCGACCCTCTTCTCGCCCAGCCTTCTCTGGCACCGTGCTCGCGAGGACCTCTGCCGCCGAGGACCTCTGCCTGCGAGGACCTCTGCCTGCGGGGACTTCTGCCGGCGGGGACTTCTGCCTGCGGGGACTTCGGCTCTGGGCGTACTGCGCGCCGAGAGCACTCTTCATGGG
Organism: Planctomycetota bacterium; assembly: GCA_965655435.1. GTDB lineage: Bacteria > Planctomycetota > UBA1135 > UBA1135 > Saltatorellus. The sequence goes on along the minus strand of CBFHHK010000078.1, from coordinate 12,169 downwards.
GCGCAGCCTGCGCGCACCAACAGGCGCGTCCTTGGGCCCGCGCACGCCTCGGCCCCTTCGTGCCAGAGCCCGTGCGAGTCAGAGCCTCCCCGTGCGAGAGCCTTATAGGTGCGAGAGCCTCAGCGCGCCGGAGGCCCGGTGGGCGGGTCTCCCGGCGCCGCGGGGAGATGCTGGAGGCTCAGGGGGCCACAGCGAGGCCACAGAGCGCCCACAGAGGGGACTCAGTCGTCGAGGTGGAAGGCGTCGCGGTAGCGCGTCTCCATCATCCCGCGGAAGTCCCGGCGAGAGGAGAGGGACTGGAGCTCCTTGAGGGAGATGGGCGCGTCCTCGAGGTACTGCTTGGCCTCCCGGAACTTCTTCTGCCGCGCGAGGGTCTGCGCGATCCCGATGAAGAGCTCCTTGTTTCGGTTCCGGGAGGAGCCCTTGGAGGCTTCGATCGCGCGGCGCCACTCCTTGACGGACGCGCTGTAGTCACCGATCTCATGCAGCAGCTGGGCGCGGTCGGTCGCGTTCTGCACGATGAAGAACGCCTGGTCTCCGCCGGGCTCACCGATCTCCTCCAGGAGCGCCTTACGAGCGCCCCGGTCCTTCATCCGTGCCAGCAGCATCAGGGCCGCCGTTCGGACGTCGGAGCGCGCGAAGTTGGTGTAGTCGTCGATCTTGCGCTTGACCGGGGTCCCGACCTTGGCGTCGGTCGTCCGGAGCAGGTCAAAGAGCTCCACGCGGGCCTCCGACGAGGTCTCGGCGTTCACCGCCACGCCCCCGAGCGCACGGGAGTGATCGAGCTCGTCCATCAGCTCGCTGTGCTGGTCGTAGTACGCCACCAGCTCCATGGCGAGGCCCGGCGCGCCCGGCGTCGAGAGCAGCTGCAGGACCACGCCGGAGGAGGTCTCAACGGGCGCTGCGCCCAGGCCTGCGAGGGCCGCGGCAGCCACTGAGGCGTTGCTATCGGAGACCTTGCCCTTGATGAACTCGATGCCCTCCTGGGTGCCCAGGGTGGCGAGGGTCAGGAACGCCGCCTCCTGCACGGCGGCGCCGAGCTCAGCGGAGGCCCCGATGCTCCCGCCGCCCGCGGCGATGCGCTGGAGCGGGCGCGTCACTCGCCGGGGCTCGGGCGTCCCGGCCAGGGCGGTCAGGGCGTTGATGCGGGCGAGAGGGGTTCCCTCCCGTGCCATGCGCAGGAGCTCGTCCGTGACGGCCGCACTTGCGAGGTCGGCGACGACCTCGGCCATGAGCTCGGCCCTGAAGATCGACGCCTTCCGGGGTTTTGTGCCCGGCTCCAGGAAGGGCAGCATGAGCGGCGCGGCGTCGCCGCCAAGCTCCCGCAGGGCGCGCTGGCGGGCGACGGTCCTGGATGACCTGGTGGGGATCTTCAGCCCGTCGAGCTCGCCCGCGAGGCGCGCGACCTCGGGCTGGAGGGCCTCCAAGCTGCGGGCCCGGGCCTCCTCGGCCTGCTTCAGGAGTTCCTCGAGGCTCTGGCGGCCCTCCTGGGCGGGGAGCCGAGGGACCGCGCGGCGTACCGCGGCCGCGGGGGCGACCGCTGGGGCTGGAGCCGCTGCGGAGAGGACCGGCGAGGCCGCAAGGGTGGCGATGAGGGCGGTGGCGGGGCGGATGTGCATGGGCTGGATCGGCTCCGGGGTGGCCGGGCCTGGGCTCCAAGAATACCGCCGGAGGCGCCGGGGGTCACCGGTTGTGGCGCGACCCTGGGGGGCCCTTTCGGCCCATGGGGGCGAGGATCACATCCGGGCCGCTGGCCCCATGGCGCCGGGCCGAGGTCCCTGGCGCCATGGCCGTGGAGCGACTCGCGCTGCTGGAACCCGCTGGACCGGGGTCCGCCGCTGTCCCATAGATGGACCGGAGCTGGTCGAGGTGGCGGAAGACCCAGGCTTGCATGGTGGTTTCGGGGCGTCGGCCCCGCATTCCCACCATCGGCAGGGGTGCCCCCGTGCCTTGCCCGCTCCCTCTGGATAACCTCTCGGCTCCCATGTCTTCCCCCTCGAACGACCCTGGCTCCTCTAGGCACCCCTTCCCCGCCCCGGACCCCTCGCTCCCGAGGGACGCGGACGTCGTGGTGGTGGGAGGCGGGCACGCCGGCGTTGAGGCGGCCCTGGCCGCTGCTCGGCTCGGAGCGGATGTCCGCCTCGTGAGCTTCGACCTCGAGAAGGTGGGGGAGATGAGCTGTAATCCCGCCATCGGGGGCCTCGGCAAGGGGCAGATGGTCCGGGAGATCGACGCCCTGGGGGGCGCCATGGGCCAGGTGGCGGACGCCACCGGGATCCAGTTCCGGATGCTGAACACGGCCAAGGGCGCGGCGGTCCAGGCGCCCCGCTGCCAGTCGGATCGCCACCGCTACCGGGAGGAGGCGACGCGCTGGGTGCAGGACGCCCAGGGCGTCGAGCTCGTGGAGGGGGCGGTCACGGGCCTGATCTTGGAGGAGATCCATGGGGTGCTCGGTGTCCGGGGGGTCCGGCTCGAGGATGGCGCCGAGCTCCGTGCGCACGCGACCATCCTGACCACGGGCACGTTCCTCAGGGCGATCATGCACACGGGCGAGCGCAAGGCCAGCGGTGGCCGCGTCGGGGAGCGCAGCGCGGACGGCCTCTCCGGGGACGTCGAGCGGCTGGGGCTCCGCCTTGGGCGCCTCAAGACCGGGACGCCGCCGCGGATCGACCGCCGGACGGTCGACTTCGGCGTGATGGAGGCGCAGCCGGGGGACGCTCTGCCGCGGCCCTTCTCGTACCTCTCGGACCCCAGGTCCTTTCCCTCGCTGCCGCAGGTGGACTGCCACATCACCTTCACCAACGAGCGCACCCACCGGATCATCGCGGAGAACGTGCACCGGGCCCCCATGTACAACGGCTCGATCGGCGGTGTGGGGCCGCGGTACTGTCCCGCCGTCGAGGACAAGATCATGCGCTTCCCCGACCGGGAGCGGCATCAGATCTTCGTCGAGCCAGAGGGGTTGGACACCGACGTCCTCTACATCAACGGGCTCTCCACGTCGCTCCCCGCGGAGGTGCAGGAGGACTTCCTCCGCACGGTCCCTGGTCTCGAGCGAGCCGAGTTTCTCAGGCATGGTTACGCCGTTGAGTACGACTTCGTTCAGCCGAGCCAGCTGGCGGACTCCCTCCAGCTCCAGGAGGTCCCAGGGCTCTTCCTCGCCGGTCAAATCAACGGGACCTCTGGCTATGAGGAGGCCGCTGGCCAGGGCCTCATCGCGGGCGCCAACGCGGCCCTCTGGATCCAGGACCGAGCCCCGTTCGTGCTCCACCGGCATGAGGCTTACCTCGGCGTGATGGTGGATGACCTGGTGATCACCAACCCGAAGGAGCCGTATCGCATGTTCTCAAGCCGGGCGGAGTATCGACTGCTCTTGCGGCACGACAACGCGGACCGGCGCCTCGTGGCCCGCGCGGCGGAGGTCGGCCTCGTGGAGAAGGCGCGCGCCGACCGCGTGGCGGCCAAGGAGCGGGCCATCGAGGATGTGATCCGGGCGCTCGGGAGCGCGCGGGATCGCGAGAACAGGGCCTGGTTGGACGTCCTGCGTCGCCCGGGCGAGGACTTCGACTCCGTGGCCCGCGCGGCCGGCATGCCGGCCCTGGAGGACCTCTCTGTGGAGTGCCGTGAGGCGGTTCAGATCGACGTCAAGTACGAGGGCTACATCGCCCGTCAGGCCGAGGACGTGGCGCGGATGGCGCGGCAGGAGACCACCGAGATCCCCAGGGACCTCGACTACGGTGAGTTGGACGGCCTCGGGAACGAGGCGCGGGAGAAGCTCACGGACGTTCAGCCCAGGACGCTCGGGGCCGCGGGGCGAATCGAGGGCGTCCGGCCGCCGGACGTGGCGCTGATCGGGATCCACGTTGCGAGGCTTCGCGCGGCTGCCCGCTGAGGGCCGAGGCTCCGGGGCTCAAGGGGCCTCGTGGCCCGAAGCAGAGTCCGATGGAGAGCGCGGCTCCCCGCCGCACCGTGGGCTCTAGCTGACCAACGCCTGTGCCCGGCACCACGGGATGAGCGAGGGGGGAGCGCGCGGAGCCCTGGCCAAGGAGAGCGCCCCGCGCCGACACGAGGTCGGCGCGGGGCGCGTTCTGGCTTGCGCCTCAGATCACTGGAACAGGATCTCGATGGCGTTCGTGAAGGTCGCCGTGGCGACCCCGCCGATCATGTCGCGGTTGATGGCCTGGAAGTTCCAGGTGTCACCGGCCATCACCTGCACGGCCCCGCTGGGCTGGGGCAGGTTGAGCGTCGTGGTGACCGACATCGATCCCGCGGCTCCCGAGTTGAGGATGCCGCCGCCGACGCCGCGACCGACGTCACCGCCGATGCAGACGAAGCCGCCGAAGGCCGGGATGTTGGCCTGCGACTGACCGCAGATGAAGTAGCCGAAGGAGTTCGCCGGCAGGTTCGTCGCCGTGAGGGTGAAGCAATCATCACCCGCCACGTCGCTACCCGACGCAGAGAGCGTGCTGATGCCACCGGTGGAGTTCAGGGGCTGGGGGCAGTACTCGGTGCCGATGGAGTTGTCCTTCTGGATCCATCCGTTCCAGATCCGCGGCGAGAAGAGGCCGGCGCCGAAGGCGGCCGGGTTGCTCTCTCCGAGGCTCAGCGAGATGGTGCCGTCTCCGGACACTGCCGTCTCGTTGGAGCCGTTGCCGTTCGTGTACACGACACCCGTGGTGACGTACTCGATCGCGATGCCGGTGAAGCCCGTGACGAACGTCATCGGCGCGTCAGGCGTGAGCACCGTCGCGACGCCGATGGGGTTGGCGATACCGCTGGCGGTGCCGAGCAGCGTCCAGCCTGTCGGGTCGTTCTGGTTCCCAGTACGGCCGGCCGGGTTGGTGTAGACGTTGACCAGCACGGGGTCGCCGACGTTGGTGAACTGGACGTTGGCGCCGATGGATCCAACGGGGCAGTCCTCGGTGAACGTCCCGTCGAGGTAGACGGTTCCGCCGACGTTGAGGCCGTTGCCGCCGTCGAACGTGGTGATCGCGTAGCTATCGACGCCGATGTCGACTTGGACCGTGCCCGTGGCGCCGTTGAAGCCGCCCACGCGGAAGGTGTAGGTCTCACCAGCGATGCCACAGTAAGTGACGCCGCTCTGGAGACCGCAGAAGTCATCGTTGCACTCCAAGAGGTTCAGCGCGCCGCAGTCGCCCGAGAAGAGCTCCATGGCGGTGTCGTAGTCACTGCCGCAGAGGGAGATCGTGAAGTTTCCGTTGACCACGGGCGTGTAGGTGAACCAGACGTCCGGCGCGCCGCCGTTACCACAGGCGAAGGGGTCCATCAGCGACGCGCCGCCGGTGAGGAACGGACCGCTGACGCCTGTGCCGAGGGCGATAGCGTCCACGCACTCGTCGTTGGGCGGGGTCGGGTCCGGAGCGGAGATGGTGAGATCAAGAGCTCCCACTGCACCGGCCGACCAGCCCTCGACCTGGATCAGGTACTGGGAACCAGCGACAAGGAAGGGGCTGACACTGGAGGCGAAGTTGTTGCCCACGGAGGTCGCGCAGGCGTCGTCGTTGCCCGCGAGGCAGGTGAGCGTCGCGCAGTCGGGGCCTTCGAGGACGCGGATGACGGTGTCATAAGCGGATCCGCAGGTCTCGAAGGTGGTGTTCCCAGAGGCCACGGCCGTGTAGGTGAACCAGATGTCCTCGAAGCCGTCGCGACCCTCGCAGCTCGTGTCGCCGAAGCCCGAGTCGGTGTAACCGGTCGTATCAAATGACGAAACGCCGTCGACGACACCGATCGCGTCGGTGCAGTCGTCACCCAGGGCTTGGGAGATCTCGAGCGTGCCGGCGCCGACGGCGCCCGAGGACCAGCCCTCGACCTGAATCAGGTACTGCTGACCTCCAACGACCGAGACGTCGAGTTGGGAGGCGAAGTTGTTGCCCACGGAGGTCGCGCAGGCGTCGTCGTTGCCCGCGAGGCAGGTGAGCGTCGCGCAGTCGGGGCCTTCGAGGACCCGGAGGACCGTGTCGAAGTCGGATCCGCAGGTGCCGACGGTGGCGACACCGCTCAGAGGGGCCGTGTAGACGAACCAGATGTCCTCGAAGCCGTCACGAGCCTCGCAGCTCGCGTCGTGGAAGCCAGAGTCAACGTTGCCAGTCGTGTCGAAGGCGGTCGCGCCGACGCCGACCGCGATCGCGTCGGAGCAGACATCGCCGTTGACGCCGACGCCGGGCGCGGCGGCCGCACTCGCGGCGAGGCCGAAGGAGAGCGCAATTGAAGTGAGTTTCATAGCGTGGGAAAGGGAGGTGAACGGAAGGCAGTGAGCGACGCCAGGAGAGCGCCGCGTAACCCCTGACTACAGGAGTGCCTATTCAGCGTATCACTCCACCTCACGATTCGGATGGCTTCAGTCTGTCGCCGAGCGTCGTGGACGGTCCCCATGTGGGACTTTGGAGCTGAGGGCCGGGATGAAGCGCGCCCGTGGAGCCACGAACGGCAATCCGGGCCACCGCTCAGTGACTTCGCTGCATGATCCCATTCTGAGGGCATTCCCTCATTTTGTCCGGAAGGCTCGTTCAGCATCTCCGGGACTGCGGGGGTCCCATGTCAGCGTTTGAGATGGGCCGTTGGTCCGCGGCCGGCGCGCAACGCAGCGCTCAGGCGGCGTCGCCAGAGGGTTCGCTGCAGCTCGCCCTGGCTCGCTGCAGGGGTGGCGAAAGGGGTCGCCACGAGCACCAGGGGGGTGACCAAGAAGGGTCGACGCCGTGGGGAGCCAGGGTGCGCCTGCCAGGCGACGAGCCCGTACGCCTTTCTAGCCGTCGCGCTCGGACATCGGTTTGGGCCCGGTGCCCGGCGCCGGCTTGGCGGGGGCCTCGAAGGCCTCCACGGAGTCGGCCTTCATCGTGTACACGCCTGTGGCGAAGCCAAACTCGTCCTCGAGCCGACCCACCACCAGCTCGCCGCTTACCACGACAGGGACATAAGGGAACAGCTTCGCTACGGCGTCGCCTCGCATCTCGACGTACACCCACTCGTCGGGCCGCGGCATCCCTCCGAAGCAGCACGACATGAGGTCCCTGACCAGCATGAAGATGACGATGTCGTCGCTCTTCGGCTTGTACTCCAGCGGGATCATGTAGCCGACCATCGCCCGCTCGTCCCCTGCCTTCGCCTTCACGGGCCCTGGGAACTCGAATGAGAGCGCTCGCTCGGTGTCGGGCTTGTAGAGGTAGTCAAGGAGCGCGTCCAGGTCGACGCTCACGAGGGAGAGGTCTCCGAAGGTGACCAGGCCGTCAATGGCCCCCGCGGCGGCCTGGCCGGGGTCGGCGAGCAGCTCCTTGGCGAGGTTGGGGTTGATGGCGCCGACCTCCATGCTGCCCGCCGAGCTCCCGCCTGGCGCGGCGAGGGTCCCCTCGATCACCTCGGCGGTGGAGGGGGCCCCGTCCGAGGGAGCCTCGCCGTCGTCAAGGAAGGATCGACCTCGCACCTCGCCGGACTCGCCGTCGTTCACCACGTAAATCTTCGTGCCGCCGTCCACCTTCTCGGGTGAACCGCAGCCGCAGGCGGAGGTCATCGCGATGGCGGCAAGGAGGCTGAACTGGATCGAGTGGCGCATGGGTTCCTGGTCGAGAGCCGCCGAGGGGATACGACGGGAGACACCGAGAGTTTGGGCCTCTACCGCAGAGGGTGCGAGGGCGGAGTCGGTGAGATTCGTGTGTTGGTCACCTGTCGAGGGCATTCACGAGGAGGACCCGAAGCGCGGCGAGGCAGCCAGCGCGTCGCTGGAGGACGGCGCCAAGGCGGGCCACCTGCTCCCTCGCCACGCGGGCGTCGGAGTCCGCCGCCGCCTTCTGGAGGCCCGGGAGCGGCCACGCCGCGTACCCCGAGGACTCATCCGGGGCCGTATAGAGGTTCCGGTACCACGGGCGGCCTGGGAGGCCCGGTTCGTCGAGCCAGGCGCGCTCGAGTCCCCGGAGCAGCTCGTCCACGAGGGCGCAGCGGTCGTCGTCGAGGGCGCCTCCCCGCGCCGCGGCGCGCAGGCGCACTCCGAGGTCCGCGGCCTCGAGGGCCTGCGCCTCGGCGCGCTCGATCACGGCCGCGAGGCCAGCCGGGCCGAAGAGCTCCGGGTCGGCCTCCAGCAGCGTACTGGCCGCGCGGGCCAGGGAGCCCGCGGGCCGGTCCAGGTCGAGCGGGAGGATCGGCGCGGTTGAGGCGCGGTCCACGGCCACCGAGGTGATCCGGGCGATCAGGCTGGCTGATCCGTAATCCTCGCCGACGACCCGTCGGTACCAGGCGAGGTCGTCGTAGAGGCTGTGGTAGGCGGTCCCGGGGGCGCCGCGGGCGCTGATGGAGGCGGAGGGGATCGAGCAAAGGGCGAGGAACGAGACGTGGTCGGAGCCTCCGCCCAGGAAGCCCGGCTCGGGGAGGTCGTCGGCCTCGCCGCGCCAGGCGTCGAGCGCGGAGATCTCCGGCGCCGCTCCTGGCTGGGGGACCGCGGCCGCGGCGCCGTGGATGAGCGAGGTGAGGCTCGGTGAGGCGCTCACGCCGAGGCGCAACCCGGACGCCGCGGCGTCCAGGTTGATGTAGAGATCCGCTCCCTCGATCAGCGCCTGGCGGTTGCCCTCGACCCACTCGCATGAGCCGATGATCCCGTGCTCCTCGGCGCCCCACGCTGCGAAGGTCACCGTGCGGCGGGGCGCGACGCCTGACGCTTTGGCTTGCCCGGCGACCGCGCGCGCCGTCTCCAGCATCGCGATCGTGCCGGAGGTGGGGTCGTCTGCGCCGTAGACCCACGCGTCGTGGTGGGCGCCGACGATGACCCCCGGGGCGCCGTCCCTGGACAGGGTCCCGCGCAGGGTACCCAGGACGTTGGCGGTCTCGACCAGGGAGCGCTCTTGCTGGACCTCAAGCCGGACGCGGACGCCGGGGCCCCCCTCGAGCCGGTAGCGGAACGGCATGCCGCCCTGCCACTCCTTCGGGACGCTCGCGCCCTCCATGGGGGCCATGAGTTGGGCCGCTGCTTGCCACCCCACCGGCTGAACCGGGATGCGAGGGAGGGCAATGTCGTCAGGGTCCAGGCGCGCAGCCTCTGCGGTGGCTTCGACCCCGGGCGTGAGCGGGTCGCCGCTCCAGGGGAGCGTCTTCAGCGAGCCGCGCTGGATCTGGTCGCAGTTGGCCCAGCCTCCCTCGGGGGTCTCGAGGCCGCGGCCGTACCCCGAGTCCATGGGGTCGGTGAAGATGATCAGGCCAGCCGCGCCGGCCGCCTCGGCGAACCTGGCCTTGTAACCGCGGAAGTTGCCCCCGTACCGGGCCAGGACGATCTTCCCCTGGCAGTCCACCCCGAGCTCCGCGAGCCTCTCAAAGTCCTCCTTGCGGCCGTGGTTGGCGTACACGACCTCGCCCTCGGCGACCCCGCTGCCGGAGTAGGCGTTCCAGCCGAGGCGCAGCAGGTCGTCGTCGAGCTCGGAGTAGGTGGAGCCAGGCAGGGCCATCTCGGTGAGCGGCAGCTCGACCTCCGACGGGGCCGTGAGCCGCAAAGAGGCGCTGACGGGTCGCGAGAGGTAGGCCGTGAAGCGGTGGACCTTGACCTCGAGCCCCATGGCGTCGAAGGCCGCTGCGATGGAGGCGATCACCTCGGCGTCCCCGTCACTCCCCGCGGCGTGGGGGCGCGACGCGATCAGGTCGTGCCACTCGCGGAGGTGGTCGGGGGTCACCGAGCGAACGATGGCCGCGTCTCGTCCGCGGCGCGCCGCGGCGTCCTCCGCGGACCAGAGGTCGAGGCCGGGCGGGGTCTGGAGCGCGCCGAGCGCGAGGAGCGGGAGCAGCATGTCGGCAAGGATAAGGCCCGGACCGGAAAGCCTGCACCCTTGCCCGTGCCGCCCACAGGGATCGTCTGTGGCGAAAGCTCCGCTGGGGGGCAGCGATGCCTCCCAGCAGCCAACGGCCCCCCGTGCCCTGGAGGTGTGCTTGGGCGGCGGCGCCCGACAACGAAGAGACCCCGCGTCGCCTCGGGGCGCCGCGGGGTCTCTTCGGTGGGGGCAGCTAGGCTCAGCCCTTCTTCTTCTGGCCGGCCTTGATCGGCTTGATCAGGCCCGCCTTGAGGAGCGTGGGGTACGCGCCGTTCTTGTCGATCGTCCGCATGGCGCGGGTCGACAGGCGAACGGTGACGTACTCACCCATCTCGGGAACCCAGATGCGCTTCTTCTGGACGTTGACCTTGTACTTCCGCTTGGTGTGGCCGGTTGTACGAAGGCCGACGCCGCCCTGTGACTTGGGGAGGCCGCGGCGGGCAATGTTGCCGCCGACCTTGGTTCCGCTGCCGGTGATCTGGCAAGTCCGGGACATGATGGACCTCTGTGATGAAGGGGGTCGATGGGGGCCGCAGAGCGGCCCTCGGGGATGCGTGAGGTGTCCGGCCCGTCTCGACGACGGTCTCAGGAACACGTTGTTTGGTGCCGGAAATCGCCTGAGCGGCGACGTCGCGGCCCGACAAGTTAGCGATCTGGGGGACCTACGCCTCCCTCCTTGGGCAAAAAAATCCCCCTGGCGCCTCTCGAGGGGGCACTGACGTTGCCCGGACGGGGTCCTGGCCCGGCGCGCCTGTGGGGGACCTGAGGTCCAGGCCCCCTCCGTACCGCCTCTGGTGGCCCTGGTCGCGCTGACGGCCCTGGCGCCCTTGGTGCCCATTGATGCGACTGAGGGACCCGGGGGGCCCTGGGCGGCGGGCGCGCGGGGCTCGAGGGATAGGTGGAGAGGCCTCCGCCCAGGAAGGACCACCGCTCAGGGAGACCCAGGCCGGGGTCCCCTGACCGAGTTCAGGTCCTCGGGCCGGGGGCTGGCAGGTCCAGCGGCGGGCGGCGGTCTGGCCCTGAGGGAGGCCCGCGGTCAGCGCCGCTCGTCGCCGTGGATGCGGACGGTGACCTCTCCGTCCCGGGTCACCCAGCCGCGGTACATCCCCGCGGTCGTGAACGGGGCCACGAGGACTCCATCGGCGCCGAGGGCGACGCAGCCCCCAGATCCGCCCAGCGCCGGGAGGTCCTCGAGGACGGCCTCCCGCGCCGCGACGGGGAGCGGCTGTCGCCCGTGGAGCATCCTGGCGTGGAGCTGGTGAGCGATGGCGAGGCGGATGAAGAACTCCCCGTGGCCCGTACACGAGACCGCGCATGTGGCGTCGGCGGCCCAGGTGCCAGCGCCGATGAGCGGCGAGTCACCCACGCGGCCGAAGGCCTTGCGGGCCATGCCTCCGGTTGAGGTGCCGGCCGCGAGGTGCCCGTCGGCGTCCAGAGCCACGCATCCGACGGTGCCGAACTTCTCGTCCACGGGCTGGCGTGCGAGGTCCGCGGTGCCCTCGCGGTCTCGGGCCTGCATTCGCTCGAGCTGCTTCGCTCGCCGTGGGGTGACGAACCAGGATGCCTCCATGATCTCGACCTCCTGGTCCTCGGCGAAGCGGTCCGCGCCCTCGGCGGCGAAGAGCACGTGGGGGCTCTGCGTCATCACTCGACGGGCGAGGGTGATGGGATGCCTCGGCGTCCGCGCCCCGGCGATAGCGCCCGCCTCGCCGCTCGCGCCACCCATGATGGAGGCGTCGAGCTCGACCTCACCCTGGTCGTTGAGTACGGCACCGCGCGCGCAGTTGAAGAGCGGAGAGTCCTCCATGGGCCGGATCGCGGCCTCCACGGCGTCGAGCGCGTCCCCGCCTCCCATGAGGGCCGCATGGCCAGCCTCGAGGGCCTCGGTGAGGGCCGCTCGATAGCGGGCGTCCATCTCCTCCGACATGTTCTCGCGGACGATCGTCCCTGCGCCGCCGTGGATCGCGAGGACCACATCAGGAATGACCTCCATCTGGGCGGCCCCGCCCTGAGCGTGCGCGTCTGCTTGGGTCGCTGACGAAGCACAGGCCAGGCTTGCGAAGATGGGAGCCACGAGTGCGAGGCGGGAAGCGAGCGGTCTGGAGTGGTGCTGGGTCATGGAGAAGAGGCTACGGCAGCCCCACGCTGGATGACCAGGGATGTTGCCACTGGAGCGCCGGGCCCTGATCGGAGGACGCTGGGCCCGGCGCCCTCCCCGGGAGGCGGCGCTCGCTCTTCAGGCCTCGCCAGCCCTCAGTTCTCAGCGCTCCGCCCCCGGTCTGGAACCCAGGGCCTCGAGCCCCGTGGCAGCGGCCGCCACGCTGCGCTTGAGACTCCTCGTCAAAGGTTGGGGCCGGTGGACTGAACGG
>CBFHHK010000077.1:16318-18024 GCA_965655435.1 Planctomycetota bacterium | reverse complement strand
TTCAGGTGGTCATCCCGCTGCGTCACTACCTCATCCCTGGCGTGGTTCACTGGACGGAGGAGGGCCACCGGTTCTCCTGGCACATGAAGCTCCGCGGTAAGGACGGGCAGCTGACCTACTTCGTCAAGGACCCGGAGAGCGGCGCGGTGCGGACGATCGACCCGGGGACCCGGCTCGAAGACTGGCAGCTCCGCAAGATGTCCACGCGGCCCTACATGATCCGCCAGTATGCCCAGCACCTGGCGCGTGAAGCCGTCGAGGGGGGCTGGCCCGGTGCAGAGGTCTACGTGCGCTCCAGGGTGCGCCTCAACGGACGCCGGCCCCAGGTGATGATCGACCCCGAGGCGAATCTCGCGGAGGTCGACATGCGCTACATGTCGCACAACGAGTGGATCACCCAGCTCGCGAATCCGCTGCCTCGGGATTGAGACCGCGGCGAGGCCGGCGTCAGGCGGCCACCCACGGGGCGCCCGGGGTGCGTGCTATGGCGCGGGCAATGAAGACGGGCCGCCGCCTCCAGGCTGGAGGCCGGCGGCCCGTCTTCAGTCGCGCCCAGCTCAGCTAGGCGCGGGGAGTGGCGGTCCCTCAGGGGGTGAAGGTCACGCCGACGGCGTTGGAGGTGCCGGAGAGCTCCTGGCACGGGCCGCCCATGTCGCGGAACCAGAACTGGAAGTACCAGGTCTCGCCGGGATCGATCTCACCGATGGGAAGCTCGTTGAAGGCCTTCGCGAAGGCGACGATGCCGGGGCCTTCCGTGAAGGTGCCGGTGGCGCTGACCGCGCCGGGCATCATGCGGAAGATCTTCTCGTTCGCCGGGGGAGCGATGCAGAGCAGGCCGCCGCTGTTGGAGAGAGGGAGACGGGTGGTGGCTCGCGCCATCAGGAACTGCCCGAAGGTGTTGGCGGGCAGGTCGAAGACCGTCAGGACGAGGTCGTCGTTCAGGACGCTGTCCGATCCCTCACCGGTGATGAAAGCACCCTGGCCTGAGCCGTTGGCGCACCCACCGTTCGGGTCGTCGTTACCGCAGGGGCAATCGCCCTGGTCCGCGAAGCAGTGGGGCGTGGTGGGGTCACAGTGTCCCCCGCATCCGCCGCTGTCGTCGTCGTCCGAGCCACCCGAACCGCCGGACTTGCCGGAGCCGCCCGAACCGCCGGACTTGCCGGAGCCGCCCGAACCGCCGGACTTGCCGGAGCTTCCCGAGCCGCCGGACTTGCCGGAACTTCCCGAGCCGCCGCTGTCATCGTCGTCGGAGGCGCCGGAGTTCCCGGACTTACCGGAGGTGCCGGATCCACCGCTGTCATCGTCATCGGAGACGAGCATCCAGGGAGCGACGGGTGTCGCGCTGGCGTCGGGGCCAAGGAAGAGGGGGACGCAAAGGGCGACCGTGAGGACGGCGAGCCAAGTGAAGATAGAACGGATCATTGGAGATAAGAGCCGAGGGCTTCTTGGGCGTGGAGAAATACGTGCGCGGGCTCTGCCGGCCGTGCCGGCAAGAAAGCGCATCGTTGCCTGCGACAAAATCTACCCGCTTATCACAGTGTCCTCCGCAGAAACGTTGAGACGACGCATGTCGGACTGGCAAGCCGCTTGGTGTATTCGAGCGAGGGGTCAAGTGATGCACCGTATACCGATAAGGGTAATAGCGTGTTTAGGTGGACTCAATATGAGGGTTAGTACCTAGCTTGGCCGTCTCGGTCTGGGAGACA
>CBFHHK010000077.1:0-16219 GCA_965655435.1 Planctomycetota bacterium | reverse complement strand
CGATAAGGGTAATAGCGTGTTTAGGTGGACTCAATATGAGGGTTAGTACCTAGCTTGGCCGTCTCGGTCTGGGAGACGGTCGGGGCGTGTACCCCTGATGGCGATGCTGTGGCCTGAGACGCTGCGGTCTGACAATGGCGTCCGCTCCGCGTTCGCGGCTGACCGATGGTCCGCAGGGCAGTGGCATCGGCGCCAAGCCGGGGGGCTGGCTTGCCGGGCGGAGGGCACGGAGGCGGTCTCGTTCGTCCTCGTCGCGTTCGGATTCGAAACGATGACATCGGGCCGCCCGTTCCCAGAGGGGAGCGGGCGGCCCGATGTCATCGCGCTGCGGCTTGGTCGGCCGCGTGTGTCAGTCACTCAGGGCGTGAAGGTGACGCCGACGGCGTTTGAAGAGCCCGAGAGCTCCTGGCAAGGCCCTCCCATGTCACGGAACCAGAACTGGAAGTACCACGTGTCGCCAGCGTAGATCTGTCCGATGGGCGGCATGTTGAAGGCCTTCGAGAAGGCCACGATCCCAGGCCCCTCCTCGAAGGTCCCCATGTTGCTGACCGAGCCAGGCATCATGCGGAAGATCTTCTCGCCCGAGGGCGGCGCGACGCAGAGCAGGCCTCCGCTGTTGGACAGGGGAAGGCGCGTCGTGCTCCTTGCCATGAGGAACTGGCCGAACGTGCCCGTGGGCAGGCTGAAGACGGTGAGGACCAGGTCGTCCTCTGCGACGCTCGTACTGCCGGAGCCCGTGATGAAGGCGCCCTGACCGGAGCCGTTGGTGCACCCGCCATTGGGGTCGTCGTTGCCGCAGGGGCAGTCATTCGAGTCCGCGAAGCAGAAGGGCGTGGTCGGGTCGCAGTGGCCGCCGCACCCGCCGCTGTCGTCGTCGTCCGACTTGTTGGACTTGCCCGACTTCCCGGACTTGCCCGACTTCCCGGACTTCCCGCTCTTCCCGGACTTGCCCGACTTCCCGGACTTGCCGCTCTTCCCGGACTTGCCGCTCTTCCCGGACTTCCCGCCTTTGCCGGACTTCCCGGACTTCCCGGACTTCCCGGACTTCCCGGACTTCCCGGACTTGCCGCCTTTGCCGGACTTCCCGGACTTCCCGGACTTGCCGGACTTGCCGGACTTGCCGCTCTTACCGGAGCCTCCGCTGTCGTCGTCGTCAGAGACCATCACGGACGATGTGGCGGACTTGGCGCTGGCGTCAGGGCCCAGGAAGAGGGGGACCGCGAGTGATATCGCGACGATGGAGCACCAGGTGAGCAGGGATCGGAGCATGGATCGGTGGCGGCCGAGTGAGGCCGCTTGGATGGTTGGGGGTGGGCGGAGGTGTAGGGCGAGGCCCTGGAAAGCGGTGATGTTCCCGGCGGGGCCGGGTGATTTCAGATGGTCTGATCGGTGGCTGCGAGGGCTCCAGGAGTCGCGCGACTCCGGGGCCGTTGCGTGGGCCAGGGCCCGCAGGCCCCGTGTGGGAGTCAGTCCCCGTGTCCGTGTAGGAGTGGAGCGGTCGGAACTGGCCGTGGCGCCACGCGGGACAGGGTGTCGGTGCTCGATCCGGCGGGGCGCTCTGGGCCCTCACGCTGCGCCGCAGGGATGGGGGGCCTAGCGCACATCAAAGGCCCCCGCAGCTCGCTTGCAGTCCTCGAGGATCATGCGCAGGGACCAGGCCTGATTGCGCAGGTCCAGGGCATCGTCGGTCAGGGCATCGTCGGTCAGGGCGCCGGGCTGCGGACTCCGAGGGAGGGTCTCGAGGATCGCCTCCAGTTCGAGGTTCAGCTCGTCGTAGGCGTCGAGGGCAGCTACCGCAGAGGCCTGGTACTCGAGGAACCGCTCCAGGTCGCGCTCGAAATCGGCCGCGGCGGCTCGGCGCTCGACGGGGTCCTGGATGCTGACCAGCGCCGCTCGGCGCTTGTCGAAGAACGAGGCTCCCTCCTCGTCCAGCCCCGGGAGCTGTTGCTCGAGCTGCTGTGCCTGTTGCTGACATGCCTCGGTCGCCGCACCAAGTTGCTGCCTCGCGTGCGCCGCGTCACCCGCGCTCCGGACGACCAGCACCGGCTGGAGCCGTACGAGCATCTCGTCCACCGTCGCCTCGGAGCGGTGGGTCTCCACGTTGATACGGTTCATCCGGTTCACGAGGCGCACGCTCTCCACGGCGTCGCCTCCGGCACCCAGTCCGCCGCAGCCCGCGCACATCGCGGCGCCAAGGGCGGCCGCGGTGAAGGCTGTGAGTCCTCTGGTCGGTCGTGATTTCTCGCGCATCTCGCTGTCTCCTCGCCGACCTCGAAGCGCCGGGCCCCCAAGCAGGGCTTCAGCGCGGTTCCGGTTGGATGTCGGTAAGCGGTCTCGTCGAGCGAGGAGGGAGGGGCTCTTGAGATCCTCTGCGGGCTGATCCCGCAAGATCTCTATTCAGTCCATCCACCGTCGGCAGAATGGGACGATGTCCTCGTCGAGCCCCGAGGGACCCTCGCTGCAGGGGATCCCGTCCGCCGCCGCCCTCAGGGCCCTCGACCGCCGGGACCCGGACCTCGGGCGGGCTCGGCGGCGAGTGGCGGCGTTCCCGGGGTTCCCTGTGCCGGGCCAGGCGGGCTCTCACTTCCACGCGCTGGCCCGCTCCATCATCTACCAGCAGCTCGCCGGGGCGGCCGCGAGGACCATTCACGACCGGGTCATGAGGCTGACGCCCGGGAGGCGATTCCCGCGGCCAGAGGACCTCGCGGCGCTCACCGATGAGCAACTCCGGGGGGCCGGCCTCTCCGCGGCGAAGCTGGCGTCCCTCCGCGATCTGAGCGATCGAGTCCTGACGCGGTCACTGTCGTTGACGGCGATCTCGCGCTGGAGCGATGACGAGGTGACCGCCCGCCTCGTGGAGGTGCGTGGGATCGGGCCCTGGACCGCCCAGATGTTCCTCATGTTCCGTCTTGGGCGCCTCGACATCCTCGCGCCGGGCGACCTCGGGCTCCAGGAGGGCATGAGGCGACTCGACGGCCTCGATGACCGACCGGGCCCGCGCGCCCTCGAAGCACGGGGCGAGCCATGGGCTCCTCTGCGCTCGGTGGCCTCCTGGGTCCTGTGGAGGCTCACCGAGGAGCCGAGAGTCCGCTAGCGCTGCTGTGGGACCCTGATCACGCGCTGCGTGGCAGCGGTCCGGCTCCCTCGGCGTTCGCGATGGGCTCAACCACCTCTCGATCGCGCATCACGACCGAGCTGCCTGCGAAGGAGACCTGCCAGCCGGCGGGGAACAGCAGGTAGGGCATGATCTCGGGGCGCTTGCTCATGAGGGTCCAGAGGCTCACCAGCTTGAGGTTCTCAGGCGCGGCCACGTCGAGCTTCGAATCGTGGGCGCCGACGTACCAGCCTGAGCGGTCGCCGACCTCGCCGGCGAGG
This sequence comes from Planctomycetota bacterium, assembly GCA_965655435.1. Classification (GTDB taxonomy): domain Bacteria; phylum Planctomycetota; class UBA1135; order UBA1135; genus Saltatorellus. Next base: position 12,844 of record CBFHHK010000077.1, on the reverse strand, counting down.
CGGTCGATGAACGTCGTCTGACACTCGTCGAGGTCGCGGACGACGAGCGCCGTCTGCTTGCAGTTGCAGAGGTCCGCGTCGAGCTCGAAGCGCTCGAGCATCTTGCGCTGCATGGCCACGAGCCGGAGCGCCTCCGAGCAGTCGTCCGCGTAGATCAGCGCCGGGTCCCCGACGCGTGGGGCGGTGACTCGGAGACCCTTGTGGTCCGCCGTGATGCGGAACCAGATGAAGCCGAGTCGAAACTCATCGCCGTCCTCGAAGGCCTGGCCGCGAGCGGCGGTGCGGTCGATCCACGTCTCCATCACGCTGATCACGTGGCGGGGCGCATCGGGTGCGTGGACCGTCGGGCGGGCCACGGATCGGGACATGAAATCTGCCAAGGGGACTCTCCGGGCCAGGGGCCCTGCTCTCATTTCGGACGTCCTACCGACGGATCCTCAGCCCCATCCCCGGGAATCAGTCTCTTCTCAGGGAATCTCCGTTCAGCTGGCGCTGAAAGCCAGTCGGCCGGCAAGGGGGATCGGCTCCGCCAGCCAGTGGACTCGGGCGGATTTGGGGGGGGACAGGGAGCAGCCGCGACCGCTTCGGCCCGCCGCCAAGGCGTCTCCTTGGTGCCGCCGAGGCCGCTTTGGGGCGCTGGTGCTCCGGAGGTCGGGGCGGTTGGGTGGGCGCTCAGAGCTCGTCGTACATGCGCAGCAGCCGGTCCGCCTCGTCGCCATCGGTGTTCACCCTCCTCCAGGCGGGGGCGGAGCGAGCGAGGAAGGCCGCGGAGGCCCCCAGGCAGGCGAGCTGGAAGGCGATGGCCGGGCCCTGGGGGGTCCCGAGGAGCGAGATGGAACCGAGGCTTGGGATCGTCGCCAGGGACAGGAAGCCAGCCGTGGAGGTCGCGAGCACCATGGCGCCTCGCCGGAGCCCCGCGCGTCGGCCCGCCAGGAACAGGATGGCGAGCGCCGCGCCAGGCGCGCCGGGGAGGAGGGCAGCGCGCGCGTCACCAGTCCACGACGGGGCCTGCGAGGCCAGCAGGCCGAGGAGAACCGAGAGGGCTGCGCTCCAATGCCACACCCCCCGCAGCGCGAGGCTCCTGACCCCGTCGGGGTCCGGCCGTCCCCCGAGGCCCTCTGCGGGTTCACCTTGCACACAGGACCCTTCGTGGCGCTCGGGCCGGTGGATCCGGGCCCGGGGGGGAACAGCCGTCCCGCCGACCGGGGCCTTGGGCCTTGAGTCAGGGCCCGAGGGCTCGGGCCTGCGGCAGAGAAGAGAAGTTCTTGGGGCCTGGAGTGCCGCTCCTGGGCCTTTCCAGCCGATGAACCGATGAGGCAGACTCCGACCCCCGTGCCCTCCGGGGCCAGGTCTAGCCTTTTTGAGCCGCGCCCCCCCTCCTCCCCGACTGCCAGCTGCCGTTGCTTCTGCCTTCCCTCATCTTCTGCGCCCTCCTCCTCGCGGTACTCGTCCTCCGCTTCGAGGGAGAGACGGGCGCGACCCGCGAGGCGCACGCCGCGGAGGTCGAGCCGTGGACCGGGCTCGAGCAGCTTGACATTGGTCTCGGCCAGGCCGGCCGCCTCCCCGAGTCGGTCGAGGTCGACGAGGAGCCCGGCGCCGGTCGCTGGCGGGTGGTCTTCACGCTCGCCTCTGATCGTGACGCGGAGCGGGTCTCCCTCGCGGGGGACTTCAACGGTTGGAACCTGGAGGCCGCGCCCATGGAGCGGGCGGCCGACGGGCGCTGGCGCGCGGAGGTCAGCCTCCGGAGTGGTGCCTACCGCTACAAGTTCTGCCTCGATGGGAGGGAGTGGGTCCCGGACCCGACGAACGCGGACGCGGAGGACGACGGCTTCGAGTCCTGCAACTCGATCCTCCGGCTCGGATCCCTCGGGCAACCCGACGGGCTCGATCTTGGCCCCTCTGTGGGCGGCATTCGAACCGAGGGACTGGCTCACGATCCCGAGGAGCCGCTGTACCTGCACCGCGTCCCCGGGGGCCGCTGGCGGGTGCGTTACCGCACCCTTGGGGGGGACGTGGCGGGGGTCTCGCTGCTCCTTGAGGGCGGCGCGCCCCACCCCATGGAGCGCGTGCCCTCACCCGAGCCGTTCCAGTTCTGGCAGGTCGATCTCGACGGGGCGGAGCAACCAGCTCGCTACACCTTCGGGCTGGAGACGGAGTCCCTGTGCGTGTCGGATCCGCGTGTTCACGCCTATGAACCCGCCGCCTACTCCACGCTGGAGACACCCGACTGGGCCAAGCACGCGATCTGGTACCAGATCTTCCCCGAGCGCTTCCGAAACGGCGACGTCTCGAATGACCCGGAGCCGGTTCGGTCCTGGACGAGTGAGTGGACGGAGCCCGCAGAGTGGGAGGGGTCTGACGGACAGACCTTCTGGGAGTACTACGTCTACCAACGCATGTACGGGGGCGACCTCGCGGGGATCGAGGAGCAGCTCGATCACCTGGTCGAGCTGGGCGTCACGGCGATCTACCTGAACCCGATCTTTCAGGCTGCCGGGCCCCACAAGTACAACGCGACCGACTTCCGCCACGTGGACACGGGGCTTGGAGCTGGAGAGGACTACGAGGAGGCCACGGCCGACGAGGATCTCCTCGACCCGTCTTCCTGGAAGTGGACCCCTTCGGACCGCCTCTTCCTCGACTTCCTCGCCACCTGCAAGAGCCGCGGCCTCAGGGTCGTGCTCGACGCCGTCTTCAACCATGTGGGCGTGGCGCACCCGGCTTTCCTCGACGTCCAGGAGCACCGCGAGGCCTCTCGCTTCGCCGACTGGTTCCAGGTCCGCTCCTGGGAGCCGTTCGAGTACGTGGGCTGGGCCGGCTTCGGAGACCTCCCGGTCTTCGCCAAGGAGGGAGGCGGCCTCGCCTCCGAGGCCGTCAAGGAGCACCTCTTCGCGGTGACCCGGCGCTGGATGGACCCCGACGGCGACGGGGACCCTGCCGACGGTATCGACGGCTGGCGCCTCGACGTTCCGATGGAGCTCCCGGCCGACTTCTGGGAGGAGTGGCGAGCGCTCGTGAAGTCCATCAACCCGGACGCGTTCATCTCCGGGGAGATCTGGCACCGGGCCGACGAGTGGTTGGGTGGCAAGCACTTCGACGCGGTCATGAACTACCGCTTCGCCGACCCGGTCGTCGCGTGGGTCGGGAACGTCGAGCGCAAGGTCTCCGCCTCATCGCTCGACGCGCGCCTCGCCGAGCTGCGCCTCGCCTACCCTGATGAGGCCACCTTCGCCCTGATGAACCTGGTCGGGAGCCACGACACGGACCGTATCGCGTCCATGCTCCTGAACCGCGACCGCCCCTATGACCGCAGCAATCAGATTCAGCGGCGCGACGACTACAACAGCGGCAGGCCCCATGAGCTCCACTTCCAGCGGCAGCGGCTCGTGGCCCTGGCGCAGATGACGTACGTCGGGGCGCCCATGATCTACTACGGGGACGAGGTCGGCATGTGGGGGGCGGACGACCCGACGAACCGCAAGCCCATGCTCTGGGCGGACCTCGGCCCCTACGAGAACCCCGAGCAGAACTTCATCATGGAGGATCACCACGCGTTCTATCGCGGGGCGATCGCCCTCCGCCGGGAGCACGAGGCGCTGCGGGTCGGCGACTTCGAGACCCACCTCGCGGATGATGAGCAGGACCTCTGGGTCTTCCTCCGGACCCTCGGGGACGAGGTGCTCATGGTGGCGCTCAACGCGGGCTCCGAACACTCGAGCTTCACTCCCCCCACGGTGGACGGTGAGTGGTCGCCGCTGTTCGGCGATGCGCCCGAACTGGACGAGCATGCGGGGCTCCGGATGATGGTCGGTCCGATCGCCGGTCGAGTCTGGCGGCGGACAGCACCGGGCTGTTGAGCTCCCATGGTCGGGTCCTTCACTGATCGGTTCCCCCGCGCCGCGGGGGTGCTCATGCCCTTGGCCTCCCTGCCGGCACGGCACGGGATCGGCGACCTCGGCCCGGAGGCCTACCGCTTCGTGGACTGGCTCGCTGCGGCCGGGGTCACCTGGTGGCAGATGCTGCCCGTGGTCCCGCTGGGGCCCGGGAACTCGCCCTATGCGTCGAGCTCAGCCTTCGCCTCCGAGCCCATCTATCTCTCCCTGGAGGTCCTCGCCGAGGAGGGGCTCCTCGAGCGCGCTGACCTCGCGGGCCCGAAGGAGCTCCGCGAGGGCAACGTGCGGTACGCGAAGGCGCGGAGGTTCAAGTCTGCGCGGCTCGCGAAGGCCTTCACCGCCTGGCAGCGTCGTCGCCGCCAGCGCGCGGCCTTCGAGCGCTTCTGCGCCCGCGAGGCAGGTTGGCTCGACGCCTTCTGCGCGGCCGACGGCGCCACGGCAGAGGCGGCGGACCTCGCGCGCTTCCTGCAGTTCCAGCTGGACCGCCAGTGGAATGCTCTCCGGGCCTACGCCCGCGAGCGCGGCGTCCTCCTGATGGGGGACGCACCCATCTTCGTGGCGCTTGATTCGGTGGACGTGAGCGCCCGGCCCGAGCTCTTTCGCCTCGACGCCGCTGGCCGGCCGCTGGTCCTGACTGGCTGTCCGCCGGACTCCATGAACGAGGACGGTCAGCTCTGGGGCCACCCGCACTACGACTGGGACGCGCACAGGGCGGAGGACTTCGCCTGGTGGCGTGCTCGCATGCGCCGGCAGATGGACCTCTTCGAGGCGATCCGTGTCGACCACTTCATCGGCTTTCGAAACGCCTGGGAGGTCCCCGCGGAGGCCTCCAATGCGCGGGACGGGAGGTGGGTGGAGACGCCGGGCGAGGAGCTCCTGGAGGCCATCCAGGACGAGCTCGGCGGCCTCCCGCTCATCGCCGAGGACCTCGGCTCAGTGACCCCCGCCGTCCACGCGCTCCGGGACCAGTTCGAGCTCCCCGGGATGCGGGTCCTCCAGTGGGGGTTCGGCGCGGGGTCCTTCCACGCGCCCCATGCGATCGGCGCCGACGCCGTGGTGTACCCCGCGACCCACGACAACGACACCTGCGCAGGGTGGTGGCGAGGCCTGGACGCGAGCACCCGGCGGCGCTTCCGCGCCGCGACGGGCGGCGCGGGCGAGACCGTCGCGACCGACATGATCCGGGCGGCCTGCGCCACGGGCGCGCACACCGCGCTCTTTCAGCTCCAGGATGTCCTCGGCCTCGGCCGATCGGCTCGCATGAACACACCCGGCACGCCCTCCGGTAACTGGGCCTGGCGCGCCTCGCGCCGCGACCTCTCCGCGGCGCGTGCTCGTCGACTCCATGAACTCCTTGACGCCACCGACCGGTTGGCAGCTCGATGAAGACCAAAGCCCTCTCCAAGCGACTCTCCGCCCTCGCCCTCGACCTCCGCTGGTCATGGTGCCCGACGACCCAGGCCGTGTTCGCCGCGATTGACCCCCTGCAGTGGGAGGCCACACAGCACGCGCCCCTCGAGACCCTCCGACGGGTCCCGGTGGCGCGCCTCGAGGCCTGCGCCGAGGACGAGTCCTTCGTCGCGCTGCTGGAGGCCGCCGAGGCGGCGAGCGCTGACTACTACGCGGCGCAGACCTGGTTCGACCGCAAGGTCGCCCCGCGAGCCCCCGGCCTCAAGGTCGCCTACTTCTGCAGCGAGTTCGCGATCCACGAGAGCCTCCAGCAGTACTCGGGCGGCCTCGGCGTCCTCGCCGGCGACCACGTCAAGTCCGCCTCCGACCTCGGCATTCCGTTCGTGGGCGTCGGGCTCCTCTACCGCCACGGCTACTACATCCAGGAGCTGCGCGGAGACGGTTCGACCCGCGTCCTCTACCCGACGGTCGACTTCGGCGACCTCCCGATCGTCGACACCGGCAAGGAGATCCAGTGTCCCATTGGCGGGAAGATGGTCCGGGCCAAGATCTGGAAGCAGCAGGTGGGCCGGGTCGCCTTGTACCTGCTCGACGCGGACCTTGAGGGCGAGCCCAAGGCGCACCGGCAGCTGACCGAGGGCCTCTACAAGGGGGAGCCTGATCTGCGCCTCCGCCAGCAGGTCCTGCTGGGAGTGGGGGGCGCCCGAGCCCTGGAGGCCATGCGCTTCAAGCCCACCGTCGTGCACCTGAACGAGGGCCACGCGGCCTTCGCCGCCGTGGAGCGAATCCGGGCGCTGATGGCCCGGGGCAAGAGCTACGACGCGGCCTTCGCGGCCGTTCGCCAGAGCACCGTCTTCACGACCCACACGCCTGTCCCCGCTGGCCATGACCGCTACGGCGCCAAGGACGTGGGCAAGTACCTGCGCCCGATCCTGAAGGAGATGGGCCTCAGCGCGGAGGCCTTCGCTGACCTCGGCCGCGAGAACCCCGGCGATCGGCAGGAGCCCGTCTGCATGACCGTGCTCGGACTCAACACCGCGCGCAACGTCAACGGCGTCGCCGAGCTGCACGGACAAGTGAGCCGGGAGATGTGGAAGGGCGTGTACGACGTCGAGGAGGTGGCGGACGTGCCCATCGGGCACGTGACCAACGGCATCCACGCGCGGACCTGGCTCGCGCCCGAGGCGGACGCGCTCTACCGCAAGTACCTCAAGCCGAGGTGGGACGGCATGGGGCCGACCGACGATCCCTGGAAGCGCGCGGGTAAGATCCCGCTCGAGGACCTCTGGGAGCTCCGTAAGACGCTCCGTAGCCGGCTCGTTCACTTCGTCCGGGCGCGCCTCGCGCGTCAGGCGGAGCGCAGGGGAGAGGGCGCGGCTGCCGTGGCCGAAGCGTACCGAGCGTTCGACGAGGACGCGCTGACCCTGGGCTTCGCACGCCGCTTCGCCACCTACAAGCGGGCCCCGCTGATCTTCAAGGAGGCGAAGCGACTCGCCGCGCTCCTCGGCGACCCCGAGCGGCCGGTGCAGCTGGTCTTCGCGGGCAAGGCACACCCCCGGGACGAGGGCGGCCAGGAGCTCGCACAGATCATCCATACCCAGGCACGCAAGGCGGGCTTCAAGGGCCGTGTCGCGCTGCTCGAGGAGTATGACATGCAGGTGGGGCGGGTCCTGACCAGCGGCTGTGACGTCTGGCTCAACAACCCCATTCGCCCCAACGAGGCCAGCGGGACGAGCGGCATGAAGCCGCCCCTTCACGGCGGTTTGAACGCCTCCATCCTCGACGGCTGGTGGCCCGAGGGCTTCGACGGAGACAACGGCTGGGTGATCGGCGACGGCAGCGAATTCAAGAGCCGCCGCAAGCAGGACGCCTATGACGCAGACGCGCTCGTGGAGCTCCTCGAGCGGGAGCTGGTGCCCGAGTTCTTCGACCGTGACAAGGCCGGCATGCCCCGCCGCTGGATGGAGCGGGCGCGCCGCTCGCTGAAGACCATTCCCGGGAAGTTCAACACCCATCGGATGGTTGGGGAGTACGTGGAGCGGGTCTATCTATGAGCCGCCGGGGGCCGCTCAAACCCCACCTGCACGCGACCCCGCGGGTGAGTGCGGTCCATGGTCGTGGGGCAGCTTGCCGCGGAGATCTATTGCGCTCGAAAGTCCTCACCGCCGGCGCAAACCCTCGTATCCACTTGCGGCGCGAAACTCGCCGCTAAGCCCGACGCCAGCCTGACCGCTGGCAGCACCGGGCCCAAGTCGCCCACGAGCCCCACCGCCCATTGAGCAAGACTCCCGAGAGCACCCCCAGGGTTCGGCGCCCCTACGTGCCGGCGGTCAGCCCGCGCCTGAACAAGGTGCTCGCGGTGGTGCTGGGGCTCTTCGCGTTGCTGGCCGTGAACTCGGTCTACCTCGTGAGCGTCAGCGTCGCGGGGTGGTGGAGCGGCAAGAGCTTCGAGAACCTGACGTACCTCTACATGTTCCTGCTGCACCTGGTGCTAGGGACGCTCATCGTGACCCCGGTCATCGTGTTCGGGATCGCGCACATGCGGGCGGCCCGCGGGAGGAGGAACCGGCGGGCTGTGCGGGTCGGCTACGCCCTCTTCGTCGCTGCTATCCTGCTCCTGCTGACCGGGGTCGTGCTCACGCGCATCGAGGGGGTCATTGTCGTCAACGACGCCACGGTCCGGGCGGTCGCGTACTGGAGTCACGTGCTCCTGCCGCTCTTTTGCGGCTGGCTGTTCGTCTTGCACCGCCTCGCGGGGCGGAAGATCAACTGGAAGGTCGGGGCCCGCTGGGCGGCTGTGGCAGGTGTCTTCGCCGGCGGGATGCTCATCCTCCAGGTCCAGGATCCGCGCCAGTGGGATGAGGTGGGGAACCCCGAGGGCTCGAAGTACTTCTATCCGTCGCTCGCGCGGACCGTCTCGGGAGACTTCATCCCGGAGCACATCCTGCAGAACGACCAGTACTGCGTCCGGTGCCATGAGGACGTTCACGACAGCTGGATGGCGAGCGCCCACCACCTCTCGTCCTTCAACAACGAGCCCTACCTCGCGTCGGTCGTGGCGACGCGCAAGTTTGCCCTCGAGCGCGACGGCAACGTGAACGCGTCCCGCTTCTGCGCCGGGTGCCACGACCTGGTCCCGTTCTTCAGCGGCAAGTTCAACGATCCGGACTTCGACATCCGCAACGACCCGACCGCGCACGCAGGGATCACGTGCACGGCCTGTCACGCGATCAGCGCGATCAACAGCCCGCGAGGGAACGCGGACTACACGATCGACACCCCGATCCACTATCCCTTCACCTTCACGGACAACCCGATGCTGAGGTGGGTCAACGAGCAGCTGGTGAAGGCCAAGCCGGAGTTCCACAAGAAGACGTTCCTCAAGCCGCTGCACGAGACCACCGAGTTCTGCGGCACCTGCCACAAGGTCCACCTCCCTGAGGAGCTCAACGGCTACAAGTGGCTGAGGGGACAGAATCACTACGACTCGTTCCTCCTGTCGGGGGTCTCTGGCCACGGAGTGAGCAGCTTCTACTACCCGGATCAGGCCGAGGAGAGCTGCAACGAGTGCCACATGCCGGCAGTCGAGTCCGACAACTTCAGCGCTCGGATCCGCGACGAGAGCGGGGTCAAGAAGACGCTCGACCACCTCTTCCCGTCGGCCAACACGGCGGTGCCGCAAATCGCGGTCGAGTACGGCCACGTGACGCAGGAGCAGGCGGACGCCGCGGTCGCGCGGCACCAAGAGTTCAACGAGGGTGTCATGCGGCTGGACATCTTCGGGATCCGACAGGAGGGCACCATTGACGGCCCCCTCATCGCGCCCCTACGCCCAGCCATCCCGACCCTCGAGCCGGGCAAGGCCTACCTGCTCGAGGTGGTCGTGCGTACGGTGAAGATGGGTCATGAGTTCACCCAGGGAACGGCGGACTCCAACCAGGTCTGGGTGGATCTCTCCGCCGCGCAGGGCGGTGAGCGCATCGGGCGCAGCGGTGGGATGAGCCGAGAGGACGGGAGCGTGGACCCCTGGTCGCACTTCGTGAACGCCTTCGTTCTCGACCGCGACGGCAACCGCATCGCGCAGCGCAACGCGGAGGACATCTTCACCCCGCTCTACAACCACGGGATCCCGCCGGGCGCCGCCGACGTCCTCCACTACCGCTTCGAGGTCCCCGCCGACGCCAGCGACTCGGTGACCTTCAACGCGCGGCTCAGGTACCGGAAGTTCGACACGGAGTTCATGCGCTTCGTCACCGACGATAACGAGTACGTCAACGAGCTCCCGATCCTCGAGCTCGCTGCAGACACCATCACGTTCCCCGTTGTGGGCGGGGCGCCCGTCGATCCGGCGGCCTCGTCGATCCCCGAATGGCAGCGCTGGAACGACTACGGCATCGGCCTTCTCCGCAAGCGCGGCACGGGGCAGCTCCGTCAGGCCGAGGCCGCGTTCAAGCAGGTGGAGGCGCTCGGGCGCCCAGACGGGCCGATCAACCTGGCCCGGGTCTACCTGCGGGAGGGGCGCGTCGCCCGTGAGGCGCCGGACGCGCTCCGTCGGGCCGCTGACTTCGACCCCCCGGCGAGGGAGTGGTCGGTGCTCTGGTTCACGGGGCTCGTGAACAAGCAGAACGGCAACTTCGACGCGGCGATCGCGAACCTCGAGCAGATCGTCGAGGGCGGCTTCGCCCAGGCCCAGGGACGCGGCTTTGACTTCTCAAAGGACTACCGACTGCTGATCGAACTCGGGAACACCGTCTACCAGCGGGCCCGGCAGGAGCGCGGCGAGCAGCGGCGGGAGCGGCGGGAGGTGATGCTGGCCGCCGCCGCCGGGTGGCTTGAGGCGGCCCTCGAGATCGACCCGGAGAACGCGGCGGCGCACTACAACCTGGAGCTGGTCTACGCGGACCTCGGGGACGAGGAGCGCTCGCGGCATCACGGCGACCTGCACGCGACCTACAAGGTGGACGACAACGCGTCGGATCGGGCCATCGCGGCCGCGCGGAAGCGCTACCCCGCGGCGGACGTGGCGGCCGAGGCCGTGGTCATCTACGACCTGCACCGGCCGGGTGCGCTGGGCATGGGCGCGCAGGGCAGCGGCGCGCAGGGCACGGACGAGGAGCAGCAAGGCCGATGAGCGGGTCGCAAGCACCGAATGATCAGCTCGTCCCTGAGGACGACGCGGTCATTGGACGAGCCTTCAAGGGGTCCCTCATGGTCATCGCGGGTGTCGCCGCGCTGGTGGCGGCCGTCCTGGTCCTGCAGGGAGACCAAGAGCTGGAGGAGGAGATCCGGGAGAAGGACGTCGGTCCGATCGAGGACCTCGAGGCGCCGATGGAGGCGCTCCCCACGGTGCGCTTCACGGATGTGACGGCCGCGGCGGGGATCGACTTCTCGCACCGCAACGGCGCTGCCCCGAGCAGCGACGTCAAGCTGCTCCCGGAGACCATGGGCGGAGGCGCGGCCTTCCTCGACTATGACGGCGACGGCGACCAGGATCTGCTCCTCGTGGACAGCGGCGCCTTCGGGCCCGCCAGCGCGGGGAACGCCCTCTACCGCAACGACGGGCAGGGGCGCTTCGAGAATGTCACGGCGGCCTCCGGATTGGGCGGCGCCCCCTACGGCATGGGGGTCGCGGTCGGAGATCACGACGGGGACGGCGACGTGGACGTATTCCTCACCGGCGTCGGCGGTAACCGGCTCTACCGGAACGACCCTGGCGGGTTCACGGATGTCACGGCGGCGGCGGGCGTGGGTGGCTCACCGGACGAGTGGACCACCAGCGCGGGGTTCTTCGATGCTGATGGAGACGATGACCTGGACCTGTTTGTGTGCCATTACGTGCGGTGGTCCCCCGAGATCGACGCGGACATTGGCTACACGCTCAACGGCGAGGACTCGGCGTATGGGTCACCGTTGAACTACCAGGGCACCTTCTCGAGCCTCTACCGAAACGACGGCGGTGGCGCTTTCACTGACGTCTCCGCCGAGGCGGGGATCCAGGTGGCGAACGCCGCCACGGGGGCGCCCATGGGCAAGGCCCTCGGGGTCGCGTTCCGGGACCTGGATGGGGACGGGAGGACCGACATCCTCGTCGCGAACGACACGGTGCAGAACCACCTGTTCCTCAACGAGGGCGATTGCCGCTTCAAGGAGGTGGCAGACCGCACAGGCTTCGGCTTCGACAGCAACGGCGGCGCGACAGGGGCCATGGGGATCGACGCGGCCGACTTCCGTGGCGACGGGTCCCTGGGCGTCTGCATCGGCAACTTCGCCAACGAGAGCTCGTCGCTCTACGTCCGCCAGCGCGGGCGCCTGCGCTTCAACGACGACGCCATGGGGGAGGGGATCGGGTCGCCGAGCCGGCTGCGGCTCTCCTTCGGCCTCTTCTTCCTCGACTATGACCTCGACGGCCGGCTCGACTTGCTTCAGGTCAACGGGCACCTCGACGAGACCATCAACGAGGTGCAGCCGAGCCAGACCTACCGCCAGCCCGCGCAGCTCTTCTGGAACCAGGGGCCCGAAGCCCGCGCGTGCTTCACGGAGGTCCCCGCCGCAGAGACCGGCGATCTGGGGCGTGACCTCGTCGGTCGCGGGTCGGCCTACGCGGACATCGACGGGGACGGCGACCTCGACGTGTTGCTCTGCCAGGTGGGCGCGCCGCCGGTGCTGCTCCGCAACGACCAGGACCTCGGTCGCCGGGTCCTGCGGGTCCGCCTCCGTCAGCCCGGGATGAACCGGGACGCGCTGGGGGCGCGGGTCGAGGTGGACGTCAACGGGCGGACGCTGGTGCGCGAGGTCACGGCGACCCGCAGCTACCTGTCCCAGTCGGAGCTGCCCCTGACCTTCGGGCTTGGCGCTGAGGGGGTGATCGAGCGGGTCGAGGTCATCTGGCCCGACGGCGCCCGCCAGCTGGCGCCGCTGCCCGACGGGGCTCTCGAGCCGGTGCTCATCGAGCGCTCGGTCTGAGCCCGCCTCAGGTCGTGTACTCGGCGTTGAGCCGGACGTACTCCGCGGAGAGGTCGGTGGTCCAGCGGCGCGCAGCTCCGTGGCCCAGTCCGAGGTCCAGGACCACCTGCACCTCCTCGTCGGAGAACGCTGCGTCCACGGCGCCGCGGTCGTAGCCCGTGGGGGCTCCGTCCTCGAAGACCCGATGCCCGCAGATCTCGAGGGATGGCGCCGCGCCCTCCATTGAGACGCCTGCGTTGGCTGCGGCGGCGAGGATGCGGCCCCAGTTGGGGTCCCCGCCAGCGAGCGCCGTCTTGACGAGGGAGGAGCACGCGACGCTCTCCGCGACGCGTCGAGCGGCCGCCGTGTCCGAGGCCCCGGTCACCCGCAGCTCCATGAGCCGCGTGCGCCCCTCGCCGTCGAGCACGATCGACCGCGCGAGGCGCTGCATGACCGCGGTGATCGCCGCCTCTAGCACCGGGAGGCGAGGGTCGCCGCTGTCGATGTCTTGTGCGCCGGAGGGGCCGCCGATGAGGACCACCGTGTCGTTCGTGCTGGTGTCGCCGTCGACGCTGATCTCGTGAAAGGACGCGTCGGTG